>CALGZB010000063.1 GCA_937934655.1 uncultured Acidimicrobiales bacterium | reverse complement strand
TAGCTGTCGGGACGGAGTGATTCGAACACTCGACCCCCTCGTCCCAAACGAGGTGCGCTACCGAGCTGCGCCACGTCCCGTGGCCGACAACAGCATACCTGATCGGTCTGGCTTTGGTTGACGCGGGCGACAGGTCGTTCGGGGTTTCGTCCCCGGGTCGGATGCAGGGCGCAGGGTAGAGCCAGTGGGCGGGCTAGAAGCAGGGGGTCGCTGCGTCGGACATATCGAGTTCGAGGGCGACGAATGTGAAGACGAAATCGTCCCGGTTTGTATCGGTGTCTTGGCAACCGTTGTGCTTCCGGACCCACGATCGGGTTTGGAAACGAAGGCTGGTGGGCAGCGGGCCGGCTGGATCTGCCGAGTCGGGTCCCATGGAAACCTCGTCGGCAATCGAACCGTCAGGTCGGAGCAGTAACAGATACTCGAGCGCGTAATACCCGTCGACAAGGGCTACCGACACCAGAGCGTCGGCACCGGCCTTGGTGCCCGAGTTTGCGTTGTCGTGAGCGACTCGGAAGTGGCCGCCGTCGACCAGGTTGACCGAACCATAGGTGTACATCGTCTGGTATTCGGAAGGGTCAGCGATGCCATCGAAGTTCGTATCGTGGAAGTTGGCGGTCCACCGCACCAGCTTGTAGCCGTTGAGGTTCACGGAGCTTCCGCTGGCATTGAAGACCGTGATGGATTCATCGTCACGGTTCCCAAGGCCGTTTGGTCGGAACTCGCTAATGACGATGCCGGTCGATGCCCCGGGGTTGATCGGATCGATGTAATCACACGGTTCGATGACGCTTGTGTTCTGCGGCTCAGGGAAAAGGTTACGGATGAAATCGGCCTGGTTGTTTTCGGGATCGGATGATCCGTCGATGCAGCTTCCGGTGCCGTAGGACCGTCGTTGATTCGAGATGTTGAAGCTTGGGTAGTACTCGGTGGCGGTGACTCCGTCTTGCTCGCGGTAAGGGTTCTCGTCTGGCTGGACAGCACCAGCGCCGAGTGCGTCGTAGGACTGCGCGTTTCCGACTTGGTCGGCGTCGGCGCTGTTGATGTTGTCGTGCAGCCGGATGCCGGTCCGATGTTCGAGACTGAAGGCTGAATACAGCTGGTCGGCGGCCACAGGAAGCGCTCCGTTGCCGGAGTTGGTCAGGAGGTAGTACTGGCCAGGGAGGAGTAGGTGAGCGTCGAGCGGCAGGTCGATGTTGGTGAAGCCGGTTCCGGTGATGACCTGAAGCTGGTAGTCACCAAGGTTTACCGGTTTGGTGGTCGGGTTAAAGAGCTCGATGAACTCGCCGGTGCTCGGCGAGGACGTGTTCGATGCGTATTCGCTGATCACGAGGTTGTCGACGGCCAGCGGCAGGTTGTTGTTGGCGCCGTCGGAGGTAATGCGTGGATACGCATCGGTGCTGTTGTCGTAGGTGGGCTTCGGTCCGTTGGCGCATGTTGCCTTGTTCGAACCGGTGGCTCCGGTTATCTCCCAGCAGGCGGAGACCGTCGAGGCTGCAGCGTCGCCATTGAGTGCAAGTGCGATGGACTGTTCTCGAACGATTGGCCCGGTGCCCAGACGTTGTTCCTCGGCGATGTCGAGATCCCACAAGCCGTAGCTGACGGGCGGCCGGAAGCCGATTTCGTCAACGTCGGTTGGTTCGGGGGAGCCACCGCCGTCGTAGCCCCACGCCATGTAGGCGGCCAACTTGTCGGTGTCGTCGAAGAGATACAGGTCATCGGTTTTGGACAGAGCCGGGCTAGAGCCGGCGTGCCCCTCGAAGACCGCGCCGATCGAAATGAGTTCGCTCGGCGCACTGTACGTTCCGGTGAAGATGACAACGTAGGCACCGGGGTCGATAGCCGGCGTGGCTGCCGGAAATTCGTAGCTAAAGGACTGAGCCTCGGTCTCGCCATTCGTGACGTCGATGTCGGCGAGGGTGTAGCCGCTCATGTCGATGGCAGTCGATCCGGCGTTGTAGATCTCGATGAACTCGTTGTTGAGCGAACCGGCGCCGTCACGGTCGGCCCAAAGGACCTCGTTGAAGATCAGGTTGCCGACCTGAGGTGAAGCGGTGTAGCGAGGCGTCACCAGCACGGTGACGATGGCGGTGTCGCTTTGTCCGGAGTCGTCGGTGACCTCGATCTCTAAGGCGAAGTCACTACCGAACACAACATCGTCGGCATCGGAGAGCCGAAGAACGGTCGACAGCGTCGCACTACTTGAGTCGATTGTGAATGGCAGGGTTCCGTCGCCATCGGTGTCGGTGTTGCCGTTGATGATCGCGATGGTGTGGTTCGACGAGTCCTCGTCGGTCCAGCTCAGAATGCCCAGAGCGAAGGCTCCGGTTTGGGCTTCCGAGATGCCGACGGTCGCCGGTGAGAGTACGGGTGCTTCCGGCTCGTCGGTGACGGTGATGGTGATGTTGTCGGTCGCCGTCAGCGCCGGCGTGCCGTCATCGGTTGCGGTAATGGTGATCGGGTAGCCCGAGTGAGTTTCGAAGTTGACGGGCCCGGTCAGGGTGATTTCTCCGGTGGTTGGGTCGATAGCGAATGGCCCGGTTGTCGGGCTCATCGTGAAGGTGATTCCGCCTTCAGGGTCTGTTGCGACGGTGCCGACGGTGGCGGGCGTGCCGATCGCAGAATTCTCCGGAATGTCGACGACATAGTTGGTCTCAAAGACCGGAGGTTCATTGACTGGGGTGAGGAATACCTGCACATTGACCGGCACGGTATTCACGCCGTCGGAGACGTTCACAACCCCTGTTTCGCCGTTCGAGAAGCTTCCTGCGCCGTCGAGGTCGAGGAGCGACGAATCATCGACGTTGATTTCGCCGGTGGCTGAGTTGATGCTGAGGTAGGTCGCCGTGCCAACCGGGGTGAAGGTGTGGGAGGTGTCGTCGGTGTCGGTGACGGTGACGAACACGCCGGTTGGTCCGTTGGGGTGATGCTCGAGGAGCGTGATCACGATGGGGTCAGCCGTGGGCACCGGTGGGTTATTGAACGGCGTGATCGTGATGGTGAGGACGCCGCTGGCGGTGAGTCCCTGGCTGTCGGAGATCTCATAGGCGACGGTGTCGGATGTGGTTTCACTGCCATCGTGGGTATAGGTAATCGAGGTGCCAGAGCCTGTGGTGCCTGTCGAGAATGCGCCGGGGCTCGTAATCGAAGTCACGGTGAAGGTATCGCCAGCATCCGGGTCGATATGTTCCGGAGCGATGTCGATGACGACGAATCCGCCTTCGATGACGGTGGCGTTTGAGGCGCCGTTCGACGGTGCCTCGTTGAGATTGTTGATCGTGACGGTCACCGGAACCGTTGTTTGTAGTCCGGCCGGGTCGGTGATGGTGATGGAGAGCGAGAACGCTTGGTCGCTTTCGAAGTCGATCGGCGTGGTAGTGGCAAGAACTCCCGCCGTAGAAATTCTGAGGAGGCCAGCCGGGTCCCCGGTGGCGATGTCGTAGGTAAGTGCGTCACCGTCAGGGTCGGTGGTGGCAAGGTTCCCCAAGGACGACGACGGCTGGTTCTCATCGATCGAGAAGGACTTTGCCCCAGGCGAGAGTGGGTATTCGTTGACGTCGGTGATGGTGATGGCTACGGCGTAGGAGACCGCCAAGCCGTCGGGGTCGGTGGCGGTGACCGTGATGGTTCGGATGGGGTCGGTTTCGTGATCGAACGAAGAGGTGGTGAAGACATCGCCACCCGGCGTGAGTGTGAGTCCGGTGGAGTTTCCCGCGGTGATTGCGTAGGCAATGAGGTCGCCGTCCGGGTCGGTGGCGGCCACCGAACCAAGACGGCGTGCTGGCTGGTTTTCGGCGATCGTAAGCGATTGTGGCCCGGGAGAGATGGGCGTCTCGTTGAGGTCGACGATCGTTACCGCAACCGGTACGACGACCGAGGCTCCATCAGGGTCGGAGATCTCAAGAACCAAACCGTATGCCGCTTGTGCCTCATGGTCGGCGGGTCCGGTGGTGCTGATCTGGCCGGCTGATGAAACGGTGAAGAGTCCGTTTGGATCGCCGGTGATGATTGCATAGCTGAGGGTGTCGCCGTCGGGGTCGGTAGTCGCTACCGAACCGAGAAGCGTCGCTGCCAGGTTCTCGTCGATGCTTACCGTTTGTGGTGCCGGCGCAACCGGCGTTTCATTGATGTCGGTGATCGTGACGGTGACGGTGATCGGAAAGGAACGTCCAGCCGGATCGGTGGCCGTCACGGCAAGCGTGTAGCTCGACACGGCCTCGAAGTCGAGGGTGCCGCCCGGAGCGAGCCGGATGACACCAGTCGCTGGGGCGATGGCGAACGGACCCGATGCGCCAACGATCCCGTAGCTGAGTGCAGCGCCCTCGGGGTCGGTTGCGGTGACGGCGCCGACGTTGTCGCCGGGCGAAGCGTTCTCAGCTACCGACATCGATTGGGTTGGGAAGGCGACCGGTGCGAGGTTCGGCGGGATGGTGGTTGTCGTCGTAGTCGTGGTGGTCGTCGTCGTGGTGGCAATTGCGACGGGGGCAGCGGTCGTGGTGGTGGTGCTGGTCGTTGTTGCTGCGGCCGGGATAATGGTTACCTCCACGGTTGCCGTCGCTGTTCCTCCGCTGCCATCCGCAACGACATAGGTGAACGAGTCGCTTCGTCCGCTCGATCCATCATGGGTGTATTCGACCGCGCCGCTGAGAACAGTGAGTGATCCGTTTGCGGCCCCGGAAGCGCTGATAACGGTGAGCGCAGCGCTGTCGACATCGGTGTCGTTGTCGGTCAACGTGCTTCCAGCGATGACCGACGAGGTGTTGCCCTTCACGGTGATGGCATCGTCATCTGCGACGGGGTCGTCGTTTAGCGGCGCAACAGTGATGCTGATCGTGCCGGGGGTCGAGCTGGTCTTCCCGTCGGTTACTGCGTAGCGAAGAGTGGCCTCAGTGGTCTCGGATCCATCATGGCTGAACACGATCGATCGGCCCACGACCTGGGCGGTGCCATTGGTAACGCTGTCTTCGTCGAGGAAAATGTTGAGAGCATCGCCGTCGGCATCTGTTGCCTGGAGAAGCCCGGCGGTTACGCCGCCCGCCTGGGCGATGACGCCTCCGCCCGGCAGTTCGGTTGCGCCGTTGATGGCAGTTCCGCCCTCGGACACTGGGATGGCTTCGTCGGGAAGCGAGAGCGTTATTGTCCCGGCTTCGTCGACTCGGGCCGACTGGTTGGGGCTTTCGGGCCGGCTCTCGACCCCAGCAATGGAGATCTCGATGGTCTCTTGGGCGCAGTCGCCACCTGCTGCACAGATCTCTACGGTGAGCGAGTCAGTCCCAACGAAACCGGGGTCGGGGTCATACTCGTAGTCAAAGGTCGTCGTATCGGACTGGCGATCTTGACTCACCCGTATGCCGTCAGGGATTGTGCCGTTCTCTGGGGGGCTGATGATGGTGATCGTGAGCTGGCCGTCGCCGGTTGCGGTGATGAGGCCCGAGATTTCTCGGTCGTCCTCATTCGCTTGGAGGTCGTCGGCTTGAACGATCTCGACGGGCGTGGCGAACGCGAGTTGTGGCTCGGGCTGAGGTGTTACTCCGCCGACGACGCCCGCCGTGGCGACGGCAATGGCGGATACTGCGGAGACGACAGGAGCGACCACTGGCGACGCTGCGGTCCCCAATGGGACGTTGCGGATTCCAGGGAGGCCGGCAAGCCAAGCCAACGGGCCGGTAGCTCGACGAAGGTCGCCGAGGCCGATGTTGAGGAACGCTCGGGCAACCTCGGGGTCGAACTGTGTCCCGGCGTTGTTTGCGATTTCCTCGCGAGCGATTTCTGGTGGCAGGGCCTTCTTGTACGAGCGGGTGCTCGTCATGACGTCGTAGGCATCGGCGACTGCAACGATTCGAGCGGCCAGCGGAATGTCTTTGCCAGCGAGGCCGAGGGGGTAGCCGTTGCCGTCCCACCGTTCGTGGTGGCCGTCGGCGGCATGGCGCCACTCGCCAAGCCATTCGGCGATCGGTTCGAGGTGCGGGATTGCGGCGGCCGGGTGACCCTGGAGGATCTTCCACTCCTCGGCGTCGGGGCGGCCTGGTTTGTTCAGGATCTCCGAAGGCACCGAAAGCTTGCCCATATCGTGCAGCAGGGCGCCCCATCGAAGCTTGCCCGCATCTTCAGCATCGAGTTCGAGTTCTTCAGCGAGGAGGTCGGTGTAGGCGCGAACCCTCTCGGCGTGACCGCGAGTCATCTTGTCGTGCTTCGACAAGATGCCGATCATGTCGATCATCTGGGCAGCGATTGAGTCGTTGCCATCAAGAGCGCCGCCGCCGTCTTGAATGGCTTTGAGCCGCTTCTTGGTCTTCGTTGTCGTGCCGGTTCGAAGAGCGCTGGAGAAGCGGCTCGGTGCCTGGTCGGGGAAGATGAGGCTGAGCCGCATCAGCATGGTGAGTGGCGTGAGTTTCTTGGTGAGCTTCTCGAGGACCCGGGTAAGAACGGTGGCAACGACGGCCAGGCCAACCCACCACACCCACTTGTTCAGTCCGAAATACTCGGGCGGAAACTCGTGCGATACCCAGAAGCCGAAAATCAGCGAGCCGAGGAGTGGGAGCAGCCAAAGCACGACGCGAATGGCGCGCGCCAAGGCCGGACGCCCATCCCATGATTCGGAATCGGTGCCCTTGTCAGCGCTCGCGTAGTCCATCTGGGTTGGCCCAGACGTAATTGGCATAGTCCCCATATCGACCAGCTGGACGCTGAGCATGAGCCAAAATTGGTGTCATTTGAACAATCGCTAACGTCGATCACTTTCGCCTACGATTCCTTTGATGAGCGACGACACGATTACTAGCGCCACAAGCCTTTGGGCTCTTGTTGAAGAACGAGTGCTTCGGACGCCCGATCGCCCAATGCTGATCGACCCGGTAACCGACCGAACGATCACCTTTAGCGAGTTCAAATCGTGGGCCGAACGAGTTGCGGCCGGGTTCGCTGAACTGGGTATACAGGAGGGCAGTTCGGTTACCTGGGTACTGCCCACTCGCATCGAGACCGTGGTGGCGTCGTTTGCTCTGAGCCGACTCGGAGCGGTGCAAAACCCGATCATTCATATCTATCGCGACAAAGAAGTTGGCTTCTGTATTCGCCAGACGGCCGCCGAAATGGTTCTGGTGCCGGGCACGTGGGCCGGGTTCGACTACACCGAAATGGTCGAGCGGGTTACCGCTGAAGCCGGCTTGTCGCCAATCATCCTCAACGCGTACGACACCCTCCCCGAGGGCGACCCGGCATCTCTGCCGGCTATCAGCGACACGGAAGGTCCGGCCCCGACCCGCTGGATCTACTACACATCTGGGACTACCAGTGACCCAAAAGGTGTCCGCCATAGCGACGCCACGCTTATCGCCGGTGGCCTTGGTCTTGCTGACTCGCTCGCCATGTCGGGTGACGACGTCGGCTCGATCGCGTTTCCGTACGCACATATCGGCGGGCCCGACTACATGGTCACGATGCTCAGTTCGGGTTTCCCGGCGCTGTTGATCGAGAAGTTCATTCTCGACGATGTGATCGAGGCACTCAATACCTATGGCGCCACGATGGCCGGAGGCAGCACGGCGTTCTACACAATGTTCCTTAACGAGCAGCGGAAGAACCCCGACACGCCCCTTATTCCGAGCCTGCGTCTCCTTTCAGGTGGTGGCGCTCCGAAACCGCCCGAGGTGTACTACGAAGTCAAAGCCGAGATGGGAATCCCGGTGTCACATGGTTATGGCATGACGGAATGCCCAATGATCGCTCAGGGCTCACCAACCGACACCGATGAGCAACTGGCCAACACCGAAGGCCACACCGTCATTGGTTGCACCGTGTCGGTGGTCGGCGACGATGGGGCCGATGTGGCCGCTGGCGAGGTCGGAGAAATTCGCGTCGCCGGACCAATGGTGTTTCAGGGGTACACCGATGAGTCGCTCATGGCAGCGGCCTTCGATGAGCAAGGACGGTTTCGAACCGGCGACTTGGGGGTAATGACCGCCGACGGGCACATCACGCTGACCGGCCGATTGAAGGACGTCATTATTCGCAAGGGCGAGAACATCTCGGCGAAAGAGGTCGAGGACGTCTTGTATACCCACGCCTCCGTTGGCGCCGTAGCCGTGATCGGTCTTGCCGACGCCGACCGAGGCGAACGAGTGTGTGCCGTGGTCGAGACCGCACCCGGTGCCGACCCGCTGACGCTCGAGACCATGGTGGCAGCGTGTGAGGCCGCCGGGTTGATGCGGCAGAAGGTCCCCGAGCAATTGGTGCTCAAGGACGTGCTTCCTCGCAACGCCACACTAAAGATTCTCAAGCACGAGCTGCGGGCCGAACTCGATCAGCAACCCTGGCCCTAGGTTGCTGAAAGGGCACTAGTCGGGTTGGCGGTGCATGAGGGCGGAACGCTGTGCCCGACAGACCACTTCGCCTCGTTGGTTGATAGCCCGATGTTCGAATGTGGTGATGCCCGCCAAGGGCCTCGACGACGAACCCCGACTTCCAATGACTTCGGTCTGGGCGCGAATGGTGTCGCCGATAAACACCGGCTTCGGGAAGAGCGTTTCGGCGAACCCGAGATTGGCAACAGTGGTGCCGTGGGTGAGCTCTTGGACGGTCATACCTACTAAGAGCGCCAGCGTGAACATGCTGTTGACGAGGATCTGACCGAATTCGGTGTCTGCCGCGAACTCGGCATCGAGGTGCAGCGGCTGGGGATTGTGGGTCATCGTGGTGAACAACAGGTTGTCGGTCTCGGTGACCGTGCGACGAAGTGCATGCTCGACCACCATCCCAACCTCGAGCTGCTCGAACCACATGCCGGTATGTGGTGCCTTCATTGTGGTGCTCCCTGGTCTTCTTGGTCTTCGTTTATAAGGGCCGGGGCCCGGGTGCCCGTTGAGTCTTCGGCCAGGATCGATCGTGATCGTCGCACCAACGCCTCGTCGATCATCTGTCCTTCAAACGCGATCGAGGCGTTGCCGTTTGCGAGTGCATCGTCGTAGGCGGCGACGAGTTTCTTTGCCTGTTCGATCTCGGCCTCACTCGGCGTGAACGCCGCATTGGCGAGGGCGACCTGCGCTGGGTGAATACAAAGCTTGCCTTCAAGCCCGAGTGACTTGGCGAAGGCGGCCTCTTCGCTGAACCGTTCGGCATCGCCGAAGTCAGCGACGATCTGGTCGACGGCGGCTGTGCCGGTAATGCGGGCTGCAAGCGCTACGGCGCTGCGGGCGAAGAGCACCTCGTCGTTTGTTCGGGTGCGGATGCCGCCCATGTCGGCGATGAAGTCTTCGGCGCCAAAGTAGGCAGAAGAAACGCGAGGGTGATCGAGGATCTCAACCGCCTGATGAACCCCGAGGCCGGTTTCGAGTCCAGCCATTATGTGAAGTTGGTCAAGGCCTCGCCGGTCGAGCTGTTCGATAACTGCGGCGACGTGTTGGGCCGATTCGAGTTTTGGAACCGCCACACCAACGGCGCCGATAGGCACCCCGTCGAAGTCTGCTTCGAAGTGGGCCGACACGACGGCATTGATACGAACGAACACCGCAGGGGCATCTGCGAGTGCGGCCAGTTCGGCGCCAACCTCGCTTGAAACCGAGCGAGCTTCAGCCTTGTGGGTATCGGGAACGGCATCTTCGAGGTCAAGTACCGCCACGTCGGGATTCGACCGCGGAAGTTTGCGAAGGATGTCGGGTTTGTTGCCAGGAGCGAAAAGCACGCTACGAAAGTGGATCTGCACGTTTCACTTCTTAGCCCTAAGAAGGGTGTTGGGGCTTGATGCAGCCGCCGAATTGCCGATGTTTCGGTATGGCTGCCTTTGAGACGACAACTGAAGTTGATGCCACGGCATCGTACGTATTCGGCGAAATCGCCGATTACACCAAGGCTGAGCTTTGGAATCCGGCGTACGTCTCGGTGGAACAGACCAATGGCGCCGGCCCAGGAATCGGCGCAAAGTATGCGGTGATCTTTACGTTCTACGGCCGCCAGTTTGACCTTGAATACGAAGTCACCGAGTTCGAATCCAAACAGCGAATCGTGCTCGAAGCCAAGAGTCGACGGGTGCAGGCCCGTGACGAGATCGTCGTGAAACAAAACGGAGCCGGCTCGTTGGTGCATCGCTCCGCCGAATTCGCCTTCACCGGGCCCCTCCGTCTTCTTGATGGAGGGCTGCAGGTTGCGTTCGAAAGCATGTCGAAACGGGCTGCGGTAAACATGGGCGAACAGTTACTGGCCGCTTAGCGCATCCGAATCAGACTCGACCTCCCTACACTCGCATCGTGCGGATCGAACCTATTTCTCCTGAACCGCGCGGCGTCGTGAACCGGCCCGTCATGCTTCAGGACTGGAACAACCTGGGTTTTGTGCACTGGTCGTATCCGGCCGAGACCGTACAGGCGTTGCTGCCGCAAAACTTGAAGGTCGATACCTTCGGGGGAAAAGCATGGGTTGGGCTCATTGGGTTTTCTATGGAGAACATCGTGACGCCCAAAGGGCTGTCGGCCGGGCCGCTGTCGAGCTTTCCTGAGATCAACGTCCGCACCTACGTTGTCGACCCCGATGGGCGTCGCAACGTTTGGTTCTTTTCGCTCGACATCAATCGTTATGCCCCGGTGGCCGTCGCACAGACGCTCTTCGGGCTGCCGTACCGATGGGGGAAGTGCTCGACCGAGCTCGACGGAGACTCGTGGGTTTATTCGGTAAGACGTCGTTCGTGGGGGAGGGCGTCCACCCGGTTTGCCGTTACGCCTGGCGCGCCAATTGCCGCCGGCGATGAGACCTCACTCGAACTGTTTCTTACCGCTCGGTGGGGAATGTCGACGGTGTGGCGCAATCAACTCTTTCACGGAACAGTCGACCACGGGCGCTGGCCGCTACAGCGCGCAACTCTTGGGTCGCTCAACGACACCTTGCTTGCTCATGCTGGATTGCCGCCGGCGACCGATGATCCGGTTGTGCACGCCAGTGCTGGGGTGTCGGTAAAGATCGGCCGGTTACGCCGAGTCGACAGCTGACGCATCGGCGAGATCGATCTCAACCCAATCCTCGGGCTCGAGATCGGTACGAACAATCATCACCGGGCATGACGCGTGCTGCGCTATCTGCTGGCTGACCGAACCGAGGCGGAGACCTCGGAAACCACCACGGCCCCGGTTTCCAACAACGAGCATGTCGGCGCCCTCGGAGACTCGGACCAACACATCGGCGGCGCGACCACGCTCAATGGTCTGAGACACCGAAATGCCAGCCGCATCGATTCGGTCTTGCACCGAAGCCACGACATCACTTTGAAGCTTTTGGACTTCGCGTTCGATGTCGGGCGGTGTGAGCGGCACGAACCCGAGGTCAGGTGCCGCCGGAATGTAGGTGGGTGCGTACGCGGTGACCACCTCGATATGGGCGTTGCGATACTTCGCCTCGCAGATCGCCCAACGAAGCGCCTTGCGCGCACCGCCTGAGCCTTCCACACCAACAACAATGCGGTGTTGACGATCTTCAACCATGTGGATCTCCTGCTCAGTGACGATGGTCACATGGTAGCAGGCGATCCGGGTTTAGGTAAGGGCGCCTTCGACCTTTGAAAGGGCGTCTTCCTCAGGTACATCGAGCGCAAAGCTGAGCTCGGATACCAGAACGCTGCGCGCCTTGGTGAAGAGTGACTTCTCGCCAGCGGAAAGGCCCTTTTCGGCATCGCGCAGGGCGAGGTTTCGAACAACCTCGGCGACCTGGTAGACGTCGCCCGACTTGAGCTTTTCTTGGTGGTTCTTGAAGCGGCGGCTCCAGTTGGCCGGCTCGCGAACGTCACGCTTTTGGAGCACCTCGAAGAGGTCTTCGACATCTTCGGTGCTGATTGGCCAGCGCATGCCGACTTCTTCGGCCTTGTCGACGGGTACAGAAAGAACCATTTCGCCGTGCGCCATGCGCAGAACGAGGTATTCCTTCTCTTCGCCGAAGGCTTTCTTCTTTTCTTTCTTCTCGACAATCGCTGCACCATGGTGCGGGTAGACGACTCGGTCGCCTGCTTTGAACGTCAAAATATCTCCAGGGATCAATGCTTAGAACTCGAAGGCAGTTACCTATCGTGACACTCATGGGAGCGTTTCGACAAAGTGACGACCCGAGTTCTTTTGGGGGTTCTAAGCCAAACTAGTCGTTTTCGAACGTCAATCGGTGGCGCGCGTCAGCCGATTTCGAGCTGAGTGCCGGTGCTGCGCAACGCCTGGGTCGTTCGGCCCAGTGATTCAGCCTGGGACCCTTCGCTAGTTCCCGATACAACTCGAATCACATGGCCGTTCGTGCGGTCGACCCACGTGGGTATGGCCCGCAGGTTCGTCACCCGGAATCCACCCGTGTCGGCGGCGGCGACTTCGAACAGAAGAATCGCCCCGTCTTGGGTGCTCGCCGGGCAGGGGCTGCAGGTCTCGGCGGACTGGTTCGACAAGAAGTTCCCCAAGCCGTAAGCGACATATTCGCCCGAGTACTCGGTGATCTGCTGGACGACATGCGCGTGGTGGCCAATCACCAGGTCGACATTGTCCGACGCGATGAGCTGCGGCCCGAGTTCGGCCTGCTGGTCGGTGAGTTCGGTCGTGTACTCGACTCCCCAGTGGGTGCTGACAACAACGAAGTCGGCGCCTTGGCTTTTGAGCGAAGCGGCATCGGCCTCGATGGCGCCAGCGTCGATGATGTTGGTGAGCTCGGCGTTGCGGCCGGAGGGCTCGAGGCCGTTGAGACCGTAGGTGTAGGAAAGGTGCCCGATGCTGAGATCTCTCACCTTGTAGATCGCTGAACGCCCGCGACTTTCGCCGGGCCCTGCGATGCCTGCGATCCCGAGTCCCACGCGAGAGAGTTCGGCAAAGGTGCTTTGTGCGCCGGCCTCCCCGGCATCGAGCGAATGGTTGGAAGCAACCGAGCAGCCGTCGAAACCGGCACCGCTGATGCCATCGGCGAGTTGCGACGGTACGAGGAACGCCGGGTAGTACGACAGTGACGAGTTGTCTGACGAAATCGGGGTTTCGAGATGGCAGAGGGCGAGGTCGGCCCCTTGAAGAATCGGGGCAACATCGGCAAACTGCGGAGCGAAATCGTAGCCATCGGCGGTCTGGGCGTTGCCCGCAACCGACTCATGGACCAACAGGTCGCCCGTAAACGCGAGCGTTACCGTCGAATCATCGCCCTCGCGTGCGATGGGAAACCCGCTGGAGTCTCCAGTGTCTCCAGTGCCGTCGCCGAAATCGTCGTCCGCAGAGCCGTCTTGTGTTGTCTCGTCGTCGGAGTCTGATATCCCGCTGTTGGGGGTGCCTGACCGGGCGGCGGGGGCGCCGATGTCGACAGCGGTGACGCCTGGGATTCCGCCGGACGAGGGGCGGACCACCATTGCGGTGACGAAGAGGGCGACGGCGATGAAGAAGATTCCCCAAGCGGCAACTCGGTCATAGGGAACCGGTCGTGGCGCACGATCTTGCGATTTGGGGCTCACGCCGTTGGTTTCGCCGTTTTCCATGCCTCCTCCCATGCTTCCTTCCATGCCTCCTCCCATGCCTCGAAAGCTATCTAGAGAGCAGAGCGAATGGGGGTACCCGGCATAACAGATCGGTCGAGACCGTCGGGGGTGAGCACGATTGTGCCATCGACGAGCACCCACTGCATTCCGACCGAGGCTCGCTGTGGTTTGGCGATGGTGGACCTATCGATGATGGTGGCTGGGTCGAAGACGGAGATGTCGGCATCGGCACCCATTTGCATCCGGCCCTTGCGGCGCATGGCTGGAGCGGCGCCTTCGACCAGCTTGGCAGGGAGGATGGTGAGTTTCGCCAGGCCCGACCGCATATCCATGACCTGAAGCTCGCGAACGTACCGGCCAATAGTTTTTGAGAAGCAGCCGGTGCTTCGTGGGTGGTTGTTGTGGGGCGGTTCCAGAATGGCGTCGCTGCCGACCATGAGCCATGGCGTGCGGAGGGCCGTTTGGATGTCGTCCTCGCTCATGGTGAACGCCGCAGTCAATCGATTGTCTTCGAACGCCTGCTGGTAGGTGCTAGCGGTGAGGCGATCGGCGGTGCCGGCTACTTGGAGTTGGTCGTAGCTGATGCCGTACTTCTCTTGCCAGTTGTCATAGCGGGGGGAGCGGAGATACGTGGCCCAAAAGCGATACGGGTAGATGCAGGCGGAGATGTCGAGACCTTGATTTCGTCCGCCCTCGAGGGTGGCGAGCGCGGCAGGCATACGGCCGGTGCCTCCCGTGCTGTTGATGTGTTCGACGTGAATGCGTGCCCCAGTGGCCTCGGCGACCCGCACGACCTCGCTCATCGCTTCGGCCTGAGTGCCTGGCTCAAAGTCGTCGGAGTAGCGGGCATGGACGCAAAGCGGCACGCCGAGTTCTTGCGTGAGGCGCGCATGGGCGATGACTTCGATTTCGGTAGCCCCGGGTGCATATTCGGGCTGCATATGGATGCCGATGAGGCCGGCTTCAATATCGCTTCGTGCGGCACCGACGATGGCGTCAAGTTGTGAGGTCGAGGCCTCGTCGTAGACGCCGAGCGACGATGTGGCGTTCCGAACTTTGTCGTTGTCGGAAGCGCCGCCGTAGTGCACCGGCGAGCCACCAAGCTGTTCGACCTGGCGGAAGAACGTTTGGCCGGGAACATCGACCCCATGCATGCACAGATTGGTGGTGACGCCATCTTGGATTTTGAACCACTCGCCGTACCCGTTGGGGTTATAGCTGAGGATGTCAATGAATCCGGGGGCAACGACGAGGCCGGTGGCATCGATGCGAGCGTTACTACTTTGCAACGGTTGCAAGCTGATTGCGGTGATGGTTTTGCCATCGATGCCCACGTCGGCGATGGCATCGAAACCGCTTTCGGGGTCGATCACGCGACCGCCCGAGATCACTCGGTCATAGACGTGGGTGTCTTCGGGCGGGGCTTCGTTCGCGATCGACGGGGGGTCGGTGGACACCGTGGGTGGCAGCGTGGTGGATACTCGGTCGCCAGAGGCTGCATCGGCAGCGGCCCCGGGCGTGGTTACGAAGTCGGCGGGCGATGCTCCCAATTGGCGGAGCATCGCTAAGTTCGCCGCGCCGAAGCCCATGCCGAAGAGCACCTTTCGGCGATCGACGGTGGGTTTGCTATGCGGACGCGGACGAGCGGTCGCTGGAGGCTGTTGCTCGTGAGATTTTCCGCGCTCTTCCATTCACTACCAAGTTAGCGTCGGCGCATCCGCTAACGGATGCATGGGCTTCGAAGATACGGCCTTCAAAGATAGGGCCCTTCAAAGATGAAGATAGGGCCCTTCAAAGATAGGCCTTCGAAGATCGGGGCTTCGAAGAGCTAGACGGCCTTGAGGTCGTCCATGATGTCGAGCCACCACGCGCCACTCGATTCGTATGGGGCATAGAACGACAGGCGGCCGATTACGTCGCTGTACCGCTTTGCGATTTCTGGTGCCACGGTTTTGGGTTCGCCGACTACCGCGAACGTGTTGAGAATCTCGTCGTCGATGAGGTTGCCCATCTCGACCCACTGTCCCTCTTTGGACATGCGGTTGAGTTCGGGCTGAAGATCGCCCCACCCATGGATATCGAGGACTGGTTTGTAGGCCGGGGTCGATCCGTAGAAGGCAATCTGCTGGCGCGTGCCGACTTTTGCGGCTTCGAGTTCTTCTTCGTTGCTGCCCGAAACCACAAACGACGGTCCGACGATCTCGAAGCCTTCCATGGTTTTGCCCGCCTTGGCTCGACCGCGTTCGAGGGCAGGCATGGTGACCTCACGAAGGAACTGTTCGGTAGTGAAGCCGTGGCAAATAAAGCCATCGCAGACCTCGCCGGCCACCTCGGTCATGAGCGGGCCCACGCCGGCAAGGAAGATCTTGGGTGCGCCGAAGCCGTCGAGTTCGGACGCCTTCGGTGTGAAGAATGGCGTCATGATTGTGTGGGTGTAGAAGTCGCCCTGGAAGTCGAGCTTGTCGCCGGTAAGCCATGTATCCCAGATCGCTCGAACGGCGAGCACCATCTCGCGCATGCGTGCTGCGGGCTTTGACCATTCCATCGAGAATCGCTTGGTGATGTGCGGCTTGATCTGGCTTCCGAGGCCGAGAATGAAGCGGCCGTCAGACAGCGACTGGAGGTCCCAGCCAAGGTTGGCGAGCAGCATTGGATTCCGGGCGAAGGCCACCGCGATGCTCGTACCGAGTTCGACGGATTCGGTGCGCTCTGCGGCAAGCGCCAGGGGCAGAAACGGGTCGTGGGCGGTTTCGGCGGTCCAGAGACCGTCATACCCGGCTGCTTCTTGGCTGGCAGCAGCATCGCCGGCCTTCTTGATGTTGGCGGTTCCGATTCCTCCGTCGATCTTCATGGTGATGCACTCTTCTCTCGTGATGGTGTTCAGCGATACTGGATGATGGAGGCGGCGCGAGCAAAAGCCCGCGTCGATTCTGCCGGGCCTGCTGTGGCGTACCCGTTGGCTAGCCGCGGACTTCGTTCATGAAGGTCTCGAGCGAATCGATGTGTTGCTGGGGTGACGTGAACCCTGGGTCGGCCTCGCCGACCATGGCGGAACTGGCGGTCATCGCCCGAACCGAAAGAGAGTCGGCGCCGAGCTCAGACCATTCGTTCACCGCAGTGTGCCAAGCCTCGGGGCCATCCCCGAAGCCCATCAGCGCGTCGATGCCGAAGCCGTCGCGTCGTCCGGTTTCCTCAAGACGTTCGAGCAGGTCCTGGCAGCCGCGAATGGAGTGTTTGGTGGCTGATCCGAAGATGAATCCGTCGCCGACCTCTGCTGCTCTTCGCAGAGCCGGCGCCGCACCCCCGCCAATCCAAATCGGCACGGAGACGCTGGGACGGGGGAGGGCGTTCACCCGCTCGAGGCGGTGGAAGTCCCCGGTGTAGTCAACGAGGTCGTTCTCCCACAGTTGGCGGAATACGTCGATCTGCTCGTCGAGCATCCGGCCTCGGTCGGCGAACGGCATGCCGAGAGATTCGTACTCGACAAAGTTCCATCCGGTGCCGACACCCAGCCGGAACCGGTTGCCGGAGAGGATTGCGAGTTCTGCCGCCTGCTTGGCGATAAGCGCTGTTTGTCGTTGCGGCGCGATGAGCACGCCGGTCATGAACTCGATCGTGGTGGTGACCCCGGCCAGAAATGCCAGAAGGGTCATTGGTTCGTGGAAGGGATGTGTCTCGTCGTAAGGCCCCCACAATTTGGGAGTGCGGTCGGCTTGACTGGCCCCGAGAACATGGTCGTAGGCGACGATATGGGAGTAGCCGAGGGCCTCGGCCGCCTGGGCGTAGTCGCGGATGACTAGCGGATCGTTTCCGATCTCAGTGGTGGGAAATACACAGCCAAATTGCATGCGGGAGCGCCTTCATACGTTGAGCAGAATCGCACCCTACCCCGGCCGCTCTTCAACAAAAACCGAACCGGTACCGGATTTGGTCGTCCTGCCCTGCGCTGGCGGTACCAGTTCGGGAGACTGTGGTTAAGAGGTTGAAGCGAGGCGATCTTGTGCGGCGGTCTGAACCTGGGCGGCGAGTTCGGGCCACAGGTCGAGCACGGTGGCCAGCTGGCGGCGGTTCATGACCTCGACCGTTATGTCCTCAGTAGCTACAACGGTTGCGGTGCGGCGAGCGTTTGTAAGGGCGCTGATCTCACCGAAGAAGTCACCTTCGTTGAAGGTCGCTATGACCGTGTCGTCGCGATGAATCTCGACGGTTCCGTCGACAAGGAGATAGAACTCGCGGCCATGCGCACCCTGCTCGGCGAGAATCTCGCCGGCTCGAAGGTCGACCGTTTCCATTTGGCTAAGGATCTGGCGCTGCTCCGAACCGGAAAGGTGGGTCATCATGTCGACCACCTGCCGCTCAGATGCTGCCCGGGTTCCGTTGGTGTTCCCGGTCTTGCTCGGCATCGTTGACTGTGTCGTTGTGTCAGTGGCCATCGCTCAGGTCCTTTGCTTGGGTCTACTGTCCATTCTGGCCAAGATCGGCGGTCGTGTCTGTATGAATTGCGACACTTCGGGCGTGACTCTCGTCTCCTGATCGGGTTGCGGGCAGGGGAGTCTGTCAGTCTGCAAACGAGGGCTTGGAACTCGCTGGGACAGTCTCACCGTGGCAAGTAGGTTTACCCGATGTTTCAACGGTTAAGCGTGTGGGCCTACGTGGTGTTTACCGGCCTTACCTTCGGCATCGGAGGTCTTGTCGCCAAAGGACTTCTCGATGACGGCTGGGATCCCTTCACGATGAGCTGGGTGCCGTTTGGCCTCGGTGGCCTCTTCGGGCTCTTGGTCAATGGCGTGCGCGGCGAGCTCGGAAACCAAGCGTGGAAAGACGGGGCGCTCCTGGGGCTTGCAGCAGGCACGATGCCCGCCGTGCTCTTTAACAATGGGTTCGACCGCTTACCCGCAGGCGTTGTGATGCTGCTCATCTCGCTGGGGCCGGTGGTCACTGCGGTATGGGCACATTTCGTGTTTGACGATGAGCGGTTTAACTCGGTGAAAGGTGCAGGCCTCGCGCTGGCGGTTGTTGGCGTTGGAATTCTCGCTGCTGGTGAGCTTGGCGGCGGCGGGGATGGGTTGGGTATTGGCGTGGTAATCATCGGCACGCTGTTTGCCGGATCGTCAGCGATTCTCGCCCGGCTGTTCGCCGGAAAACACAGCGCAGCAGCGCTCATTACTCCGCAGATGCTGGCGAGTTCGGCCGGAGCGTTTGTTGTCTGGCTGACTCTCAATCGGCCGTTGACGCCGGCCGACGGCGTTGAGCTCCGGCATGCGCTAGTGATCCTGCCATTCGGCGTGTCTGGATTCTTTGGGTTTCTTTCGATGCTGAAGGCCAACGAGATCGGAACCACTGGCCAGGTCTCTGTCATTGGTTATGTGATTCCCGTGATCGGTGTGGCCGGCGGAGCGCTGTTTTTCGGTGACTCGATCACCGCAACCGTCCTGGTGGGCGGTGCCCTTATCCTTGCGTCTTCGGCAGTCATCGCCAAGGGAAGCGCCAGCACGCGCACAAAGAGAACTGAAGCCGCAGTGTCGACCGTCTAAGATCCCAGGCATGACTCGCTCGCCTGTTTCTTCGCCTGTTCTCTCGCCGTTGTTCTCACTCTTCGGCGTCCTTTGTCTGGTGCTCGCCTTTGCGGCCCCGGCATGGGCCCAGGCTGACGACCCGGCCGAGGTCGAAGCCGGCCAAGCGATCTACGAGTCGAATTGTGCGGGCTGCCACGCCATGGACGGCACGGGTTCTGCGGCCGGTCGCCCACTGACCGATGTTGCTGGCGAGGCCGAACGAGCCGTGCATATCCAAAGCGTTACCGAAGGCAAAGGCGTGATGCCAGCGTTTGGCGAGAAACTGGCCGAAGAAGAGATCAGTGCTGCGGTTTCGTACGTGCGAATCGGTTTCGCCTCGACCCCAGCGGAAACCCCCGCACCTGAGGCCGACGACACCGAACTTGCTCGCACCGGCGTCGAGACCCCTGTCCTGCTGTTCGTTGGCGTGCTCTTGCTCAGCATCGGCGTTGCCTTCAACCGCTCCTCTCGCCGGGTCTAGGACCTGCCACTTTTTCAGCGAACTTGCCGTCGGGAAGTTGGGGCGCTGACGAGGTGATGCGAGACTCTGTTCGTGGATCCAGACGACGCTCTCGCCAACCTCTTTTTCTCTGACGAGGGGATTGATGACCCCGTTCCCCTTTACCGAGCTCTTCGTGAGGCCGCGCCGGTCCATCACAGTGCTACCGGCGCCTTTGTCCTGACCCGTTTCGAAGACTGCCGTGAGGCGCTTCGGGATAATCGGCTCGGCAAGGCCAACCGGGCAAGTGGCAGCCTTATCCCGAACTCAGATCCAGCAGCCGATGAGCTCCGCAGAGAGCAAGTACAGCGGTCGATCGATGAGAAGCGGTCGGCATCGATGTTGTTTCTCAACCCGCCCCATCACACCCGGCAACGAGCGTTGGTGTCGCGTGTCTTTACCCCTCGTCGCGTCGAGAAGATGCGCGAGAACATCAAGCATCTGTCCGATCAGATCATTGGCGACTTTGTGGCCGAAGGCGGCGGCGACCTTCTGGACAAGGTGGCGTTTCCGCTCCCGGTTGCAGTCATTGGACAACTGGTTGGTGTGCCGGAACAGGATTGGCCGCAGTTCCGAGATCTCGTCAGCCAGTCGGCGGCCGGGCTCGAACCCGGCGCAACGGTCGATGACTTGACGTTGGCCGAAGAGTCGCGAAGCGAAGTGAGCGCCTATTTCGTCGAACTGGTCAAAGAGCGTCGTGCGAATCCCCAAGATGACTTGCTCTCGGATCTCCTGGCGGTTGAGGAAGCGGGTGATTCGCTCAACGAGGGTGAAGTGATCGCGGTGGCCACACTGTTGTTCGCTGCAGGATTCGAAACCACTACCAATCTGATCGGTAACGGCATGGGTGCACTGCTCAGACACCCGGATCAAAAGGAACGGCTTTGGGCCGATCCGTCGCTCCTGGCATCGGCGGTTGACGAGATGTTGCGATGGGACTCGCCCATCCAATTCGATGCACGAACCGCTCTTGAGGATGCCGAGATAGCAGGCGTCAAGATTCCAAAGGATTCGACGGTCATTACGTTGCTGGGCGCGGCCAACACCGACCCGGCGCAGTTCACCAACGCCGAAGCCTTCGACATCACCCGAGACGAAGGCCAACCAATGAGCTTCGGCTCGGGTATCCACTACTGTCTCGGCGCAAATCTCTCGCGGGCCGAAGGCCAAGAGGTGTTCTCAGCGCTCATCGGTACGTGCACCTCGATAGAGCTAGCTGGCGATCTGAAACGTCGTCGTCGGATGGGCTTTCGTGGCTACGAGTCGGTGCCGGTCGAAATCGTCGCTCGGTAGTCCCTTCCCGGAATCGGTTGAGGTTTGACGTTTTTGCATTGGTTGTGGGAACGGTCTTGTGGGAAGAATGAGATATGGACGCCGACGAAATCACGACCAAGATCGTCACATCTGACCTCTTCCGAAAGATCGGCCCGAAGGTCTTTCCGGCCATGCACCGGGCGATGGCAAAGGTCAGCGGCGGCAAATGGGTGCCGGGCGCTGGGCTGATCTTGTACTCGACCGGAGCGAAGTCGGGGAAGCGGCGCGAGTCGCCTCTCGAAACGATTCCCCGCAAGGACGGCAGTTACCTGCTTGTCGGAAGCAACTTTGCCCAAGAGTCGCATCCAGCATGGACACATAACCTCATCGCCAATCCCGACGCCGAAATCTTGGTGCGGGGCACGATGAAGAAGGTCACCTCCAAGTTCCTCGAGGGCGACGAACGCGAAGCGGCATGGCAGGAAGCGCTTGCCCACTGGCCGTCATGGTCCGAGTACACCAAAATCACCGATCGTAGTTTCCGCATTTTCCATCTCGTCCCCAAAGAACCCAAAGAAGAGGCGTAACTCCATGCATGACCTAGTTATCCGAAACGGAACGATTGTCGACGGCACCGGAGCCGAACGTTTCGTTGGCGATGTCGCAGTTACCGATGGTGTCATCACCGCGGTTGGCGTCGTCGAAGGCGAAGCAACACGGGTCATCGATGCCACCGGCCTCATCGTGTCGCCGGGCTGGGTCGATATTCACACCCACTACGACGGTCAGGTCACGTGGGATGCCGACCTTGCTCCTTCATCGGTTCACGGCGTCACCAGCATCGTTATGGGCAACTGTGGCGTGGGCTTTGCCCCTGCCCGCCCCGACCGTCACGACTGGCTGATTTCGTTGCTTGAAGGCGTCGAGGACATCCCAGGCACCGCCCTCACCGAAGGTATGAGTTGGGGCTGGGAGAGCTTTCCCGAATACCTCGACGTGCTCGACGGCCTCAACTGGACGCTCGACATCGGGGCCCAAGTTCCCCATGCGGCGTTGCGAACCTATGTGATGGGCGATGACGGCGCAGACAACAACGTGCCGGCTGATCAACAGCAGATCGAGGCGATGTCGCAACTCTGCGAAGAAGCGATTCTCGCTGGAGCCTTGGGCTTCACCACGTCACGAACCTTTGTGCACCGCACCAGCGACGGTACGCAGATTGGAACCCTGAAGGCCGAGGCGGCCGAAGTTCTTGGTATCGCCGAAGCGCTGCAACGCGCTGGCACCGGAGTCATCCAACTCATCAGCGACTCATACCAATCCACCGACGATGCGTTGGTGGCCAGCGAGCTCGAACTTCTCGAAGCTCTTGCGATGCATGTTGGCCGCCCGATGAGTTTCACCGTGCAGCAAAGCGACGAGTCGCCGGACCGCTGGCGCGAACTGCTCGACGCCATTGGTCGTTGGCGCGAGGCAGGTGCCGATGTTTCGGCCCAGGTCGCGGTGCGTCCGCTGGGCGTCGTGACCGGGCTTACGTCTACTGCCAACCCACTTCGTTGCAGCGCCACCTATCGCGAACTTGCATCGCTTCCGCTGGCCGAACGAGTGAATCGGATGCAAGAACCCGAGATTCGAAACCAGATCGTGGCTGAACACAAGGCGTTTCAGCCAAGCTCGTTTAGTGCAACAACCCACTCGGGGTATGACCGTATGTACCCGATGGATGAGTTCCCCAACTACGAGCCGACCCCCAAAGATTCGCTTGCCGGTGTCGCCGAACGCCTCGGCCAACCGGCCAACGAAGTGATGTACGACTTCCTCACCGCAGATGGCGGGACCAATCTCCTGTACGTGCCGTTCATGAACTTCGCCGCCGGCAATCTCAACGATGTCGCCGAGATGATCGCGTCGCCGCTTTCACTTTCGGGGTTGAGCGACGCTGGCGCACACTGCAACACGTTGTCAGACGGAACGTTCCCCACGTCGGCGATCAGCCACTGGACCCGCGACCGAGCCGACGGCCAGACCTTCTCGCTCGAACACATGGTGCATCGTCAAACGCAGGCAACCGCGGCTCACGTCGGCTGGACCGACAGGGGAGTGGTGGCGCCCGGATACTTGGCCGACCTCAATGTGTTCGACCACGACACCATCAATGCAGCAGCCCCCGAACTTGTCGCTGATCTTCCGGCCGGCGGCACGCGACTTCTTCAGCGCTCGGTCGGCTACGTCGCCACGGTGAAACGAGGGGTCGTCACCGCTGAGAATGGCGAACTCACGGGTGCCCACCCAGGGTCGCTGCAACGTGGCCCGCAGCCTCTTTAACGTCAGTCTCTCTAACGTCAGTCTCTCTTCACGCTAAGCCGCCGGCCGAGTTGGCCACTCGATGTCGGCAAAGATGCCAACATGGTCGCTCCCCTGAATGCCGGTGAGTGGCGTGTCGGCAACGAGTTGGGAGTCGGTGATACGGCCGCCGTTCCCCTGACGCAGAAACGGATCACCGACCAAGATGTAATCGATTCGTTTGCGATGAACGTTGAGGCGAGCCGAGAGCGGATGCGTGCGCCAGTTGTTCGTGAGGCCGTCGGTGCCGTCGCCGGCCACCGCCCACGCGTCTTGGTAAAAGGTGGTGCGCTCATCGAGGACCGTAAGTCCTTTCAGAAAGCGGATCTCGTCGCTCTCCGGCTCAGCATTGAAATCGCCGGTGAGAAGAGGAGGCATCGATGCACGACCACCCGAGGCGTACAGACTGTCGGTGTCGCCGCGAATAGCCTTGATCTGGCGATCGATTTCGAGCACCTGTAAACGTCGATGACGACCGTGCGTCGGCGCTGGGGCAAGGTGCGTGCTGAATACGTCGAGCCCGGCGGTGCTGGCGTGTAGAAGTTCCCACGGCATCGCCCCTGGTGATTGATCGTCGTCGTCTTCAGAGGTTGGCAATGCCCAAAGGTGGGTGGCGTCGATAGGCCATCGACTGATAATCGACGACCCGAACCGAAACTTGGGATCGGTTTCGGCATGAGCCCCAAAGGGGTGACCGCCAAATACGAAATGTCTGTTGTCGCCGAGAGCGGTAACGAGCCATTCGGTGATGTCTTCAGTGCTCGACTGCACGACCTCTTGGAGGCACACAATGTCGGGGTCGATGTGCTTCATCCACGCAACAACTTCATGTCTGCGTTGATCCCAATCGGGTTCGAACAGCGAGCCGATATTGAGGGTCATCAAACGGAGCACAACCAAGACCCTAGATCGGAGTCGACTGTCGGCGTCAAGGGGCTTGTCTGAAGCTCACCCGCTCCGGTGACACGGATGCCTTTCTGAGTCTCCACCGATAGCTTCTCGCGGTGTCCTAGTTTCGGGCACGTGCTCGACGAAGATCCGCCACAAGTTCCCGATGAGCAAGCGCCTGTCGCCGGCCCATCGACATGGCGTTGGCCTTGGCTGCTCGGCGTCTGCGCTGGCCTCACACTGCTTGTGGCGGGCTTTGCTGGCGGTGCGGTCTATGCCAAACGAGACCGAACCGTCGACCCAAGGGTGTCGGCCACCCCGGTTTCGCCAGTGGTCGGCGAGGTCACCGAACGGGAGATACCGGAACGGACCCTCGCCCCGTATGCCGGTTTGGGTACCTGGGTCGACCGGTTCGATTTTTCGCCCCCGTATGCGGGCGAAAACCCGCCGGTCGATGCTGAGGAAATCGCCGTGATGGCCGAGCTGGGGGTGAAGACTATCTATATCCAAGGCGCGCACCGGGCAGAGCGGTCGCCGGGCCTCACGGAGGACCCATGGGTGCTTGCCGAACTGCTCGTCGCTGCCCACTCGCACGACATCGCCGTCGTGGCTTGGTATCTCCCGAAGTGGGAGGACGAGGATCTCTCGAAGATGATCGCGATGGCCGACTTCGAGTTTCTCGGTCATCGGTTCGACGGCATTGGGGTCGATATCGAATACAACCAGGGTGGCCTGCAACCACAAGAACGGAGCCGGATTCTCGTAGAACTGAGTGAAGGACTTCGAGCACACGTCGGCGACCAGCCGCTTTCGGCAATCGTGCTTCCGCCGGTGCTGACCGAAGAGGTCAACACGGAGTTTTGGCCAGACTTTCCGTGGGACGAAATCGGACCTCTGTACGACATTTGGCAGCCGATGAGCTACTGGTCGTTCCGGTCAGAAAGCTCTGGGTACAAAGATGGCTATACCTACAACGCTGAGAGCACGCGGCTGCTGCGAGAGCTGCTGAATGACCCGGATGCTTTGGTGCACGGTATTGGTGGAATCGGCGCCGTTGACGCTTCGGAGGGTGGTGAGACCGGGGGCGAACCCCTTGCGGTGGTGGCCGACCTTGAGGGATTTGCCCAGTCACTTGTTGACAGCGACTCGGTTGGCGGCTCGATGTACGACTGGGTCACGCTCGACGATGCGGCTCGCCGGAAGCTTGCCGAGTTGTTCAGCACCGGCCAGGCATCGTCGCTCCCTGACATCCCCTCGTCCTAACGACACCACGCCGCCCTTCTGACGACCACAAGCTGCGGCTACTCGGAGCAAAGATCTGCAACGTGCTCGAGAAGGTCGAGACCCAAGTCGTAGCTGATCTGGTTCAGGACATCGATATAGATCTCTCCAACCGGTGGAACTGAGCGGACGACCCAACGGCTAAACGAGCCAGGATCGAACCATCGACAGTCGTCGGGTGAGAGTCCGGAAATCGCGAAGCTTCCATCGCATGCTCGACGATGCAACTCGGCCCATGTAAGCCCGTTCACCGCCTGCTCGGCCCGGTCGCGTAGCGGAAGGAGTGACTCGGGCAGCAACTGGTTCGCCGGGTGAAGGACAGCCAGTTCATCCCACCTGGGGTCGTAGCCTCCTCCGGATCGTCCGGCAAGAAGTCGACGGATATCGTTGGCCCATAGCGCGCAGAGCGCCGCGCGGAGTGTGTGATCACACGGCGCGGAAGAGCTGATACCAAGCACGCGCCGACACATGTCGAGTAGATGGCCTTCGCCTCCACGCGGAAGCCGAACCGGAAGCGAGTCTCCCTCGCGCATCGACGCCCAGAGCCGACCCTGGCGATCGACGATGACCCCGATCCAAACGCTGTGATCCGTAATCGCCGAGCGCCCATTTTCGGAGGGATCTGTACCCGAGAGAACCGTAGCTCCCGAGACCAAGCCGAACGCATCCCACTCGTCGGGCGCAGCCATCCCCACGAGTGGTTGAAGCGGATCAGGCGACGGCGGCAACTCGCAGAGGGTGAGCTCGACCGATTCGGTGTCGCTGTCGAAGCTGACGCCAAAGGCGAAAGGTCTCGACGATGCATCCGCTACCAAAAGTTCGAGAAGGTCGGGAAGGGACGGGGCGCTAGCGGGCATAAGGATCTCCAAGGGATTGCAGAGTTGAAGACCGCCGATGGGCTCAGCAGCAAGGCCACATCACACGATAGAGCTGGGCTATGACACGCCAATCACCGGTTGCTCCCGGCGCAAATCGGGTCGTCCTCGTCGGAGTCTTCACGAATGAAAAATCTTCACTAGGTTGGGCCGAGACCGAGACGGTGGAACGAGACGGTCACGAGAGGCCCCCCAATATGACGACGTTTACAACCCTGCTCGCGGAAGCCGTTGGCAAGGCCAGCGACAAACTGGCGCTCGCCGATGCTCCGAACCGCACCGACTTCTTTCGCGGCGAGCCCCAACGATTGACCTGGAGTGAGGTGGCCCGCTCTGTCGAGAGCCTGGCGTCGGCGCTCCAGGCTGCGGGAATCTCGAAGGGCGATGTCGTATCGATTCAACTGCCGAACGTCGTGGAGTTGCCCATCTCGATTCTGGCGTGTGCCCACCTCGGAGCTATTGCCACACCGTTTCCGATTCAACATCGCGAATACGAGTTACGCGAAGGGTTGACCGTTTCGGGATCGCGCCACCTGATTACCGCGGCTCGGCCGGACCGGCCCAACCTCCTTGCTGAATCGCAGGTGGTTCTCGATGAGTTCGGTGCTTCGATGCTCACGTTCGAAGGCGGCTACTCGTCTTCTGGCGGGACTGCATCAACCGAACTGTCGGTCGACGTGGAGGCTTCGGCTCTCCCCCGGCTTCCCGCGCATGAAGCATCGGCCGACGATGTTGCCACCATCTGCTGGACATCGGGAACAACCGGTCTTCCAAAGGGTGTTCCCCGGACTCACGCGATGTGGATGGCGACATCTGGGACTCAGGTAACCCAGCTCGAGCTCAATGCTGATGATCGCATCCTCTGTCCGTTTCCGCTGGTCAACATGGCTGGTATCGGCGGAATGCTGGTCCCGTGGCTCGAAACCTCGAGCACGCTGTTTCTGCACAACCCCATCGACCTGGGCGTCTTCCTCGGGCAGATCTCCGACGAACAAATCACGTACACGGTGGCGCCTCCTCCTCTGCTCAACATGCTGATTCGCAACGAAACGCTGCTCGACAACATCGACATGTCTCATGTGCGAAAGATCACGTCTGGGTCGGCGCCCCTCGACCCGTGGATGGTGGCCGGGTGGCAGGATCGCGGACTCGAGATCGTGAACGCCTTCGGGTCCAACGAGGGTGCGGCGATGTTGTCGACCTTCGGAAACGTGCCCAACCCAGAGCTCCGAGCCCGCTTCTTCCCGAAGCCTACGTATCCGGGCGTCGAGGTCCGATTGGTCACCCTCGATACCGAGGAAGAGATCACCGAGCCCGGGGTTCTCGGTGAGCTGCGGTTCCGCGGCCCGACCGTGTTCAGCGGGTATCTGGAAAGCGACGGAACCGAGTTCGACAGCGATGGCTTCTACCGCACTGGTGACATCTTCCAATGGGCAACTGACGACCCGAACCTGCTGCAGTTTGTCGATCGGGAGAAAGACATCATCATCCGCGGCGGCATGAACGTTTCGGCTGCCGAGGTCGAAGCGTTGATCTCGTCGCACGACACCGTCGCTGAATGCAGCGTTGTTGCCTATCCAGACCCGGATCTTGGCGAGCGTGTTGGAGTATTCGTGGTTGCTGCATCCGAGGTGGAACCAACGCTCACTGTCATTGTGAAGCATCTACAGGCTCAGAACCTCGCAAGCTACAAACTTCCGGAACGACTCGAACTTCTCGAAGGTCTTCCCCGGAACCCGGTAGGAAAGATCGTCAAGGGCGAGCTGCGAGATCTCTGGTCGTCGTAGGCCGAAACTTCCTCAGGGCTGTTCTGGTTCGAGAGGGAAAACAATATTCTCTACACTTTGGGACATGGGTGAGAATGTGCTGTCCTCCGAGCAGATCGATGCCTATTGGCGCGACGGTTTTCTTGTAATGCCCGACGCGCTTGATGCCGGTCGGGTCGCCACGTTGAACGAAGTCTTCCAGACGTGGTGCGACGAAAGTGCCGCAGAAACCAGCTCGTACGGTCAGACCGTCGACGGTCGAGCTCGATTCGACCTTGAGCCCGGCCATTCTGTCGAAGCTCCAGCACTTCGCCGTATCGCCTCGCCGGTCGAGGTGTCCGACGACTACCTCGCCGCGATGCGTGACTCGTTGGCGCTCGACGCCGTGGCCCAGCTCATCGGTCCCAACATCGAGTTCAACAACTCGAAGATCAACTCGAAGCAGCCGGGCGCCGCCACCGAGGTGAAATACCACCAGGACTTCCTCTTTCAGCCCCACAGCAACGAGGACCTCATCGCTGTGCTGTTTTTCCTCGACGACGTGACGTTGGACAATGGGCCACTCGAAGTAGTCCCGGGGAGTCACCGAGGCGAGATGTTCGATCATTGGCACGATGGCGTATTCACCGGGGCGGTCGACGGATCGATATCAGCCAAGGCCAAGGAGCGCTCGATCCCGTGTGTCGGCCCTGCCGGAACTGCATGTCTCATGCATACCCGACTCCTGCATGGATCAGCCCCAAACCTGTCCGATCAGCCACGCACGCTCTTTATCGCCGAGTACCGAGCCGAGGACTCTCGTCCGCTCGGCCCGAGCCATATCCCGAGCATCTACGAAGGCGATGTCGTGCGGGGTGAACGAACCGGGCGTATTCGTTCAACAGCGTTCGAGATGATCGAGCCAGAAATGCCTCGGGAAGCGTCGTTCTTCAACCAGCAGGCTGTCGAGGGCTAGAGCCTGGCGATGTGCTTCCGGGCCTCGGCGAGCCCGGCGTCAGGGTCGATAGCGAGTCCGTTTGCGGCGATCACCGTGACGTCACCGATCCCGAGAAAGCCCAGAAACTGGCGAAGCCAGCGGGTGCCGAGATCTTCCGGACCGTCGATGAGGGTGCCGCCGCTGGTGACCACGACGTAGCACGGGCGGTCGGGGACAAGGCCTGAAAGGCCACCTAGATCATCGTAGGAGAACGTGACGTCTTGTTGCGCGACGAGGTCGGCCCACGCTTTGAGGTTGGCGGGCACCCCAAAGTTGTAGATGGGGGCGCCGATGACCACGACCTCGCACGCGAAGAGTTCGGCGATGAGCAGGTCGGCAAACGCCAGGTCATCGATAGCGGTGCCCGTGCGTTCGGTAGCTGCAACGCCTAGCTGAGCGGTGCTCGATTGGGTGAGCAGCGGAATCGGTTGGCTCAGGTCGCGGGTGACTACCGTGCCGCTCGAACCGAGGACATGTTGCACACATTCAGCAACCAGCATGTTGCTCACCGAGCTGTCGCCCGTGGTGCTTGAGAGCAACGCCAGAGCGGTGGGAGACGAAGCGCTGGAGCGCGAAGAACTCGTTGGTAGAGAGGGGGAGTCGCGGCTCATTTTGGCAACGGTTCGTCGCGAGGCCGTTTCATCCACTTGGCGTTCTCGGGGGCATCTTCAACATCGGCCCCAGACTCGACCCAGTCGGTGAATCCGTCGCGCAGGTGGGCCACGTTGGTGTACCCGATTTCTTCGATCACCTGGGCAGCGAGGGCCGACCGCCACCCGCTGGCGCAGTGAAACACGTACCGCTGGTCGAGCTGATAGCGATCCTGGTAGTAGGGGCTTTCCGGATCGAACCAGAATTCGAGCATGCCGCGTGGTGCCGAAACCGCGCCGGGAATGACGCCGACAGCAAGGCGTTCGCGGAAGTCGCGAATATCGACCACGGTGGCGGTTCCGGCGGCTAGCTCGGCTTGAAGCTGATCGACCGACAGCTCCTCGACCTGAGCTTTCGCTTCGTTGACAAGATCATGAACAGTTCGTCGAGCCATTAGTACATCCTTGAAGAAACCTACGGGAGAGTGTTCCAACAGTACCGGTGCCGCTCGCTTCGTTCGCGAACGGAGTTTCGGTGGTGCCAAAGCGTCCTTGCCCCAAAACACCCAAGTCCCGAAGCAACCTAGTTCCGAGGCCTAAGGTCGTCCCGCCGCGCTAGCAAGGGAGACATGTTCGCTGAGCCCGATGCCGAAGGCGTGGAGCCGGAGGCGGAACAACGAAAGTTTGTCACACCCCTTCCATAGGGTCTTGCTTATCGCTCCCTAGACTCAGGAGGCGAGGAAAGGTTGTGTGCCGCTGTGGCCGAACGAAAATCAACTGAGACTCAGGCTTTTGGCGTCGGTCGACGCGAAAGTCATGATGCGTCGGCGTTCTACGCCCGGTTTACGCCGCCAGTTTTGTCTGATGACGACGAGCTCGGGCCTCGACCGGAGCTCGACGATCCCTGTATTTTGGGCGACGCCACCGATATGTCGATGCTGCCCGACAAGTGTGTGGCTCTTGTTGCAACGTCGCCGCCCTATTTCGTGGGCAAGGAATACGAGCATGCGGTGCTTAACGACGGCAAGGATCCAAGCGATCCGAAGGCTGGCGTTCCTACCTCCTATCTCGAGTATCTGCAGATGCTTCGCGACGTTTTTAGCGAGTGCGCCCGTGTTCTTGAGCCCGGTGGCCGTATTGCGGTGAATGTGGCCAACCTTGGCCGCAAGCCGTACCGAAGCCTTTCTGCCGACATCATTAGCATTTTGCAGGACGATTTGGGTCTGCTGCTTCGTGGCGAAGTGATTTGGCACAAAGCCGATGGCGCTACAGGTTCGTTGGCGTGGGGTTCGTACCGTTCCGCTTCGAACCCGGTACTCCGCGACCTCACCGAACGGGTCATCATCGCAAGCAAGGGCCGCTTCGACCGGGCCCCGAGTAAGAAGATTCGTGAAGAGCAGGGCCTGCCGTTTAAGAGCACGCTCAGCGCCGATGAGTTTATGGAAGCCACGCTCGACGTCTGGCGAATCGACCCCGAGAGTGCGAAGCGGGTCAACCACCCGGCGCCGTTTCCGGTCGAGCTTCCTCGCAAACTCATCGATCTGTACACCTACGAGGGCGATCTTGTTCTCGATCCGTTCCTCGGTTCGGGTACCACCCTTGTCGCTGCCGCTCGTACGGGTCGTCGGGGTGTTGGTTTCGACCTCGACCCCGAGTACATCGACATCGCCCGTGGTCGTCTCGAAATCGAGCGGGCACATCCGCGCTTTGCTGCCGTGCAGGTTGAAGGGGTCGACGGTCTCTTTGAGCGTCCAGTTCCTGAGACCACGGCCGATAACTTTCAGGCTCGAGCTACCCAAGAGGGCAAGAAGGCACACGACCTTGCGCAGATGGTGCTTGAAGAGTCGGGTTTCACGGTCGTCACCGATAAGCCCAAGATCACCAAGCTCGGTATTCAGTTCAATTTCTTGGTCACCGACGAAACCGAGGGTCGCGAGTACTACGTCGATGTTGCCGGAGCGTTCACCACGGCTCGCCCTGGTCTGATGCGCACCGACACGTTGTGGAAGATGCTCGGCCGTATTCACGTCCTGAAGAGTTTCGACCCCGAGGCCCGTGTTCTGATCCTCACGTCCAACCTGCCTCGACCGGGCAGCGAAGGGTTCAAGGCGCTTCGTGCCGTTGGCCCGAAGTCGGTGTTCGACGCCGTTGAGATGTTCGATCCATCAGGCGTCGAGCGACTGAACCATTACGCCAAGGTCGGTCCTGACACGGCGTTGCCCGGTTTCTGGTCCGAAGCAGATCTGGTTTAGCCGTCGATATGGGCGCAAGTGTTGCCTACGCCGTCGTTCACGATGACCCGCCTCGGGTCTTCGTTGCCGACGACATCGCCGTGCTGCAACGGGTTCTCGCGCTTGAAGTTGTGGCTCGCACCGATCCGATGTCGTTGAAGACCGACGAGCGCGATGAGCTGCGCGAGGCGTTGTTCGAGGAGCGGTGGGCCGATTCGTTGTCCCGCTGGATCAACCTCACCGATATCGCCGTCGACGTTTACACCCATTTGCCGGTGTACACCGATCATCATCTGCCCCCCGATCTTTTGGGCGCACAGCTGCAGTTCAGTCGTCTCTTTCGTGACTAGTTCCTTCTAGGGCCTGCCGACATGTCGTCACTGCGTACCGAAATCACCGAAATCGTTACCGGCCTCGCCCTGCTTGGTTATCGCGAGCTCGACCATGCGCTTGGTGTTCGGCCGCGTTTGGTAAGCCATGTCACCGAGGAACACTTCGATCGTCTTGATGCTGCCCGTATCGATGGGAGCTTCGACCTTGAGTTCGAGACGGCATGGGAGAACGGCCTGCTCTTTGCCCGCGCCGACGACGGTCTTCGGGGCCGAGTGCCATGGCTGGTCGAGTGGAAGGGCCCGCATAAGCCCCCCGGCTACGAACAAATCCCGGCTGACCTGCGCATCGATCACGTGTATCTCATCAGCTGTAAGTACGGTTCGAACATTCTTCACAACGTGTCGCCGAGCCACCTGTTTGATCGGCGATTGGCGGAGAAACGAGTCGACCGCGCTGATTGGTTTGGCGAGGTAGCGCCCGAGGAGTTCCAGGAGCTTTATGCCAAGAGTAAAGCGGCAACGGGGCTGTTCTCGCTGCCGGATCTTGTTACCGACCTCGAACCCGATCACCGCACCGAGCTAAAGAAGGCGCTCCCGAAGGGTGGTGCCTGGCCCGATGAGCTGGTCGAGCCGTATCGGTGGTTTGTGAATACTGTGTCGCAACAATCGGCCGAACGCTGGCGGGCTCAGCTCGGCACGAAGGCGGCACGAGAAGAAATGTTGTGGCGTCTGCTTCGGCTTCAAGCCTCGCCGTATTTTGTGCTGGGCGCGTCAACCGATGGCGATCCGCTTCGTTACCGCGTCGGGACGCCCTGGGACTTTCGAGACCGGTTCGATATCAAGAAGTTCGATGTGTGGGGCGATTCGGTAGGCCAGCCGCTCGTGCGTTGGCGGGCCGACGTGCTCGACACCTCCGATGGCGTGACGCGCAGCGTCGACGGGCATGTCGAAGTTCGTTGGAGCCATGGCCGTTTCGGTGGAGCGCCCGAAGCCAAGGTGCATCTCACCACACCGCATCATGAGGTGGCCGGGTACTACCCGATTGTCTGAGGTTCGGCCTGTCGGTCGGTGGCCTCTGGTGTTGCCACAACCGGCGGTACATACGGTTGCGACGGCCCCATCTGGCTGACGTTGTCGATGGCGGCTTGTGCCGTGGCCCAGCGGCGGATGATGAGCTCGCGGGTTACTTCGGCATCGCTGGCCACATAGGCCTGCCGTTCGGCATCGGTGAGGAGGTGAATGCGTTCGCGGTCGACTTCGACCGGATCGAGCCCAACCAGTTTGGCCATAGGTTTCAAACCGCAAGCGAGGTGGAGCACGGCCCCGGCGTCGGCACGGAAAAGGCGATACCCATCGAGGTGGCGATGCCCGTGCCAGGTTCCACGGTACGAGCCGGGATGGCCCGAAAGCGGCTCGTTCCGGCTTCGAATTGAGGTGTCGTGCCAGAGCTGAAGCCCCGACTCGACACCGCAGAGGTATGCCCGGTGGGCAATAAACGGCAGGTCGAATGCGGCACCGTTCCAGGTGACAAGTACCCCTTGGGGGAGCGAAGCAATGGTGGCATCGAGTCGAAGCAGCAAGCTCGACTCGTCGCCCTCGAGCACAATGCGGTGGTGCTCGCCGATGATCGCGACAGATACGACCGGCGCTACGGCTGGGTCGAGCCCGTTCTCGGAGGTATCGGTTTCGATATCGAGTCCGTAGAGCGGCAACGGCGATGGATCGGGAGTTGCGATACCCAAACCATAGATCGCCGGTACGACACGATTGTCCTTGGGAGCCGAAAGCCGCTGATCAACAGGGCTGATCAACAGGGCTAGGCAACAGGGCTAGTCAACAAGACCGTCGAAGTGGTTACCGAGTCGCTCGCGGAAGTCGGGTTGGTACGCATCTTCGGGGTCGGCCCGAACCGCCATGTCGAGGACGTGGGCGTCTTCACCAACCAGGATCCGCCACTTCGCCTCTTGGACGCCTTGGAGAATAATGGCCGCGGCCTCGTCGGCCGTCATAGGAGCGCTGTTGCGGAAGGTGGCCGCCATCTCGGTGACGCCGGGGTCGGTCTCGCCGCCGTGCACAACCACAGAGTTCTCGGCGATTCCGGTGCCGATATGGCCAGGCATGACCACGGAAACCCCAACGTGTGGAGCATTGATAGCAAGATCGGTGATGAGTGCCTCGCTAAATCCCTTCACCGCAAACTTCGCTGCGCTGTATGCGGTGTGGGAAACGTCAGGTCCAAGCGATGCCCAAAAGCCGTTGACGCTGCTGGTGTTTACGAGTCGTGCTTCTGGCGCAGCGGTAAGGAGCGGCAGAAAGGTTCGTGTCCCGAGGTAGACGCCATTCCAACAAACGTTGAATGTGCGCTCCCATCGATCCCGGTCGTCGACGATCATGCTGCCGCTTCCGGCAATACCTGCATTGTTGAAGAGCAGGTGGATGTGGTCGGTGTTGTGCTCGGCGATGACGTCGTCGCGAAGCTGGAGCCACTGGGTTTCATCGGCCACATCGCATGAGTGGCTGGTAACCCGAACGTTGGGTGACGCTGCCCTTACCTGGTCGGCGGTTGCTGCCAGTTTGTCGGCGAGCACATCGCACAGAGCCACGTGGCAGCCCGCCGCTGCGAGCTGAAGTGCGAGCGATCGGCCCATGCCATCGCCAGCACCGGTAACGACAGCGATCTTTTCGGAGAAGGAGTCCATCGGCTCATAGTGCAACGGCGGTGGGATCATCCGGGAATCGACCGACGGATCGTGTCCGGTTCGCTGCGGATCGCCGAACTCGTTAGGCCGTTACTGTGAGGCGGTATCCAGTGGAATCGCGGCGGTTGGTGTCGCCAAGGACAAGCGCCTCGCCGGTGGCCATGCGCCGAGCGGTCCACGCCGCAGCGTAGGAATCGAGGAGGTCGTCGACCGCCACACCCGGTAACGGCGTTGCGAGCAACTGCTGTCGGACATTCGGGAAGTGTGGCTCGAGAAGGTTGAGTCGTTCGACGATGCCGGCGAGGTCCTTCTTTGCGTGCGAGAGCGGTTGGTCAGCCAGCACGGCGAAGCTGGTTTCTGGATGCACTTCGGAGATCGCTGGTTGGTGTGCCGGGTCGATTGCCGCTCGGACTTCGAGGATTCGGGGGAACAAACGGAACGATTGCATCGACAGACCCTTCCCGGTGTCGGCGGTTGCCCGAGCCGTGGCCTCCGCATGGGTGTCGGCGTCGAGAGAAACTTCGGGCGGCGAGGTGAACATCGACGAACGTCGCCGGCCTAAAAGGTTGCGACATTCCTGGTCTGCCAAGCGGCGTTGTCCGCGGTCGAGACCAATCGGCATATCGACGGCCACGAACCCAATGGTCCCGTCGGTGAAGAGGTCGACGATCTGGGAGAAGTTTGATGCTGTCGATACCTCGACGTCATCGCTGGGGGAGAGGCCCGTGGTGACGATTACCCAACCGTCGGGATACCCGTCGACTCCGCAGACCCGCACAGCGGGGACGCTCGGTCCGTTCGGATTCGGCTTCCCAACACTCGGTTGATTGGACATCCCCTCTGACATAGCCACGTCCGGATTCTGGCGCATCGGTGCCCTTGACGACCAGACTGCCAAGTATGAGCAGACTCACAGGAAAAGTTGTGCACGTGACCGGGGCTTCGTCGGGTATCGGCGAGGCATGCGTTGCAAGGTTCGTTGCGGAGGGGGCGACGGTAATCGGATCCGATGTCGCTGAACCCGAGGCGGGCTTTGCCGGCGTTTCATTTGTGCAATGCGATGTGCGCGATGCGGGTGGCCAACAGCAGGTGGTTGAGCAGATCATGGCCGACCATGGTCAACTCGATGTGCTGGTTACCGCGGCGGGCGTGGCGTCTGGCGGGCCCGTTCACTCGTTGGATCTCGAGGAGTGGCAGCGCTGCCAGGACATCAACCTGACCGGCACGATGCTCTCGGCGAAATATGCGTTGGGGCCGATGATCGCCCAGAAGTCGGGCAGCATCATCACCATCGCAAGTGTCGAAGGTCTCGAGGGGTGCGAGGGCGGCAGCAGCTACAACGCAGCGAAGGGTGGGGTGGTTCTGCTCACGAAGAACCTGGCCAACGATTATGGCGTCGTGGGCATCCGGGCCAACTGCATCTGTCCGGGGTTCATCAAGACGCCGATGTTTCACTCGGTCGTCGACCAAATGCCATGGGCCGATGAGATCCGCAAGCAGCACAAGCTCCGCCGGTTTGGCGAATCATCGGAAGTTGCTGGTGCCGCGTTCTTCTTGGCAAGCGATGACTCTTCGTTCGTCACCGGCATCTCGCTACCTGTCGATGGCGGCTACACCGCCGGCCATGCGTACGGCCTCGCCGAGATGTGGACCTAGCTGATCAGCGTTTGCTGAGGAACGGCACGAGAAACGCGCCGACGCCGACAAGTCCGAGTGTGAAGAACACCCATTCGCCCAGCAATGCGGCGGGGATGAGGAGCGCCAAGACGGCGATGGCGGCAAGGATTCGAGCCAGAGTCATAAGGTCATAGAGCCAGAGTCATAAGGTCATAGAGTCAGAGTCAGAGTCAGAAGTGAACGTTCAGGATTCAAGATCAGGAGCGAGCCCGATCACCGAGGTACGAAACGTACCTCAAAGGCGCTTGGCCAGAACTTCCCGGTGAGCAAGAACGTGTTGGTGGCTTCGTTATAGGCGATGCCATTAAGAATGTTGCCGGCGCCGCCCATGAGGTTCTTCAACGGCGAGGCATCGATTGTCGAGGCGATCTCACCCGTCGCGAGATCGATGCGCACGATGATGTTGGTGGTCCAAACGTTGGCGTACGCGAACCCATCGACGCACTCGAGTTCGTTGAGCCGGAAGCTCCCGTCGTGCACGAGTTGGAGCGTGCCGGTGGCCTCGAAGGTGACCGGGTCACGCAACGTGAGCGTCTCGGAACCGTCAGACATGACGAGGCGGTTGTTGCCGTCGTGGTCGTCGAGGCAAAGCCCCCACCCTTCGCCGTCGTAGCTGAAGGTCGTGTCGACCTCGAAGGTCTCGCGGTCGAACACGAAGGCCGTGTTGTCCTGCCAGGTGATCATGTAGATCTGGTCGCCGACCTGAGCGATGCCTTCGCTGAAGAACGGTTGCCCAACGTCGACGCTACGCAGGACATCTCCGGACTCGGGGTCGACCTCGCGGAGTGTGGACTCGGAAGCTTCCCAATCGCCCGTGCTTTCGAAGAGTCGGCCCTGTTCGATGAGGTAACCCTGCGTCCACGCATCAGGATCGTGGTCGAACTCGCGAACGACCTCGACGGTCAGTTGTCCGGTGGGGGTGGGATCGGCTTCACCTGCTGCTTGTTGATCGCGGGTTGCGGGCGGAATGGATTCGACCGGAGCGACGGTCGGCAGCGTCGAATCGCGTGTCGGTGGCGTGGAATCACCGGACTGGCAGGCGCCGGCCATCACGATCAGTCCAAGGCAGACGGTAAACAGAATTCGGATCACCTCTCCAGTCTGCCCACAGGGAAAGACTTTTAGGCAGTCGGTCGGGTCTCCGGCTTTGCACCCTTTTAGTTCGTATGGACTACTGGTACCTTCGGCCTTGGAGTAGGAGTAGGCAGTGGGCGCTGACGCAACTGAATCGCAAATAAAAGAGGATGTTCGCGAGCTCATCGCGGATCTCGAACGCGAGCTAGCCGCCGCCAACCGTCACCGCTTGGCACTCGAACGGCATCGAGTCCCCGAATGGTTCACCCGCAACGAGCGTCGCTTGCTCACCACATTGCGTCGAATCGCGTTTGTCGGTGCATTGATTCTGACGGCAGTCACCGTGCTGCTGTGGACCGTGAACCCGCTGTTTGGCATGGCTGCGATTCCGGTTGCACCAGTTGTGCTGCTCATCCTGGTGCTGTCCTGCGAGAATATTCTTCGACGGTTCCACTATTCCGGCGCTTCTGCGTAGCAGGCCCGTTTCGTCCTGCGGCGCAACACTCGCCATCGCACAGGGCCATCCAAAAGAGTCACCAACGCCAGCCCGCGGTATGTGTGGGTTCTGTGGAGATCGGCTGGAGATACTCGCCGCGACGCCCATTTCCCCCTTGGCATTCTCTACCATTGGTCCTATGGCCGCTTCCCAGAACACGCGCCGAGTCGTGTTTGCTCTCATGCTGGTGTCGTTCGCGCTCGTCGCCACGTTCCTCAGCCTGTCTGATGCAGTACCAGCGGTGATCCGTCCAATGAAGTCCTTGACCACCGTGCTCGGCCGAGTGGTCGAGCGGATCCTTGACGTCAACCTGACGAAAGACTCGATCCCGATCAAGTTTGATCAAGCCGGCCATGGCGTGATCTGGGGCGGCGGCATGTTGATCGTTGGCTACGGCCTCCGGCGGCGGGTGTGGCTGCCGCTTCTTGCTGCCGTCATGATCGTTGTAAGTCTCGGGTTCGAAGTGCTGCAGGGCGCGGTTACTGCTACCCGCACCGTTTCGATGGACGACGGCTGGGGAAATATTGGCGGCATTCTCATTGCGACGCTGATCATCGCTCTCACCGGCCCGCTTGTTGATTGGTGGATACGGCGGGCCGAAACTGAAGCGGTCGGCGTCTAAGTCCGAACTTCACTACTGGAACCGGTTGCCTGAAACCGGTTCGTCGAGACTGCTACTTGTCAGCGAGGTCCGACAGACGTTCGAACTCTGAGGCGCTCATAAGCGGCGGCTCAGGGATTTCGATGCCACCGCAGAGAAACGCAACGTTGGCGCGAGTTGCTTCGACGCCAGGTGGTTCGCTTGAAGCGAGGAGGCCCCAACGTTCGCCGCCATCGCTTTGAAGGATGGTGAGGCCGTCGTAGTTATGCGGAAGAGCGAGGTCGTTGTACTCGGTGTAGTACCGAAGGGCGGCGGAGTACTCGGCGCGGATCTGGTCGGACACGCCGTCGATGACGCTTTCATAGAACTCTTCGGCCAGTTGTGGAATTTTGCCCGGGTATTCGATTTCGGACTCGGAGCCTTCGATGAAGCGTTCGCTTGATTCGCAGAGGTTGCGAACTCCGGCGAGTGCATCATCGAACTGCACGGGCGCCGCGGTAGTGGTGCTACTCGTACTTGTGGTCGATGTCGTGGTTGCCACGACGCCTGCGGCAGCTACCGAGTCATCTTCGCCGTACGCGGAGATCCGGGCAAAAAGGACCGCTATGAGGATGCCGACGGCAATTACCGCCACCAGTCCACGCATTTCGGCGAGAATCATGAGTTTCGCTCCGGGGTCACCGGTACATCGTATTCGCCGAATGCCCAGATGGTGCGTCAATCAAAGGATCGGCTCCAGCCAAAATTGAGGCCATTTTTATGAAACTTGGCAGCTTTGTCCAAACTTGTCTTGAATTTGGTCTGGTACTTGTATTGAAGTTGTTCTACTCTCAAATTCACGCCGCTATTGCCCAAGTGACTCATATACGAAACTTGGGCGCCCTAATTTCTTCGGAAATTGTCGTGCCGGCCGACAGGAATACCAACGAAATGCCCCCTCGCTTTGCCTAGCGAGGTCAGCCTCAAGGAGCGCCCCCATGACCGTTGCCGACCAACTAGAAGCCCAGTTCGGGCTCGCGGGTGTAACCATCAAGGCGGGGTTGTCTCAGGACGAACTATTCACCGCGGCAATCGAGAACGACAAAGGCCAGATTCGGCCCGATGGCCCAAACGACGAGCACAAGGCAATGCCAACCGCTCTTGGCCTCGATGGTCCACTCGTCTACTACACCGACCCGACCTGCACCGGTCGTCCAACCAAGGACACGTTTGCTGTTGCTCGTGACAGCGTTGTCGATTCGATCTGGTGGAAGCCTGACTTCCAGCAGTTCGACCCAGCTGCATTCGATGCGCTTCTTCCTCGCGTCATCGAGCACCTCAACAACAAGGCTGGCACCCTCTACAGCACCGATGTGTTCTGTGGCTGGGATCCAGAATTTGCCGAGCCCTACCGTTTCGTTGGGGAGTACGCCACGCACGCGTACTTCTGCAACATCATGTTCCCCAAGGGCGTCCGCGACGATGCCGACCGCGCCGACGCCGGCTGGACCCTCATCAACGTTCCTTCCTTTGTCTGCGACCCAGAACGGGACGGCACCAAGTCGCAACGTGCAGTGATCATGGATGTTGAGAAGCGAGTCGGACTCGTTCTCGGCAAGGCCGACTACTGCGGCGTGAACAAGAAGACCATGTTCACCATCATGAACTACGTGCTTCCCGCAAAGGGCCAGCTGTCGATGCACTGCTCGGCCAACATTGGTAGCAACAACGACAGCGCAATCCTCTTCGGGCTTTCGGGTACCGGCAAGACCACGCTTTCGGCTGACCCAGACCGTGAACTTATCGGCGACGATGAGCATGTCTGGACCGACGCTGGCGTCTCGAACTTTGAAGACGGCTGTTACGCCAAGCTCATCGACCTCAGTAAAGAGAACGAACCGGTTATCGCTGCAGCCCTCTCGATGAAGGGAACCCTCATCGAGAACGTGCCAGCTCTTCCGGGTAAGGCGATGGCAGACACCGATCCGCAAGAGCTCGATCTCACCGACGGCTCGGTTACCGAGAACACCCGCTTCGCTTATCCACTCACCTGTAACCCAGGTGTTGCTGAAGGCGCCAAGGGCCCGCATCCTCAGACCATCGTGCTGCTTACCGCCGATGCGTTTGGTGTGCTTCCTCCGGTATCGATCCTCGATGAAGAAGAGGTCATGTACCACTTCGTCACCGGCTTCACCTCGAAGCTTGCTGGCACCGAGGTTGGAATCACCGAACCTGAAGCCACCTTCAGCTCCTGCTTTGGTGCACCGTTTATGTCGCAGAAAGCTTCGGTGTACGCCGAGCTTCTCGCCAAGCGCATGGGCGAGCACAAGACTCGTTGTGTCCTTCTCAACACCGGCTGGACCGGCGGACCGCACGGCAAGGGCGAGCGCATGTCGCTCAAGCACACTCGTGCGCTGCTCGATGCTGCGCTCAACGGAGACCTCGACGGCGTCGAGACCGAGCAACACCCGATCTTCAACCTGGCCATGCCGGTCAGCTGCCCCGACGTGCCCGACGAGATCCTCAACCCCCGTAACACCTGGGATGATCCCGAGGACTACGACGTCGTCGCCGGCAAGCTACGCGACATGTTCGTGGCGAATTACGAAAAGAACGGCTACTCAGAGCTCGGTATTACCGCAGTGATGTAAATCGCTTCTGCGATTCGAGTTCTTCAAGATCAAGTAGCAGAACCCCTGGCTCCGGCCGGGGGTTCTGCCCGTTTTGCGGCGAGTCGGTTGAGCTAGGCCTGAGCTAGGCCTGAGCGAACCCGAGCAAGGCGATCGAAACGGGGATGGCTGGAACGACCATTGACGCAATGAGGGCGTTGTTATTGTGGTGCTTGCGACCCCAAACGATTGCGGCAATCGAAGCCGGTAACGCGGCCAGATAGAGCCAGGTCCACGCGAACCAGGAGGGCACGCTGATGAAGTCTGGGTCGGCGCCAGCGGACCAAAGCGCCGTCCCAAGAGCGCCGTGAAACGCAAGGGTTGTCATCACCAGAACCCACGAAACGAAGAGGAACAGATTCCACAGGATCGAACCGCTGACAAGAGGTGGAGTGTTGGTTGTCGCGCCGGTGGGCATGGCCGTAACATCGACCAGTAGCCCATTCGCCTTGAACTCCGAAACGAGGCGAACTACAGGTCGGGGGTGCCGAAGTCGAGCACTGGGCCCTCGGCGCCGCCGTGTACTGGTAGGAGTACGCCGGTGACGAAGCTGGCTGCTGGAGATGCCAAGTACAAGGCTGCATTGCCGATGTCTTCGGGGAGTCCGAAGCGTCGCATCGGGGTGTTGCTGATTGCGGTTGCCCGCATTTGCTCGCTGGTGGTGACGAGTTCGGTTGCTTGCGTCTCGATGAACCCGGGTGCGATGGCGTTGACCCGCACCTTAGGAGCGAGCTCTTGGCCGAGCTGACGGGTAAGCGAAATCATTGCGGCCTTGGCCGTGCCGTAGGACGACATTGCTCGTCCGGCCATGATCCCGGCGACCGAGGCGATGTTGATGACCGACCCATTGGGTGAGTTGAGCAGGTGGGGGAGCGCAGCCTGGGTGAGCTCATAGGCGGTGCCCACATTGAACGAAATGGCCCGCTCGAACTTCTCACGAGAAACGTCGGAGAACGGTTGCGGGAAGGTTCCGCCCAGATTGTTGACGACGGTGTCGACCCGGCCGAATTCGTCGAAGGCTGCTTGGGAGAGAGCGGTTAGCGCTCCGTCTTCGGCCAAGTTCGACGGCACCACCAGACAGTGGCGACCGTGCGCTTCGACGGCAGCGGCCGTCTCGGCCAACTGGTCAGCTGAGCGGGCGGCGATGACGACATCGGCTCCGGCCTCAGCAAAAGCCGTGGCTATGCCAGCGCCGATTCCCCGGCCGGCAGCGGTAACGATGGCAACGTGGCCATCGAGTCGAAAATGCTCGAGTGCCACGTTGATCAATCAGTTCTATTGCTCGGGGGTGCCCATATCGACTTCGGAACCAAGGCCAAGGCCTGTGGCCCGGCCGTCCTCGTCGACAAAGAAGTTCACCCGTTGTCCTTGACGAAGCATCCGAAAGACCGAACCTTCGAGGGCGTTGACCGCAAGGTCGAACTCGGTAAAGTCACCCGTGTCGCACATGATGACGCCGTCGCCAGTGCCGGGATCGTACGACTTGATGACGCCCTGCATGATCTAGCGGACCGCTTTTTCGATCTTGCCGGCCTTCAGGCAACCGGTACAAACGCGTACACGCTTGGTACCGCCGTTGACCTTGGCGCGAACCCGCTGAATGTTTGGGTTCCAACGACGCTTGGTGCGGCGGTGTGAGTGACTGACATTCATGCCGAATTGTGGCTTTTTGCCACAGATTTCACAGATGGCCGACATCGAAACTTACCTCGTTAGCTGGATTGCGAACAGTCGACCATCGTAGTCGGAGTGAAGAGCGTGCCCCACCTCGGGCGGAAACCCTTCTTCGAATCCTCTTTCAGTCTCCAAAACCCGAACCGGTACCGTGTCACGTCGTTCGGGTCGCCCCTGGCGGTACCAGTTCGGGGTTCGGGGTGCGGGGCGGACACACGATGTTGTGCCGGAGTTCCGGCGGCGTCCTGCTGATCGGTAGGCTTCCAGAGTGACTTTTGGGGGAGTGCTCGACGCCGCAATGCTGCGTGAGACGATGCAGGTATTCGCCAAGGCGCTCGACGCTCATCGTCCGAGCATCAACGCGCTCAACGTGTATCCGGTGCCTGACGGCGATACCGGTACCAACATGGCGCTCACGCTGACCTCGGTTGTTGAGGCGCTCGATGCCAACGAGCACGACATGGTGTCGGTCTGCGGCGCCATCGCCAAAGGCTCTCTTATGGGTGCCCGCGGAAACTCGGGCGTCATCTTGAGCCAACTGCTTCGAGGCCTTGTTGGTGGTCTTGAGGATCTTGACGCCATCGACGGCAGTCAACTTGCAACGTCGCTTACCGCAGCGGCAACCGCTGCCTACGGTGCCGTCGGCAATCCGGTAGAGGGCACCATCCTTACGGTGGCTCGTGTTGCTGGGGAGTCCGCAGTAGCCGCCGACTCTGCCGATCTTCTCACGACGCTCGAAGCCGCTCGCACTGGTGCGGCCGAGGCACTCGAACAAACTCCCGAAATGCTCCAAGTTCTCAAAGACGCTGGTGTCGTCGACGCCGGAGGCACCGGGTTCTTGCTGCTTCTCGACGCCATGCTCAACGTGGTCGATGGTCGGGAGCTTCCGGAACCACCTGAAGTAACCGAGCTCGACCTCTCCTCTATCTCGTCTGCACCGGCCCAGAACGACACCGAGAAGTCGATCGCCGACCTCAAGTACGAGGTCATGTTTTTCCTCGATGCTCCCGACGATGCCATCGAAGGTTTCAAGAATGCTTGGGCTCAGATCGGCGACTCCATCGTTGTTGTCGGCGGCGACGGCATCTGGAACTGCCATGTTCACTGCGACGACATCGGCGCCGCTATCGAGGCTGGCATCGAAGTTGGTCGGCCTCATGGCATCCGAGTCACCGATCTGATCGAAGAGCTCGAAGAGAACGCGTGGGTGCAGGAAGCAATGGGGCAAACCTCGCCCGCCGATGGCCGCACTTCGGCTGTTGTTGCAGTTGCGGTCGGCGATGGCGTGGCAAACATCTTCCGTTCGCTCGGTGTGGCAAAGCTCGTTGTGGGCGGACAAACCATGAACCCGTCCACCGCCGATCTGCTGGCAGCTGTCGAGTCGGTCGCTGCCGCCGAAGTAGTGATCCTCCCCAACAACAAGAACATCATCCCGGTCGCCGAACAGGTCGACGCTCAGTGCGAGACCAAAACGGTTCGAGTGTTGCCTACCCGCAGCATCGCCGAGGGTTTCGCCTCACTGCTCGTTTACGACCCCGAAGCTGACGCCGACTCCAACGTCGCCGGTATGACCGAGGCGTACGAAGGCGTCACCGCGGGCGAAGTAACGCAGGCGGTTCGAGACTCTGCCACCGACGTTGGCCCGGTAACCGCCGGCGACTTCATCGGTATTGGTCCCTCGGGGATCCGATCGATCGCTGGCACCGTTGTCGAAGCAACTACGGCTTTGCTCGATGATCTCATCGACGACACCCACGAAATCGTCACCCTCATTACCGGCGCCGATGCCGTCGAGGCCGATGTGGTTGCGGTGGAAGCATGGTTCGAGGCGAACCATCCCGACCTCGAGGTCGAGACCCACGCCGGTGGACAGCCGCTCTACCCGTTCTACGTGGGTATCGAATAGCCATTGCCGTTGTCCTGTGCCGTTGTCTGGTCGTTCAGTCGGTGGGCTGGATCAAGCCGGTGCGATACGCGATCACGACGAGCTGAGCCCGGTCGCGTGCATAGAGCTTTGACCGGAGCCGACTGACGTGAGTCTTGGCAGTGAGCGGGCTCATGATGAGCGCTTCGGCAATCTCCTGATTCGATAGACCCCGCCCAACTTCGGCCAGAACTTCCCGCTCGCGAACAGTCAGTACATCGAGTCGCTTCGTATCTGGCTGTTTCGGACGAGCCACAAAATCTGAAATGAGCCGACGGGTAACCGATGGGGCAATCAGTGCATCACCCGCCGCAACAACGCGGATCGCCTCCAACAGTTGTGGCGGACTGACATCTTTGAGTAAGAATCCCGAGGCTCCGGCTTCGAGTGCGGCGTAGACGTATTGGTCGAGGTCGAAGGTGGTGAGGATGATGACCCGGAGGTCGGTCAGTCCGTGGTTTTCGGTGAGCTGGCGGGTTGCCTCAATGCCGTCGAGTTCTGGCATTCGCACGTCCATCAGGACCACGTCGGGTTGGTGAGTTTTTGCGAACGACACGGCCTGGGTGCCGGTGTTGGCCTCGGCCACGACCGTCATGTCCTCGCGGCCGTTGACCAGCGCAGCGAAGCCGCTTCGAACTAACTCATGATCATCGGCGATCAACACCCGGATCATACGGAAGGTCCTCGGTAGGGAAGTAGCGCTCGCACTTCAAAGCCGTCGGCGCCAAGCGAGATAGTTGTAAGAGAACCTCCGGTCGACTCGGCACGCTCTCGCATGCCAAGTATCCCGACGCCACTACTCGCCACCGTCGGCGCCGCTTGCGACGACGTCGAATTGGTGATCCGCAGGTCGACGCGATCAGAATCATGGATGAGTGTCACCGAAGCCGGCACTGGCCCGGCATGACGTGCCACATTGGTGATGGCTTCCTGCGCGATCCGGTGTGCGGCAACGATCGTGGCGCCGTTTGTGTCGGAGGGAAACGAACCCGAGATGTCAACGGTGAGTGAAATGCCGGCAAGCGACGCTGAGGCGATGAGGTCATCGAAGTTGTCGGGGTCGGTCGGCGTTGGGCGTAACGGTGCCTCGGCGAGACCTTCGGGATCCATATCCGTGGAGCGAAGCACGCCCACCATCACCCGTAGCTCCTCGAGTGAACGTTTTCCGACCTCGTTGATTCGTTCGAGAGCTTGGCGTGTGGGGTCGTTCGGGTCATCGCTGGGATGGTTGTATGCCGCCGTTCCCGACTGCACGGCGATGCTCGTGAGCCCGTGGGCAACGACGTCGTGGAGATCTCGGGCAATTCGAATCCGCTCCGCCTGCACCCGCAGCTGAGACTCTGCATCGATGGCGGAGGCAAGTCGTTGCGCCCGGCCTCGGACCACTTCGCCATAGGTGACCGGGAGAAGCGTGATTGCCAACTCTGCCAGCAACTCCTGAGGAAACGACTCCCCAGAATCGACGCTCGTGATGAGAATAGTCATGCCGACGGCGGTAGCGATCGCCGCCGGATAGGACCATTGCCGTTGCCCGCTTGTTGCAAGGGTAAAGAATGCGACAGCCATCGCCAGAGCGGTTGCAATCTCGGTTCCTGTTATCGAGATACTCGCGACACGCAGCGCGACGACGGCAACAGCGACGGCGACGACGTACGTTCGGCGCCACCAAAGAGCGATGCTTGCTGCGAAGATGATGGCGATATCGATGGCTTCGATGTTGCCGACCTGCTCCTCGATATCGCCAAAGAGTGCGATCACTCCCGTCGCCACCGCTGCCGCAACCAGACCGAAGTCGAGAAGGCGCTGCCGCTGGGAGGTGTCGGTCGAGGCAGTGGTGAGGATGCTTGTCATCGACGTTCGCACGTTCCTTTCAACCGATTCCTCGTTGCGGTGTGCCCGCTCCGTCACGATGCTGCTTCATGCGGCGATTGCATCGAGTGTAGGCAATCGAGCTGCCCGCCATGCCGGTAGTGCAGCGGCTGCGATACTCATCGCAATGGAAGCCGCACCTACCAGCCCGAGCTGAATCCACGGGACAGCGATGGTGTTGAGAGTCGATTCGCCGGCAGCCCGAAGAAGGGCCCAGCTTCCGAGCAGTCCGACGGCTAGTCCCATCAACGTTCCCAGGGCCGCCAGCACCGCGGCCTCGAAACGGATGATGCTTCTGATGCCTCGTCGCGTCACCCCGATGCTTCGGAGGAGTCCGATCTCGGTGATTCGTTCGGTGATCGCCAGCGCCGTTGTGTTCGCCACTCCGACTATGGCGATCAGCACGGTCAAGGCAAGCAGTGCGTAGATCAGGTTCAGAATCGAATCGACTTCAGCTCCGGCCGCACCGATGTACCCGTTTCGGGTTTCGAAGAGCGACCCCGGGGTCTCCGCCACCAGGGGCCTCACGAGCTCTTGGCTGGTTTCCGACTCTGCCTTTACAAAGATCACCGAGTCGAGGAGACCCGGCTGAAGGGCATCGAGTAGCTCCGAGTTGAGGAGATGTGTCGGTGGGTCGAAGCCAGCGAGACTCTCATCGAAGATCGCAACAACCGGAAGGGTCAGGACTCCTCCGGGCACTCGAATCTCAACCGAGTCGCCGATACTCCTGTCGGCTGATTCGAATCCGCTCCAGATGGCAACGCCACCGGTTGTGAGATTGGCGATGCTCCCCTTGGTTGTCACGAAATCAAAGAGCGACGGCATCGACTCGTCGATACCTCCGACGATCGCCCCTTCACCATCAACGCTTCCCTCGACAAGGCTCAATCCTGCGGCAGTAACAGTGTCGAGACTGTCGATCCTGCGTACAAGGCCTGGTTCGATAGTCGATACTTCGGTGCTCACCGAGGTGACCACCAGATCGGCGTTGAGCTGGTTTTCCAACGTTGAGGTAAAGCTTGCGTTTAGCGATCCTGCGATCACGGTAAAGAAGGCCACGAGGGCGACGCCCAGGGTAAGGCCGAGCGATGTTGACGCTGCCCGTCGCCGGTTGCGGTCGAGGTTGGTCACCGCTATCTCACCTTCGACTCGTTTCGTACGCCCCATATTCTTCGTGCTCTTGATGCCGTTGGTCGAGGCCAGGAACCTTTTGCAGACCTTGACCGAGCCGGCAACGAATGCTGGTCCAGCAAGCGCGAGACCCGGCACAATGAGTGCGAGTCCGGCCAGAAGTATCGGAGCCTTCGATAGTGCAGCGGCAACAACCATCGTCACTGCGGCGCCCATCGTCAGAAGACCAATGAGAACGCGTCGCTGAGAAGGTGCCGCCGCTTCGATCTGCGAACTTCGAAGCGCTTCGACAGGTGCTGCCGACGACACCGTCCGGGTCGGTGCCCACGCTGATCCAATAGTTACCACCAGGCCAACGAGTGCGGCGATGACAATAGTGGGGGCGCGAACCACCGTCGGGCCGTCGATAAACGACAATCCGGCGATGTCCATCAGGCTTCGCAGGCCACCTGCGCCGAGCAAGCCAACTGCGATACCGATAATCGTCGCGAACAGCGCGACGATCGAGGTCTCGACGAGTACCGACACCACTACCTGCCGACGCGCTACCCCGATCGCTCGGAGCAACGCGAGTTCCCGGCGGCGCTGCCCGATGGCGATGGTGAGGGTATTGAAGATGATTGTGGCCCCAGCCACGGTTGCTACTCCGGCGAAAGCAATAAGGAATAGAGAGAGAAAAGCGAATGGTGAACTCACGGCGTCTTGCTGTCGGGTGATGAATGCCGGCCCGGCGGTGATTTCTGATCCCCGCACTGCTGCGGCAATATCGGCGCTCACCTGGGCGAGTTCTGCTTCGGCCGAGACAAGGACCCGAAGCTGCCCGGCACCCTGCTGCGCAGTCGCCTCCGCAGTGTGGTCTTGGTCAAAGAAGACGGTGCGTTGGAGCGGTGCGGCCTTTGCGTTGCCGTATCCGGCGACGCCGACAACCGAGGTCTGGCGGACGCCGGTTGAGGTGAGTACCTCGACGGTGTCGCCGATCGCGATGTCGCCAGCCTCGGCGAGAGATTGGTCGATCACGATTTCGTCGGAACCCGATGGGGCGGATCCTTCCAAGAGCTTGAACGGGTTGAGAAGGTCGTTGGGAATCCAATTTCGGCCCACATCGGAAGCCGTGCCGCCTCCGATCGCCGAACCACCGGCGACTACTTTCGCGAAACCAGCGATGACGGGCTCGACTGCGGAGACCCCATCGACGCCGCGAACGATTTCGATCGCGCCCTTCTCGATGTTGGCCCGCACCGACTCGAGTGCTTCGCCCGGCCCGCCGTCGCCTTCGGAGATGATCTCTCCTTCGACGACGAGAGAGAGCGAAGCGTTTGCCTCGGCGACGTCTTCGGCAGCTGTGCCCGTGACCGAGTCGGCCACGATAAGTGTGGCGGTAAGAAATGCGACCGAGAGAACGACAGCTACCACGGTAAGAACAAGGCGAGATCGGTTTTGCAGAGCGTTCTTCCACGCGATGGCGAAAAGGGTTCCTGCGGTAGACGGTGTTGAAGACAGGGTTGAAGTCATGGTTGCAGCCCTCGCATTACGTCGAGGATCGAGTCAGCCGACGGGTCCTGCAACTGGTCGTTGACCTTGCCATCGACGATGAACACGACTCGGTCCGCCCACGCGGCAGCACTCGGGTCATGGGTCACCATCACGGTGGTCTGGCCGCGGTCATCGACGGCTCGGCGAAGAAACCCGAGAACCTCAGCTCCGGCTTGGCTGTCGAGAGCGCCTGTTGGTTCATCGGCGAACACGATCGCCGGTTCGGCAATCAGTGCCCGGGCAACGGCTACCCGTTGCTGCTGTCCGCCAGACAGTTCGCTCGGGCGGTGTTCGAGCCGCTCGGCGATGCCGAGCAAGTCCACAACTTCTTCGAAGAGGTCGGACCGTGGACTCTTGCCGGACAGCGATAGCGGCAACACGATGTTCTCCCGTGCCGAGAGGCTGGGGATGAGGTTGAACGCCTGGAAGATGAAGCCGATCTCTGATCGTCGAAGAAGGGTGAGCTCGTTATCGGTCATCGCTGTGAGGTCGGTATCTTCGATGATTGCGACGCCCGACGTGAGCTGGTCGAGTCCAGCGAGGCAATGCATGAGGGTGGATTTCCCTGAACCGCTCGGGCCCATGATCGCCGTGAACTCTGCCCGTTTGATTTCGAGGTCGACGCCGTCAAGGGCCACAACGGTGGCGTCTGCGGTGCCATAGATTTTGCGGGCGTCGACGAGGCGGGCTGCGGGTTTGGACACCTCCTTGCGGGCGAGTCGGGCATCCGCACGTTTGGGCGGGTGAACTTTTGAAACGGTACCGATCATGAGAACTCCGTTCATCGGGGCCCGGTCGTTCCGGGCATGTCCTCACGATGACGGGCGCAACGCAGGAGCGAATCCGCTCAGAGTTGTTTCCGTATACTCCATGCGGAGTACACGCCGGGCCTCGGTTCACTTCCGCAGGCGCTCGACGCCCGGCCTTGTTTAGACCCGGTTGTGGTGCTTGCGAAACGTCAGGCTGATGCGGGGAGACGCATGAGCGACCTTGGCGATGGCGTGTTCCCAGCTGTGTTGCGTGGCGCCGCCCATGACCAGAAGGTCGCCTGAAGCGAGAGGGAAACGGATGGAGGCGCCGCCGCCCTTCGGGCGGAGTTGCAGCGTTCGGGGCCCGCCGAGTGACACGATTGCCACCATCGGGTCGACCTTTTGGCGGCCAATGCGATCGCTGTGCCAGGCAACGCTGTCGGAACCCGACCGGTAGTAGTTGGTGAAGAGCTGATCGAACGGTGCGGAGTAGTGGGCGGCGAGTGCGGCTGAGATCGTGTCGACAATCTCGGGGAGGTCGGGGTGGCCCAGCCGGATGGTCGAAGTAAGGCGCGGCTCGGTGACCCAGTTGTCCCACATGAGTCGCCGGCCCTGATGAAATGGCAAACAGTCGATGAGGTCGAGCAGGAGTCCGTCGGCGCCATCGAGCCAAAGGGGTGCATGGTCGACCCAGCACATCTCATCGAGGTGTGTTCGTTGGAATGGTGTGTCGGGGCACACCCGGGCCGAGCCGGTGGCGAACAACGAGGTCTGAAGCGGGGCGAGCACCATGCCCACAAGCATAGCCGAACAAGTGTTCGAT
>CALGZB010000062.1 GCA_937934655.1 uncultured Acidimicrobiales bacterium | reverse complement strand
AACAACAGGTATAAACGCGTCGACGCAACGTCGACCTTTATTGAACTCGCTGACGGCGATGTCGGAACCGTGTTTGTGTCTGCGGTGTTGGCCAACGGCTCGTACAGCCCGTCGATTGGCTGCGGTTCGGGCCAAGCAAACGACGGGACCGGAGGGCAACCCTCGACTTGCACGGTTGCAAGTGCAGATGGCGGTATCGACGCTGGCTGGAGTTACGTCAACGGCGCCGCTGAGTATGTCTACCGACTTGAGGTAGCCGGACAGAACAACCGATACCAGCGCGTCATGGACACCTCGGCATTCATTCCCTTGAACGAGGGTGTGGTTGGCACGGTGTTTGTCTCGGGCGTAAAGATCGACGGATCCTACACGCCGGCCGTTCCCTGTGGTTCGGCTCAGGCCAACGACGGAACAGGCGGCGAGGACGCCTCTTGTACTTCCGAGTCGGCGGAGGGCGGCATTCGGATCTCTTGGTCGGCGATCGATGATGCGTCGGTCTATGTGTACCGACTTGAAGTCGACGGACAGAACAACCGCTACGGCGTGTTCCCAGCCGTCGGCGACCTATCTGGGTTGGTCCCAGCGCCGGCCGGCACCGTCGGAACGCTCTTCATCTCGGCGAAGTTTGCCAACAACACCTACTCGGCGGGCGTCCCTTGTGGAACGGCAACCGCCGGGGGTGACGGCGGAGGGATTAGTGCCCCGGCCGAATGCTCGAGCGTTTCTGCGCCAGCGGGTGCCGATATCTCTTGGAGCCCAGTGGACGATGCGGCCAGCTACATCGTGTATCGCACGCAGCATCAGACCGATAATCTCAAAGAGATCTCGACGACGGATACCTCGCTGTTTGAAGAGCTCAACCTCGGGCTCGGCACCAAGAAGTTCTGGGTCGCCGCGATCGATGCTGACGGATTGGGTTCGGATCTCACCTCGTGCGGCTCGGTAGATCCTGGTGCTCCAAATGGACCAGACTGCGCGGTTGAGCAATTTGGCAACTACGCGGCTGCCACGTGGGGAACGGTTGACTACAACACGAGCTATGCATCGGTTCAGTACAGCGTCGGTGGAGGAGCCGAGCAGAGCCAGTTGGTCTTCAGCAGCAACTACTACGCGATTCCGTCGGACAACGTGACCTCGGCATCGGTGAAGCTGTACATCACCGTCGGTGGTCCTGGCGGGGCTACCCAGTTGTTCACTCTCGCTTCGGAGTGCACCGTTACCGATAGCGGAAACCCAGATTTCCCGGCTGGTCCGGCTGAATGCACGATGGTGGAGTCCTCCGATGATGGAATCGCCACGGTCGACATCGACTGGGCTGCGGTGGACATTCCTACGTTGACGCAAACGCAGACGGCTCGATACGAACTTCTGCTTCAGATCGACAACGGCGGCGCCCGGTTTGTGCACACCGAACCGATCTCGAACTCATCGTTTGTGTCGCCTGACGGCCAAGCCAACATTGCTGAGGAATCACCATGGGTGCTCTACAACGGTGATGTGGTGAGTGCGACGGTTCGAGCAGTGATTAGCGACTCGACCACTTCAAGCCAGGATGAGGGCCAGGGCACCGACTGCGGATCTGTAACCATTGCCGGTGGCGGCGACGCCGGCGGCGTGGCCGAGGCGCCCGAGTCGTGCTCGGTCGATGGTTCGACGGTGACATTCAGTAACCCCTTCAACGACACCGTCCGCATCCGAATTCAGGCCTTCCGAGCGCCAGCGCTGTTCTCGTTTAACGCGGGTACAAGCTACGACGTGCAGAACGTTCCGTCGGCGGCCGCTGCAACGCAGGTGTTCGCCTCCAAGGTCGATGACTTCGGCGTGCCAAGTGCCGAGATCCGCTGTGGCGAGATTGCGCTGAATAGCTAGGCCGAAGCAGAACATTAGGTTCCCCCCAGAAGCTGTCGCGCCAGGCCACCTCTTTGGTGGTCTGGCGCGATCAGATCGTTTTGTGAACGGCGGTGATGAACGTGAGCGCCGTGGTTTGGCGTTGGTGCGGGGGCGGAAGCTGCCTCGTGGCCTGGCTGGTGATGGCGAAGCCGTGGCTTCGGAGTGCTTCGGCGACGTCGTAGGCGTTGTGTCGGTAGCTCACGAGGGTTGCCGATGTTTGATGAGCGTTTGGTACTTCGACCCGTTCGTTGTTTCCTGATTGGAAGGCGAGGAGGACGTGGCCGCCGGGCCGGACGGTTCGCTTGAGCTCGGCCCAACAGCCAGCGAGGTCGGGGAGTGAGGTGTGGATGATGCAGTACCAGAGGCATGCGCCGGCGAGTTCGTGATCGTCGGCGGCGATGTCGGCAAACGACCCCTCGGCGAACTGAAGATGCGGATGCGATGCCCGGGCGCCTTCGAGCATGCCGGTCGAGATGTCGACGCCGGAAATATCGAGGCCAGCATCGTGAAGGAATGAAGTGGCCCGGCCCACGCCGCAGCCAAGATCGAGTACCCGGCCGCCGCCAGATTCCAGCACGGCTGAGGCGAACGCGGTGAGGTGAGCTTGGTCCTCAGGTGTCTCGGCGAGTTCGGAGATCGTCGACCCGATCTGCTCCAGGTAGAACTCACTCGATTGGTTGTAGACCTCAGCGGTTTCGTTCATAAGAAACCCTCGCGCACATCGCTCGTCAGCTGGTGGCAGACAGCACCACCCCCGAAATTTTTGCGCTCGGCCACCGCTGTGGTGGTCAAACGCGATCAGAACCTGAAAGGTAGGGCTCAGTTAGCGAGGGCTTGTTCGGCAAGTTCTTGAATCCGGTTGCGCTGGATCTTGGTGCCGTTGGCGCTTTCGGTGACCGGGAACGTCTCTACCTCGACGATGCGGATGGGCACCTTGAACTTTGCTAACCGGGTTAAGCAGTGTTCTTTGATGGCAGTTTCGTCGATTTCTCCGGCACCCGAGCCGATCACGACTGCCACCGGTCGAACTCCTTCGGGTCGGGCCACGGTGACTACCTGGGCCTCGGCGATGCTCGCCACC
>CALGZB010000061.1 GCA_937934655.1 uncultured Acidimicrobiales bacterium | reverse complement strand
CATCTGCAGGTAGAAGCCAGCCCCGGCTGCCGCAACAACTGCGAGCCAGGAGAGCGGTCCGCCCCAACCTTTTTCGATTCCGACGGTCAGAGCAATGGCCGCCACGATGGCCAGCGGGTACTCCCATACTCGGTCGAAGATGACCGGTGCTAATAACGCGACTGTGGCTCCGCCGATCACACCGCCGGTCGATATCCACGCGTAGAACTCGGTCAGCCGGGCAACACTCGGGCGGTCCGCAGCCAGACGAAGATGGCACAGCAAAACCGCGGCGAAGAACCACGACAGGTGAATTGCCAGTTGAAGGAGGAGAGGTTGGCCAACGAAGGTGATTACCAGTCCGACGCCCAAAAGGCGGGTCGCCGAGGACGCGATGGCGATGAGTTTGGGCGACGGGTGGCCAAACGCGATCACGAAGGTGAGGAGGTACAAAACTAGCGGCACGATCCAGAGCAATGGAAACGACGCAACGTCGGTGGCTATGTAGCGGGTGACGCCGAGTAATAGTGCCGACGGAAGTGCGGCGAGCCCGACCCACCGGCCTCGCTGCACCCAACTGACCGCCGGGGCGTCGGCAAGCGGTTCGTCCGCAGCCGTCGACGCGCTACCCCGAACGCTCCATGCACATGCCGCGAACAGCACGAGTAGGGCGATGTAGACGCCGGCAAACAATTGGGTCTGGGTCTTGAGTCCGAGGTTCGGTTCCAGAACAAGCGGGTAACCGAGCAACGCAATCATCGATCCGACGTTTCCGGCCGCATACAGAAAGTACGGGTCGCCAGCGTCGGGGTGATCGGTCCGAGAGAACCATCGTTGCAATGTTGGGCTAGCAGTCGACAACGCGAGGAACGGCAGCCCGACCATCATCGTGAGAACCGCGAGGGCGCCGACTACTGGGCTGCCGGAGGTGAGGTCCCAACCGGCAGGAACGGTAAGCGGCAAGACCAGTAGCGGTAGGCAAAGCAGACTTATTTGAAAGACGAGGTGTCGTCCGCCCGCCAGTCGCTGCGAAGAGAAGTGGGCTAGCAGATACCCGGCGAGCAGGACCGCTTGGAAGAAGACCATGGCGGTGTTCCAAAGGCCGGCTGAGCCGCCGGCGAGCGGCAGCAGTAATCGGCCGACCAACGGCTGCACCGAGAACACCAGCATCGAGGCAACAAAGCTGGTGGCCGTGAACAGCACTAGGAGGCCATGGCGCGACCCATCGAGCGTTGGCTCTTGGGTGCTCTTTTGTTCAGGCGACTGGGGTGCGTCGCCGAGCGACAACGATGTGATGCTCACACTGCTTTACATCGGCCAAATCCGCCCGCAGACAAGACCACCAAGGATTCGCAACACCCCGTGCTCTGACACTTGCTCTGGCACTTGCTCTGACACTTGCTCTGGCACTTGCTCTGGCACTTGCTCTGACACCTGGTCTGGCACTTGCTCTGACACCTGGTGGTTATTGGGTTTGTTTTTTGACGCGGTCCCAGAGTTTTTGGCGTTCTTCTGGGGTGTCGGCCTTCTTGGTGGCGGGGGTTTTGTGGATGCTGCGTTGGCGGCGGTCGAGCCAGAATTTGCCGTTTGACTCGAGTGCTTCTTCGTCGGCCGCTAGCCACACCAGCGTGTCGGCCCCTTGCTCGGGAGTGCGAAGCAACGGCCCTACAATTTTGCGGAAGGTCGGAAGTGCTTCCTCGACGCCGGGCGTGTCGGCCCAGCCTGGGTGCATTGCGTGTGAGACGACCCCGGTGCCGTCGAGCCGCTCGGCCCACATTTCGTTGAGCGTCACCTGCGCACGCTTGGCTCGGGCGTACGCCTTCGTGCCGTTGTAGGTGGCCTCATTCATCTCGACCGACTTCACCTTGAGGGCCTCGCTGTACATCCCGCCAGAACTCATGGTGAGGATGCGAGCTGGTGCGGATTCTGTGAGGCGATCGAGGAGCAGGTTGGTGAGTAGGAAGGGGCCAAGAACCTGGCTGGCGAAGGTGACTTCGACGCCGGCGCTGTTTTCGCGGCGTTTATCGCTAAGAGCACCGGCATTGTGAATGAGTACGTCGATCGTGGGGTAGCGGTCGAGCAGCGTTTGTGCGCCAGCGCGGACATCATCGAGCTCGCTCATGTCGCCGACCACGTGGTCAACATTTGGTCCGAGCTCACGAGCAACCCGTTCGGTCTTTTCGGGATTGCGTCCCCACACCACCACGGTCGCGCCACGTCGTTGGAACGTTTTTGCGGCCGACTTTCCGAGGCCCGATGTGGCGCCGGTGATGACGACGACTTGCCCGTTGAGGTCGTAGGAGTCGAGCTCGGTCCAGTTGTCAATGCGCTTGCGGGCGGCGTACCCCACCGAGGTGAAGCTCGACACCACTGGCGCCTCTATCACCCGGTCGGCCAGATCTCTGAAGGACTGGTTTCCCCAAGGCATGTTGGTCATGTTTTCGACCGTACTTGTCGAGTTCAGGCGGCCGGTGTCCGAACCGAAGATTCGGCGCTAGGCGGCGTTGTCTGCAGGCGCTGAGCAGCGCTGCTCCGGAAGTGGCATGAATCATGCCGTGCTTGACATGGTTCATGCCATGTCTCATAGTCGAAGACATGACCTCCTCCGATGAACCGTTGTCGCTCGCCGACCAGCGAGCTGCCGTGACGCGAGACGCCATCATCGAAGCGACCCAAACATTGCTGATCGAAAAGCATCCGGCCACGCTCAGCATCCCGGCCGTGGCCAAGCAGGCCGGCGTCTCGGTTCGCACCGTGTATCGCTATTTCCCCAATAAACAAGAATTGCTCGACGGCATCGCCAAGCACTTTCCCGACCAGTCTCATGGTGCCGGCCGGTGGGTGCTCGACACCTTCGACGAGAACGAGGCCGGACTTATTCGGTTGTGGTCGGCTTTCACCGAGAACCTTCCAGCGGTGCGAGCCGAACATCAATCGCCGGCTGGCTCGGAACTCCGCGAGCGACGCCTCGGTGAAACCCGAATTCAGATGGCCAAACTCATCAGCGCCAACTTCCCTAGTGCGCCGCAAGACGAACTCGACACCCTGGTCGACATCACCATCGCCTTGACCTCGTCATCGATGTTCCTCGAGCTTCACGACCGACTCGGCAACGACGCCGATACGGCGGCTCGGCTGGCGATCTGGGCGGCGAAAGCCCTCCACGCCGAGTTCGCCGCCAATGGGCTCGACGCACTGAGCCCACCGAGTACTTCCACCCTCTCCAACGAAACCTCTGCAGCGAACAAAGGGACCACCAAATGAGCGATCTCACCACCACCTTCGAACGCCCCGGGCCCGGATCGTGGGCACTCGATACCGGCCACTTCAGCGCCGATAGTTCGCGCATTTGCCAGGACCTCATCGTCTACGGTTGCTGCAACGGCACCGCCGATGGCTTCGAACTCATCGGGGCACCCCTGAAAAGCCTCGATGCCGGCTTCGTTAAGGGCCGCTTCTACACCAGCATGGTGCCGCTGGTCGGCGGCGCCAACGATTTGCCCACCCCACCCAACCCCGTGTTGTGGCTGGCCACCCGACTCGCTCCTGCTTTTCGGAAAGCTGAGAAGACGGCCGGCAACGCAATCGGTGACCGGATTTGGATGGACGAGTATCAGCGCTGGGTCGACGAGTGGCGCCCCGAACTCGCCGCCAACTGGCAAAGGCTGACGGCGGTCGACCCATCCGGCCTCGACGACACCGACCTAGCCGATCACCTGGTTGAGCTCAACACGCTCACCGCCGAGAGCACCAGGTTGCACTTTCGCCTCCACATCAGCGACCTCGGACCAGTCGGCCTATTGCTCGTGCGATCCCGCGAGTGGGGCCTCGATACCGCCGAGGTCATGATGACGCTTTCGGGGCACTCTCCGGCCACGAACGCCCCCGGCGAGGCGCTAGCTGCGCTTCGGCACGAGGTTGCCGAAGCAGGTGCGAAGCCAACCACCCTCGACGAGGTGCGGGCCGTTTCCGAACAAGCGTCGACCATGCTCGACGCGTTCCTCGACGAGTACGGCTGGCGGCTCACCACCGGATACGACCTGCGGGCCTTGACGCTACGGGAAGTGCCAGCAGCGATCCTTGCCTCGATCAACGCAAAGAGCAGCGACTTCACGGCAGCGCAAAACAACGATCAAGCCCGGGCCCAGGGCGATGGTGCGCTGGAGCGGCTGCTGCAAGGACTCCCGGCTGGCGATCACGCCGAGTTTCAACAAATGGTCGACGATGCCCGAGCGCTCTATGGGTTGCGCGACGACAACGGGCCGCTCACCTTTCAATGGCCGGCCGGGCTGCTCCGTCGGGCCGTTCTCGAGATCGGCCGTCGCCTCGATGCGGCCGGCCGGCTTCCAGCGGCGCCTGAGGGCGATGCAGGCGATGATGCAGGCGTACCCAACGATGCCATTTTCGATCTGTCGGCACCGGAGATGGTTGCGCTGCTCACGGGATCGTCGACCCCGGGCGTCGAGGCGATCCGCGACCGGGTAGACGAGCGGCGCCACAACATGACCCTTACCGCGCCGGCCAATCTGGGCCGGGTCGAGGACGATCCGCCGCTTTGGACGATGCCCACGAACCTGGCGCAGCTGATGGACATCATCCTCACTGTTCTCGATCTGCTTGAGATTCGGGACCACTCGGTTGGTGAATTGGTGGGTACCGGAATCGGCAGCGAAAGTTACGTCGGCAAAGCGTGTGTGGTGACCGAAGCCGATGAGGCCATCACCAGACTCGAACCCGGCGACATCCTCGTGGCTCCGTACACCGTGCCGACCTACAACGCCGTGCTCTCAATCGCTGGAGCGATCGTTACCGACAGTGGCGGTTTGTTGTGTCACGCCGCCGTCATTGCTCGTGAATATGGCATGCCGGGAGTCGTCGGTGTGGGCGTCGCCACCACCCAAATCCCCGATGGTTCGCGGATTGAAGTTGACCCAGCCAGCGGACGGGTGAAGATTCTCTCTGTATGAACGAACAACCAGTGCTCCGAACCGATCGGGAGGATGGGCTCACCACGCTCACCCTGAACCGGCCCGAGAAACTCAACGCAATGAATGTGCCGGCCTTCGTCGCGCTTCGGGCCCATGTCGATGCAATCGCCGCCGACAAGACGGTGGGTTGTGTGGTTCTTGAAGGAGCGGGCCGGTCATTCTGTGCGGGCCATGACCTCGATTCGATTGCCGAGGGCGAACATCCGCCAGCGAAAAACTTCACGCCGGAAACCATCGACGCGCTCGAGGCGCTTCCGCAGCCGGTCATCGGCAAACTTCACGGACACTGCTTTACCGGCGGACTCGAACTGGCCTTGGCGTGCGACATTCTGGTTGCGGCCGATGACACCAAGCTTGGCGACACTCATGGTCAGTGGGGCCTAGTGCCGATCTGGGGAATGACGGTTCGTCTTCCGGAAAGAGTGGGTCTGTCGAAGGCCAAGGAATTGATGTTCACGAGCCGCCGGTTCACCGGCCTCGAGGCTGCCGGGATGGGACTGGTCGACCGCAGCGTTCCGGCTGATCAGCTCGACCGTGCCGTCGATCAACTCGTCGCCGAGATCCTCGCGAACTCATGGGGCACCAACCGGATCGATAAGCAACTGCTGGCCGACAGTGGCGAGCGCTCCCGCACCGAGATGCTGCTTCACGAGCGCAGCAGTCCGCACGGGCATGCAGAAGATATGGCCGAGCGTATGGCCCGGGTAGCGGACAAGAAGCCGAACTCATGAAACTGGGTGTGCATCTTCCCCAATACGGACGCGCTGCGTCACCAGAAGCCATCGTCAAAGTTGCTCAGCGGGCCGAAGAGTTAGGGTTCGCCGACGTGTGGGTCTCGGACCATGTGGTCCAGCCCGCTGCACAGAAGTACCCGTCGGCCTACCTCTTCGAACCGCTACTCACCCTCGGCTGGGCGGCCGCTGCCACCGAGCGGATTGGGTTGGGCACGAGCGTTCTTGTGGTGCCGCAGTACCACCCACTCACGCTGGCCAATTCGCTGGCCAGCCTCGATCAGCTGAGCGGTGGTCGGCTCACGGTGGGCGCCGGCGTTGGATGGTCCGAAGCCGAGTTCAATGCTCTCGGCCAGGACTTCTCGACCCGTGGGGCTCGCACCGATGAAGCCATCGATATCTTTCGCACGGTCTGGACCAACGATCCTTCGTCGTTCCATGGCGACCACTATTCATTCAGCGATCTCAAGGTTCAGCCCAAACCGGCCCGCCCGATTCCGATCTGGATCGGCGGAGGGAGCGAACCGGCCTACCGTCGGGCCGCGGTTCGAGGCGATGGGTTCCAGGCCATCAGCACGAGTCCCGAAGACCTAGCGCCGATCGTCGCCAAGATTCGCGAGACCCGACCCGACGACAACTTCACCGTCTCGTACCGGACCGGCTGGGATCCGCAAGGAATGGATCATCAAGAAATCGTGGACGAAGCGGCGGCCTACGCCGAAGCGGGTGTGCAGCATGTGGTTTCGGCCCCGTGGCGGACCACCGCCGACGATTGGCTCAAGTCGATGGAGATACTCGCCGGCCTTGTGATGTAGCGCCCTGGCGCTATGCCTTGGTGATGAGCTTCACGGCGGTCTCTTTGGACTCGGCGGAGATTGTCCGCCACTCGGGGTCGTAGTTATAACGATCGAGGAGGCTGATTGTGCTGTCTGGAGACTCGAGTAGATCGATCGTTCCAGGTGGAACGAGGCCGGGGTGGAGAACGCCAACGGCGTTGGAGAGGCGCATGATTTCGTAGCGCAACGCCATGACGTAATTGGCTAACCGGTCGCCCTTGTTGTGCGGGTCGAGGCCGTGAGCCAACCACTTATGTTGCGTGGCGACGCCGGTTGGGCAGTGGCCGGTATGGCACTCTTGCGCCTGGATGCACCCGATGGCCAGCATGGCTTCGCGACCAACGGCCACCATGTCGGCGCCGAGATTCATGGCTAGCAGTGCCTCTTGGGCGAACCCAAGCTTTCCCGAGCCGATCCACGTGACCTGTTCGTGCATGCCGCGTTCGGCAAAAGTCCGAAATACCTCGGCGAAGCCGAGCCGGAACGGCAGCGATACGTGATCAGAGAACACGAGCGGGGCAGCGCCCGTGCCGCCTTCGCCGCCATCGACCGCTATGAAGTCGGGGCCGCGCTGCGTTGATTTCATGGTGTCGGCCAGTTCGGCCCAGAACGGACGCTCGCCAACGGCCGACTTAATGCCGACGGGTACGCCGGTTGCATCGGCGATCGACTCGACAAAATCGATGAGGCCGGCCACATCGGAGAACGCTGTGTGACTGGACGGACTGAGAACGGTTTCGCCCACGTTGACGCCTCGAACCGAGGCGATTTCGGGCGTGACCTTCGCACCGGGGAGAACGCCACCCAATCCAGGTTTGGCGCCCTGGCTTAGCTTGACCTCGATGCACTTGACCGGAGCCGAGCTGACCGTCTCGACCAGTTTGTCGAGGTCGAAGTTCCCGTTGGCGTCGCGGCATCCAAAGTAACCAGTACCGAACTGGAAGGTGAGGTTTCCGCCGTGGCGATGGTGGTCGGCGATGCCGCCTTCACCGGTGTTGTGAAGCGCTCCCGAGATGGCACAGCCGCGGTTGATGGCCTCGACCGCTGGCCCGCTGAGCGACCCGAAGCTCATCGCTGAGATGTTGACGATCGATTCGGGCCGGAATGCCTTGTCGCGGTTGCGCCACTCACCCATGACTTTCAGCGACGGGAGCGGATCCTCGGGTTTGTGATGCCCGCCGGCGGGGAAGGCTGCTTGGCGGATGATGAGGTAGTCGGGAACCTCGAGCCGGTTGTCGGTGCCGAATCCGAAGTACGGGTTCTCGCTCTTGGCTGTGGCGTAGACCCAGCGGCGCTGATCGCGGCTGAACGGTCGCTCCTCGTCGTTGTCGGTGACGATGTACTGCCGCAGTTCGGGTCCGATGCTTTCGAGCGCATACCGAAGATGGCCGACAACCGGAAAGTTGCGAAGGATGGCGTGCCGAGTCTGCATGAGGTCGTAGATGGTCAGCAGTAGGAGCCCGGCGCCGAGGGCTAAGAGCGCCACGACGAAGCCGTTCAGCGACGTGAGAAGCGAAAGGAGGACTGCCAGCGCAATGGCGGCCGCCACGATAAGACCCAATATCCGAACCATGTGCCGCAGGTTAGTGGGGCTGCGGGTAATACATAGGTGGGTAGGGGCGTGTCGGTGGGGACCGATAGGTTGGCGCCAGTGACTGAACCCTCAAACCCTCCGCCTCCGTCCGACGAACCTGTCGACGGATCTCGCGAAGGTGCTGCAACCCCCGACGACCACCTGCTCGCAGAAACGTTGGCCCAGGAGGCCGGCGAGATGCTGGTGGAGTTTCGTCAGGCCGGGTTCGATGCCCAAGCCAATCCGTGGTCATTGCAGGAAGACGCCGACATGGAGGCGCACCGGTTCATTGTGAATCGGCTGGCCGAGGTGCGCCCCGACGATGCCGTGCTCAGCGAGGAAGGCCACGACGACCGCAGCCGCATGGGTCAGAAACGGGTGTGGATCGTCGATCCGCTCGATGGTTCCAACAGCTTTTCGTCGCGAAACGCCGACGATTGGGCGGTGCACGTTGCCCTGACGGTCGACGGCGAGCCGGTATGCGGTGCCGTGTCGATGCCTTCGGTGGGCGATGTTGCTTCCACTATCGGGCCCATCGACGTGCCCGACGTCGACAGCGACCGTCCGATTGTTGTTGTGAGTCGCCAAACCATGCGCTGGCATGGACAGGGTTTGGCCGATGCGCTCGGAGCACGAGTCATCGGCTTCGGATCAGCGGGGGCCAAAGCAATGGCGGTCATTCGAGGTTCGGCCGACGCCTACTTCACCGATGGCGGCCTGTACGAGTGGGATAGCTGCGCTCCGGTAGCCGTTGCCCTTGCTGCGGGCCTTCACTGCTCGCGCCTCGATGGCTCCACTCCTACCTACAACAACGCTCAGCTGTTTGCGCCGGGCCTGTTGATTTGCCGGCCGGAGATGGCCGAGCCAATCCTCGATCTCATCGAAATTCGTTAAGTAGATGCCTGTGAATCCGGAAAACAACATGGAAGAACCGCCTCGGCCATCTGCCGCCGAGGTCGAAGCCGAACTGACAATGCATGTGCAAGCGCTAGCTGGCCCGGACGCGGTTCCTCGCCCCGATCAGCTTGCGGCCGTGACGGCCTTGGTCGCCGATCGCAAACGCACGCTTCTTGTTGCTCGCACCGGGTTCGGTAAATCGGCGGTGTATTTCTCGGCGACCCGGATGCTTCGCGATCGCGGTTGGGGTCCAACCATCGTCATTTCGCCCCTGCTTGCGCTGATGCGCGACCAGGTGTCGGCGGCCAGCGCTCTCGATGTGCGTGCCGCCACGATTAACTCGGCCAACATCGATTCATGGGACGAGATCGAAGCAAAGATCGCCGCCGACGAAATCGACCTGCTGCTTATCGCCCCCGAGCGCTTGGGGAATCCGGGCTTTCGCGAGCGCGTGTTCACCATGATGCTCAGTCGGCCGTTTGCGCTGGTATGCGACGAAGCCCATTGCATCTCGGACTGGGGTCACGATTTCCGGCCCGACTACTTGCGGCTTCGCCAGGTTATCGATGAGCTGCCGGCGTGGGCGCCGGTACTGGCCACTACGGCCACCGCCAACCAGCGAGTTACCGACGACATCGCCACACAGTTGGGCGACGACACTGTGGTGCTGCGCACCTCGCTCGACCGTGAGTCGCTGCACTGCTCGGTGGTTGAGCTCGACGACGATTCGGAGCGGTTGGCTTGGCTGGCCGACAACCTCGATGAGCTTGAAGGTTCGGGCATCATCTACGCCCTCACGGTGGATCAAGCGATCACCACTGCCGACTGGTTGCGGCAGAAGGGCCACGATGTCGCTGCGTACTCGGGCCGGTCGACCCCCGAAGAGCGCGAGGAGCTCGAGCGTCGCCTTCGCTCGAACGAGATGAAGGCCCTCATTGCCACGTCGGCTTTGGGTATGGGTTACGACAAACCCGACATGGCGTTTTGTATCCATTTGGGGATGCCGCCGACTCCGGTGGCGTACTACCAGCAGATTGGCCGTGCCGGCCGTGGAATCCCCCGGGCCGAAGTCATCGCGATGCCCCGTCCTACCGAAGATGAGCGGGTGTGGAAGTGGTTCGAGTCGGTCAGTTTGCCGTCGGCCGAGGTCTGTCACCGGGTGATCTCGTACCTCGATCCGAAGTCGCCAACGTCGATTCCTCGGCTTGAGGCCACCGTAAACATGGGTCGATCGAGGTTGAGTACCTTGCTCAACATTCTCGACGTGCAAGGCGCCGTCCGCCGTACCAAGGGCGGTTATGTGCGCACCACCGAGGGGTGGGAGTACAACGCAGAACTTGCCGAACGACTCCGGGCATTGCGGGCCGAAGAGGCCGAGCAGATGCGTAGCTATCCGGCTCACGAAGGCTGCCGGCTACGGTACATGCGCGAACTGCTCGATGACCCCGACGCCGAGGATTGTGGTCGATGCGACCGTTGTGTCGTTGCTGCCGGTGGCGTGTTTTCCTTGGCCGCTGAGCCGTGTGCGGTTGCGTTGGCGGAGGCCCGAGATCACTTGCGGGCCGTCGACATATCGGTCGAGCCTCGCCGTCAGTGGGCTACAAGCCTCGATGAACCGAAGGGCAAGATCAAGCCAGAGTTTCAGGCCAACCTGGGTCGATCGCTGGCCCGACTGGGCGATGGCGGTTGGGACCCAGTGGTCGCCGATCTACTCGAAGGTCGAGCCACCGAGATCCCGTCCGAGATGGTGAAGGGCCTTATCGGCATTCTGAAGCGATGGGATTGGGCGCAGCGTCCGACCTGGATCTGTGCCATGCCATCTCGGCGAAACGCCAAGGTCATCGATGCGTTAGCCAACGAGATCGGACGGTTGGGAAAACTCCCCGTGTATCGACCTTTCACTCGTAACCCGGAGTCTGGCTGGCAGGAAGAGCAGGCCAACAGCGCTCATCAGTTGGCCAACGTGTGGGGCCTCATCGATCTTGATGAGTCGAAGCTTCCCGAGCGGCCGATCGCCGACGGACCGGTGCTGCTTTTCGACGACACGGCCGACAGCCGGTGGACCATCACGGTGGCCACCAATCTGCTGCGGCAGGCCGACATGGGGCCGGTGCTCCCGTTCGTGCTTCGTACCCGCTAGCTGTCGCTAGGGAGAAGTTGTAGTAGGAGCGATCGTTCAGATCTGGAAGGATCTGGGCATGAGCACCTCAACGATTCATACAGAACGCCACGACCGGACCTTGGTGGTCACCATCGACCGTCCTGAAGCCCGCAATGCCGTCGACGGGCCAACCGCACAGTTGCTCTTCGATGCCTTCACTGATTTCGATGCCGATGATGAACTCGACGTGGCGATTCTCACCGGAGGGCATGGTCACTTCTGCGCCGGGGCCGACCTCAAGGCGATCTCGAACAAGAACGGCAACAAGATCACGCGGCTTCCGGCCGACGAGATCGTCGGGTCTGTCGCTCCGATGGGGCCCACACGACTGCAGCTCAACAAACCGGTGATCGCCGCGGTCGAGGGTTTCGCCGTCGCGGGCGGGCTTGAACTGGCGTTGTGGTGCGATCTTCGCGTTGCCGCGTCGGATGCGACCTTTGGCGTGTACTGCCGCCGATGGGGTGTGCCACTCATCGATGGCGGCACCATCCGCTTGCCGCGGCTGATCGGCCACAGCGTGGCAAGCGACATGATCCTCACGGGGCGCCCCGTGGATGGCGACGAGGCGTTGCGCATTGGTTTGGCGAATCGACTTGTGGACCCCGGGTCTGCTCTTGACGCAGCATTGGTGCTGGCCAAGCAACTCGGTGAGTTCCCGCAGGTATGTATGCGGGGCGATCGTGAATCGGCGATGGGTCAGTGGTCGATGACACTCGGCGAGGCGCTTAGTGCTGAGGCCGAGATTGGGTTTCGTGCGATCGACAGCGAGGAAACGCGCATTGGGGCCGAGCGCTTTGCGAGCGGCCTAGGTCGAGGCGGCGACTTCGACGCTATCTAGCCAGTGCTTCCTAACTAGTGCTTTCTAGCCGTGCTAGTTAGCGGCGGGCTTCTCGACGACCTGGATGATTGCCACGCCGTCGCCCGTTATGGCATCGGCGATTGCGGCGTTGTCGCCAACCGCGGCGAGTGCCCCGATGGTGGCTACCGCAACCGCTGCTGCGGTAAGCGATGTCCAGAGCCGGGCGCGAGGTGCAGCCGGTCTTCTCGCAACTGACGGGACCAATGCCTTCTTGAACGAACTGGTCGAGGCGACTGGATCCCAGGCGGCGAACGGGTCAGATCGTTCGATTTGGGCTGGTTCGATAACGGTGTAGGCGGGTGAACCGCTGATTGTCCCCAGCACGGTTCCCGATATGAGGACGCGGCCTCCCCGGTTGTCGAGGTTTCCATCGATGATGCCCGATACGACAGCCCGGCCGCCGTGCACAACAACATCGCCGGTGACGCGTCCAGAGAGCAGCGCCGTGCCGCCAATAACGTCGAGGTCGCCGTGATGGACATGGTCGATTTCGGCCAAGCCCTGGGTAACGCGCAGAACATTCATGGGAACAGTCCAGAAGAGGGGGAGACTCGCGAGGTCACTTCCTACTGTTTTATCGAGTTGTGCGACACAAGGTGCGGATGGTGCCGGTGTTGCTTGTGTTGTTCCGAGTGTTCGTCTGGTCGCTATCCGGTAGCGGCATCGGCCTGCGCCTGAGTGCTGTCGAGTGCCCGCATCGCCCACACGCCTAAAAGAGGCCCTGGTGCGAGCATCAGAAACGCCCAACCCCATCCAAAAGCATCGCGAACAACCGGAATGAAGAAGATGGTGAAGACGGTGAGGATGAAGCCGGTCGCGAGTTGCAGTGTCAGCGCAGTCCCGACGTACCGGGGGTCAACAACCTCGGTGACGATGGCGGAGAACTGTGCGCTGTCGGCCACCACCCAGAAACCCCAGATCAGGCCAGCAGCGAGCACTAGGGGGCTCGGAGCATCGACGAGGAATCCGGTAATGATTGCCGCCGCCGCCGACCAACGCATGGCCAGAGCTGCCGCCTGTGAGCGGCTCTGTCGATCGCTCATGACGCCGGCGTAGACGCAGCCAAGTGAACCGACTGCGATAACGGCGAAGGCGGCCAGGCTCGCAACGCGGCTCGACGCAAAGACATCACCGTAGAACGCGGCGATCCACGCCCACATGGCATACAGCTCCCACATGTGGCCGAAGTAGCCAGCGCTTGCGAGCCGAAACTCGCGATTGGTGACGATCGCCCGGAGTTGGGTTGGGTCGAAGCTTGCGGCGGCGACAGCGAACGGCCCGTCGCAGCAGAGGCGGTCGGCGAGGAGGCCGCCGATAGCAGTGAGGGCCGACACGACGATGAGTGTGAGCTTCCAGTCGACGCCGCCGATGGCATTGACCAGGTGGGGGAGTGCCGACCCGAGAGTAAGTGCACCAACCATGACACCGAGGGCCATCCCGCGGCCTTCCAGGTACCAGCTCGACATCGCCTTCAGTGCGGGCGGGTATACCGCAGCGAGGCTGGCGCCGGTGGCCAGACGTGCCACAACCGCAATGTCGAACGAGTCGCCGAGGACGACGACCAGGTTGGCCAGCGCTGCTCCCATGCTTCCGTAAAGGATGAGCCGCCGAGGCGGGATGCGATCGGCGAGATTTGTCGCCGAGGAGATCACGGCACCGACAACAAATCCGATCTGCACCGTAATGGTGAGCCAGCTGGCTTGGGTTCGGGTGAGGCCCCAGTCCAAACGAAGCTGTCCCAGCACCGCAGCAGTAGAGAACCACGCCGACATCGAGAGCACGAGTGCAAACGCAAGTTGCACGAGCTCTCGGCGTTGCTTCGTGAGGTCGGGTTGCATGGTTTGGGAACCTCGCGAGCGCCGGCGGTGTTCCCGTTGCTCCTGGGTTGTTCAACCCATGCGGTAGTGGGTTGGACGGTTAGATGGTCCGAACCCGTCGGAATGCCTCAACGAGCATGCCGTCGGGGAAGCCGTTGGTGGCGGCGACGCCCGACGCCCATTCACGCAGCAGCTTGTCGATGTTCTCCATCGAGCCGACCTGGCTTTGGTGGGAGCTCAATGCCCGCACCTTGGCGTCGAATGAGTCGGTGATGTCGATGAATACGTCGACCGGCGTCAACGAACCAACCCAAATCTCAGGGACGGTGTGGGGCTCGTACCCCTCGTCGAGGAGCTCGGGACAGAAGTGCGGGTTGCGCGAGTCGGGGTAGGCGGCGGCGACGGTTGCGTGTCCGACGGCGAGGTGGTCTGGGTGGCTGGCGAACACGCTGTCCCAGCGGCGCTCCGGGTTCTGGCTGATCATCACGTCGGGTTTCACCGACCGGATTGCTTTGGTGATCTCTTTGCGGAGCGCAACGTTGAACTCGAGGTGGCCATCGGGCAGGCCGAGAAATTCGATATCGGTAACCCCTACTTCGGCGCCGGCAGCTCGTTGCTCGCCTTCACGGAGTGCCTTAAGTTCGGCTCGGTCCATTTCGTCGGGGCCCCCGGCTTCACCTGAGGTGGCGATGCGGTAGGCAACATGGGAGCCCGCGGCGCTTAGTGCACCGGCGGTGCCAGCGATGCCGAAGTCGATATCGTCGGGGTGGGCCACGACAACGAGGACGGTCTTGGGAGGCGTGGTGAGATCTTCGAGTGTTGCTGGTTCAGGGCTGCTCATCGGTTGGACCCTACCCGGCAGAAGTTGGAAGGAACGAGCGTCATGCCGGGTTCCGAGGTGCATGAAACGACCCCTTTTGCCGCTTCTCAGCATTCTCACCCTTCTTGCGCTCTTTGCCGCCGCCTGCTCGAGCGCTTCGACGTCTGCTGCGGGATCATCGGCGTCCGACGACGGCGACTCATCCTCTGCTGATGAGTCCTCGACAACTTCAGGCGACTCTGTTTCGGTCGACCCGACCATCGACGGCGCCGAGTTCGGTCTTGATGCGGGCGTCGCGAGCCTCACCTTTATGTGGCAGACCGATTGGACCAACTCCACCGTCGATCTCTCTGAGATAGCCGCCGGAATTCAGAGGCAAGATCCTCGTGACGCGATTCCGCCGATCGATAGCCCTGTTTATGAGAGTCCCGATGCGGCAGCCGAATGGCTCGCCGACAACGAACCTGGAGCGCTGGTGCAGGAGGGAGGCATCGCCCGGTTCTTCCCGCTGTCGATCATGACCCGCCACGAGATCGTCAACACCGAGTTCGGCGACACCCCCGTTGCAGTGACGTACTGTCCTCTCTGTAATACCGCCCTAGCGTTCGACCGCCGAGTTGATGGCGACACGCTACGACTCGGCGTGTCGGGCTTGCTCCGACATAGCGACATGGTGATGTGGGATGACCTCACCGACTCGCTGTGGCAGCAGATAACCGGCGAAGGAATCGTCGGTGACTATGCAGGAACCCAACTCGAGACGGTCAGTACAGCGATCGTTTCGTTCAGCGAGTTTCGCGAGAACTTCCCTGACGGCGAGTCACTTTCTCGGGAGACCGGTTTCGGCATTGAATACGGCCTCAACCCCTATGCCGGCTACAGCTCCGGTGCAGGCCCAATTGGCGCCTTCTTCGAAAAGGACCTCGACCCTCGGTTCCCGGCGCTGTCCAGAGTTGTTGGAGTGCGAGTCGACGATGTCGAGAAGGCATTCCCGTTTGAAGCGATCTCCGAAACTGGAGTCATCAACGACACGGTCAACGATCAAGCCGTCGTGCTGTTCTGGAAGGACGGCACCGTCGATGCGCTCGATGAGGGAAACATC
>CALGZB010000060.1 GCA_937934655.1 uncultured Acidimicrobiales bacterium | reverse complement strand
GAGCACGGTGACTGGTCCGCCGTCGGTGACGGTGAATTCGAGTTCGCCGAGGCCTTCGGGGGTTGGGCCGTATTGGACGCCGGCGATTTCGACGTAGACCTGCTCGTTGGGTTGAGCGGGTGATGCGCCGTTTTCGGTGGTAACGATTCGGATCTCGCTACCGGCGGCTGCCGTGAGGCCGGTGTCCCAGACCGTTTGGGCGCCCTTCCAAAGAGCAGGACCCTCGAGGAGATCCACGCAGACAGGCACATCGACGGTTAGGTCGGTTCCACAGAGTGAAGGTACGACGCTGTTTGATCCGTTGATCGATGGGTCGATTTCGCTGATGTGGAGCACGGTGACGGGCCCGCCAACGGCGACGTCGAACGTCAATACGCCGAGCCCTGCGGGGGTTGGCCCGTATTGGACGCCGGCGATTTCGATGTAGACCTGCTCGTTTGGCTGACCAGGTGAGGCGCCGTTCTCGCTGGTGATGATCTGAATGGTGGAGTTATCGCCAGCGATCAATCCGGTTTCCCAAATTGTCTCAGCGCCCTTCCAAAGAGCAGGACCTTCGATGACCTCGGCGCACTCGCCGAAGTGATGCGAAGGATCGACGTCGGTGACTACGGGTCCTACCGGATTTCCTGCATCGTCGACCGGCTGACCGGCGACGTCACTGTTGTTTTCGTAGGCGCCGAGTCCGGCGGTGGTCTCGAAGTCACAGGTCTTGGTCTCGTCGACCGCGAGCAGTTCGATGGTGCAGATCTCGCCTTCGATGTCATCGGTGACCACGACGTCAACGATTGGGAACGCACTGGTGTTGGTGACCGCGTAGGTGAACACAACCGGATCGCCGAACGGAACGTTTGGTCCGGCGGTGTCATCGGCGTCTTCGCCATTCGTGGCTTTCTCCAACTTGATGGTGGCTTCCGATCCGCTGTGGTGAGCAGGGTCTTCGCCGGTGACGGGTTCGCCAACCGGGTTGCCATCACCATCGACGGGCTGGCCAGAGACCGAGCCGATGTTCTTGATGAGTCCTTCGGTGTCGACGACATAGTCGACCGAGCAGGTCATGGATTCCATGATGTTGAGCGTGGACTGTGGGCAAGCGATTGCGCCGAGAACATCGTCAGAAACGGTGACTTCGGTGAGGTTTGCGAATCCGGTGTTGCTGACCAGGAAGTCGAAGGTGACGGTGCTGCCTACAGCAGCCACCACAGCATCGGCTGCTTCGTTTGCGTCGATGCCATCAATCGTTTTTACGATCGAGATCGATGTCTCGAGACCGGTGTGATGGCTTGGGTCGGTGCCGGTGACTTCGCCAACAGGCTCGCCAGCAGGGTCGACGCCCTGACCAACAGCGGTGCCGGTGTTCTTGTAGTCGCCAACGGTGACGATGGCGGTTGCCTCGCACGATTCGGTGGCGTCGACCGCGATTTCTTCGATCAAGCAGAGGTCTTCGCCAAGAATGTCGTCGTGAATCACCACGTCGACCAACGGAACGTTTCCGGTGTTGGTGACCTCATAGGTGAAGGTGACGGTCGAACCAGCGATAAGGGATGGGCCAAGGTCAGCAGTGTCGGCGTCGACACCGTTGGTGAGCTTCTGAAGCTCAAGGGCAGGGGCTGGAGTGAACAGCTCGACGGTGCTGAACTGGCGCTGGGCAGCTACGTATTCTTCGCCGATGCCACCATCGGTAAACGAGCCAGCAAATGCACTAAGCGCAAACGATGGCGAGGAGTCGTTGGGTACCAAGGTAGAAAACCCGGTTATTGAGAACTCAATATCGGGTGACAACGAGGAAGGATTTGTTGGGCTGATTCCGGTATTCCCCGGAAGAGGCACAAGGTAGGTGTCCTCCACAGCTGGGTTGCGGACACCGTTAGCGGTGGATGTCGCTACTGCGAAGCCCGTGATGTCTGTGAGGTCGTGAACGCCTGCGATGATGTCGGCGGATCCGTCTTGGTCAAGGTCAAAGATGACCGAAAAGGCTTCGTCGATGCCAAAGTCGGCGATGTCGAAGCCGCCGGCGGTGGTATTGGTGATGGGGCCGCTTGCCGGGTCGCCATCGCCGTTTGCGTCACCAGCGATGCCGTCGAAGTTCATCCCGACGAATAGTTCGTCGGTTGCGGCGTCGTAAATGACTCGGACATCGCGCATGTCCCAGCCGGCGGTAAAGCTGGCGTCGTTTGGGACTCCAACATCGCCAACGGGCGCACCATCATTGATGATGATCACATCCGCGTCGGTTGCCGGGAAGTCGAGTTCGACGTCTCCGGTGAAGACTGGCGCGGCAGCAACGGCGGTGTCGCCGTTGATTGCCATGGCAGCAAAGCCGCCGGCGATCAGGCCGGCGACTATGACCAGCGCTAAGGCGAACTTGGCCACCGTTACTTTGGTGAGGTTTGCAGTTGACATCGAATTCTCCGCTCGGTGCATCGAAAGGGCTTGAGATGCCATTCGCCGAACGCGATTCGATTGTGAGGCGGCGCGGCGCAAATGAGTAGAACGACTCAGACGCGCGAATCCTGCAAGTTTTAGGTGCTACGCGGCGATGCGCTGCCCTAGTCGACGGTGAGGCCGGTGGCCTGCGCGAGCCCATGCATGAGCTGAGGCAGCTGGGCTTCGGTTACCAAGAACCCGTCGAGACGAATGATCTGCGCAAACGCAAGCTCGGTCGCATAGCGCAGGTCAACCCGGTCGGCCTTCAGCCGATCGACACCAAGTTTGGTGATGCGCGACTTGGTGAAGTCGAGGTCTTCGACAACCGCATCGAACATGTCGAGGTCGTCGATCGAACATTCGGTGAACGCCACCCGGGCCAGTCGGGCCATCCGCATATTTGCGAACCGAAGGGTGCATTGATCGAAGGTGACATCGCCGAGTTTCCCGCTGGAAAAGTCGGTTCCCAAGAACTTGCAACCCACAAAGGTCGAGCGGCGGATCGAGGCGAACCGGATGCCGCTCAGGTCGCACTTTTCGAATCGGCAATCGGCCACGGTTAGTTCGGCTTCGCTCGCCTCGCCGAACTCCACATCGGTGAACGAGCTATTCGAAAGCTCGAGTTCGGTACAGCCAGTCAGGTCGAACCCTTGGCCTTCGGCGGCGACGCCCGACAGTTCGGCCCAGCCACGGTCGAGCGACAGCGTCGGGTCCGACATCGGCGTTCCAACCGAGATTGTTTTGTGTCGCGGCGGTTGAGCGAACGGTTCCTGTCGAGGCGCATTTTCTCGAGGTGGAGGAGGCATAGGAGCCGACGATAGTCGGGAGAACCCGACACCCGCTGACCAGTCAGGCCATGCGAAGCTGCGGACATGTTTGTGCTGGCAGATAGTCATCTCGGCGACGGCCGAATCGACAACCTCATCATTTCGAGCTCGGCTCATCTCTATACGGGCATGGCCGTGTTGCTGACCATGACGGTGCTCGCTGTGCTGGTGGGGCGACACGCCGTGCGAGGCGAGCCGGTCGGCCGCCCAACCCATGTCGCGCTCGCTGCGGCTGTTGTTGCTTTGGCGGCCCAGATCTTGCTGGGAATCAAACTTCTCGATCAGGGGCAGGGAATCTCGCAGCTGTACATCCACTATGTGGGCGGCATGATCCCGATGGGCGCCTTCCTGGCTGCCGGATGGTTCGCTCGGGGCGACAGCGCTCGGAGCACCCGGGTGCTGGCGGTACTAATTGCCGTTGGGTACGTGTCGGCGCTGATGGCGTTCTTTATCGGACGTTCGTTCGCCAACGCCTAGCAGTTTCGGGGAGGGAGCTGATTAGGAACGGGAGCTATTTCCGGCAGGGAAGCTCGCGCCGGTATGTTTGTGACATGACCACCCAACAGCTCACCATCGAACCGGCGTCCGAACACGTTGGCGCGTTCGTTTCGGGAATCGACCTAGCCCAGGCTGCCGCTCCGGGTGGGCTTGGTCCCGAAACAACTGCGGTTATCAAAGACGCGTGGGCGAAGCACGGCGTGTTGTTCTTCCGAGAGCAACCCATCACGCCAGAGCAGCACATGGCATTTGCCGAACACTTTGCGGCAATCGACATCAACAAGTTCTTTGCTGCGGTCGACGGTTTCCCAGGTATCGCCCAGGTACTGAAAGAGAAGGACCAAGAGCACAACATCGGTGGCGGCTGGCATACCGACCACACCTACGATGCGGTGCCTGCCCGTGGCTCGATTCTGCTGGCCCGGGAGACACCAGCCACCGGCGGCGACACCCATTTCCTTAGCGTCGGTGCCGCCTACGATGCCCTTACTGAAGATTTGAAGGCGACCATCGCCACCCTTGAGGCTCATCATTCCAGCGAGCACGTTTTCGGAGCCAAAGCCGAGCATGCCAAGGAAATCGGCGACCGGTTTGGCAACGCCGATGCAGTTGGCGGAACCACGCATCCGTTGGTCATCAAACATCCCGAGACCGGTCGCAAGATGCTCTACGTGAACGCAGCGTTTGTTACCGGCATTGTGGGTTGGTCAGATGACGAGTCAACCGACTTACTAAATCAGCTCTATAGGCACATCGTGAACGGCGGTTTCGACTACCGCTTCGAATGGGAAGTCGGTTCGATTGCCATGTGGGATAACTGCGCCACCTGGCATATGGCGTACAACGACTACCCCGGGCAGCGCCGGCTGATGCACCGCATCACGGTCGAAGGCGTCGCGCTGGACGCCGCTGCCTAGAACCAGGCGGCCTAGGCCAGGGCGAAAAGCAGCACGGTGGTTGCGCCAAGCAGTCCGCCGACGATCTGAATCGGGAAGATCCGTTCGCTGAGGAACCGCCAGGCAATGAGCATTGAGACCCCGGGTGCCAAGCCGATCAAGGCCGAACCGATGGCGGCGCTACCGCGCTGATAGGTAATGGCCGAAAGTACGAAAGCCGTGACGCTCGTGCATCCGACGATGCTGCCGTATTTCAGGGTCGTTGCATTAGGGCGGACCGACTGGCCGAGTGTCTGCGCCACGATCGGAATCACCACCATGCCGAGCAGCGTCAGCGCTAAGGCTGGGGCCGCGCCGGCGTCTTCAGAAACGAACGACAGGAAGAGGCCGCCGATCCCGACGAGGAGGCCGACGAGCGCTCCCAATCCGAACACCGCGCTTGTTCGAAGCTCTTCCACCTTGGGAAGGCGATCTTCTCCCGAGACAAGAACCACTGCGGGGAGAGCGATCGCGACGCCGATGATCTCGAGCAAGGCCAGGTCTTGACCCACCAGCACACCGAGAACCGCCGGAACTACCACGGCAACAAGGGCGAGAACGGGCGCAAACACCATGACGGGCCCCATCGCCATTCCCCGGTACAGGAGAGGGCGGGCCGACGACATGATGATTCCGGCGGCGATTGCCCACCAGATGTCGTTGCCGGTAAACCAGTCGTCGCTGAAGAACAAAAGATAGGTGGCGCTGATGATTGCTCCCACGGTGGTCGCCGTAAAAGCGATGGCCGATGGAGCATCGGGAGCACCGTCTTTGCGGCCGCCGATACCCGCCACGGTGTCGCCTATGCCAAAGAGCATCGCGGCAAGGGTGCCCAGCAGAACAGTCACCGGCGGATGTTAGAGCACCGATCTCCGCGCAGCGCACTGGCACGTGTCACCATTGTGCCGATGGGTCCGGATCGCATTGGTCGCTATGACGTGCATGAGGTGTTGGGAATCGGGGGATTCGCCACGGTTTTCCGGGCCACCGATCCGCGTCTTGACGCTCCGGTTGCTATCAAGGTGTTGGCCGAGAACTGGTCGCTTGACCCAGATGTGCGTGCCAGGTTCCGAACCGAAGCGGTGCTTCTGCGTCGGATCCAGAGCGAAGGTTCTATCCCCGGGGTCATCGAGGTCTTCGATATCGACCAGACCGAAGATGGCCGCCCGTTCTTCGTGATGGGCTACGCCGATGGCGGGACCTTGGCCGAACGCGCGGGCCGGAAGTCATGGACCCAAGGCCAGGTCGTTCCCGTCATCGATGCGCTCGCCGACACGGTTGGAGCGCTCCATGATGCCGACGTGGTGCACCGCGATCTCAAACCATCAAACCTGCTGCTTCGGTCGGATCGACGTGCCCCGGAGGGCGCTGAGGATGGTCTGGTACACCCGGGGGAGCGATTGGTTGTAGGCGATCTGGGTCTTGCGAAAGACCTCACCGCCGAGAGCACCTCGTTCAGCGTTGCCGGCGGTACCGGCCGCTATATGGCGCCCGAGCAGCTCGACCCGACGCGGCCGGTCGACCGCCGAGCCGACATCTATGCCGCAAGCGAGCTGGTGGCCAGCCTGTTACGAGGTCGCGATGGATCGACGTCGCTCGCCGAGGAAACGGCGGCCGTGCTCGACCGGGGGCGAGCCACCAGCCCGAGCGACCGCTTCGGCTCGATGGCCGAGTGGCGGACTGCACTGTTGGGTGCGTTTGCAGAGTCCCGAGCCCGGGCCTTGCTGGCGTCAGATCCGCTCGGTGATGGGCCGAGTAGCACGACCCCTGTCGCTGCCGTCGGCGGCTCGAAGGAGCCCGACGGCAAACCGAAGGCAATCGTTGGGGCCTTGATTGCGATCGCCGGCGGTCTAGCGGCCATCGTGGGCGGAGTCGTGCTTACGTCCGAAGGGAACGACACCATCGTGGGGCCGGATGCAATCGAGGTTGGCCAGACGGTGCGTTATCGCGCCGATGCGGATGTCGACGCCGACATCATCTGGACCGACTGGACCGGAGCCATCATCGAGCAACAAGACCTCGAAGTCACGGCTCGTTTGCCGGGTTTGCTGACGTTCTCACTCGACGTCGACGGCGACACGTCCGAGCGAACCATCGAGGTCATCGAATCCGAGCGTGGCCCCACCATCACTGGTCCCGCCGAGATCGATCAGCGCGTTGGAGGATCCGCCGAGTTCGTGGCCCAGTTGGAGCCTGGCGACACCTCCCACTTTTGGATCGATCCATCGGGGCAACGAGTAGACACCGACACATTGGTTTTGGCCGCAGGCTCATCGGGCGAAGGGTCGAGCCTTACCATTGCGCTTGTGGCAACCGGGGCCGATGGGATCGAACGAGGTACTCGCCGAGTGATTGAGGTTAACGGGTAATGGTCCGGGCAATGGTTGAGGTCAACGGGTAATGGACAGATCGATTTCCGCACGACGACGGCAACTTGAGGCCGCGTCAGATGACGAGCGGGCGCCGCTGCTCAATGGACTCGCACGTGAGGCTGCCGATGGTTCGATCGATGCGGCGGCCGAGCTGGCCTGGGCGGTCCGGCGATTCCGTCTCGCCCACCCTGCCCTGCGGCGCTACTTGCTTTCCGACGCTGATATCGATGCGGCCGAAGGCCAGGTTCTCGTGGCGGTGGCGTACCGAATCGGTTCGTTCCGGAGCGAGTCGAAGTTCACCACCTGGCTTCATCAGGTTGCGAGCAACGAGGCCAAGATGCTGATTCGTGGCGAGAAACGGCACTCCGATCGGGCCGAGCCTGGCGATGCCGAAGAGTTCGCCGAGCAGTTCGTCGCACGGGTGTCGTCGATGGTCGTCGACCGGACCGTTGTCCGGATCGTGATCGACGAGCTGCCGCCGAATCATCGAAACGCCCTGCTCCTTCGCGAAGATAGCGGCCTTACCTATGAAGAAGTAGCCGACCAATTGGAAATACCGCTGAGTACCGCAAAGACGTGGGTTCGGCGGGGCCGGGGTGAGCTTGCCGAGCGACTGAGCGAACGTCTTGCCGGTACCGGCTGATCACTCGCCGTCGAGGGCGGGCAGGTCGAGTGTCCAGGTTTTGAAGACCTTGTCGTCGGTGTCGCCGACCATCGAAACCTCGGCGACATCGCTGTCGATCAGGTAGTGCCACACGACGGTGGTCGAGGAGCCAACCTCGATTGTTCCCGTTCGGGGGTCTGAGGCGGCGCCGATCGGTCGTCCGTCCACGATGAGGCGAAGGCTCGAGCGTTCGAAGCCGCTGTTGGAACCCACGCCGCAGGATGAGAAGTCCTGGTCGAGGCTGGTGACGTTGCGGATTGCCACTTCGATTCGGAGGAAGCGACTGCCGAGACTGCCTCGAACCGGGTCGCTTCCCATCTGAGCTTCGATGTCGATGTCTGCCTCGATGAGGTCGACCTCAAACTCCGACAGACAACCTTGGGTCTGTCCCCAAATGTTGGAACCCTCGGTGATGCCCTTGGCGCCATCGGCATCGAGCGTGATGGGGTAGGGGATCTCGGCGACCTCTTCAGTGAGGGGGAGGAGCTGGGGGATCTCGTCGTCGACTTCCAGGTTGAGGGTCCAGCCGGAAAGGTCGGAAAGAAGTTGGTCGGTCGCAAACTGCAGAAAGGCCCGTTTGCTTTCCCGTCCGTTGAGGCTGAGCGAGAACAAGTTCTCGCCGAATCGGTCGGAGAGCTCATCGGCCAACGTGGCGCGGCCGGACGGCGACGAAAGGAGAAAGTCGGTGGACCTGAAGTCGACCTGAACATTGGCAAGCGCCTCGACATCGACCTCGAGAATGAGCCACGACTCATTGCTGGCCAGCGAGAAGTCTTCGAAGATCTCGCCCTGTTCGGCGTTGGTAGAAAATGCTCGGGCCACCGAAACGCGCACATCTTTGTACACGGCGCCAGGGTTCGAGATGGCGATTTCGGTGGCGGTCGATGGGCCTTCGCCTGGAGCGACAGTCTCGGGCGGAGCTGCCGGTGCTCCGGTGGTGGAAGGTGGTTCTTCAAGCTCAACCGGGGCGTCCGGGTCCGGCTGCATATCTGTGCCGGAGCCAGCATTTGCTCCGAGGCCGGCATCGATGGCGCCGAGGAACGACGGGTCCTCGGTAAATTCGGGTTCCGGACACTGCTGGCCGAGGTAGGCGGCAAACTGAACATGTTGTGCGCCAAGCCAAGCATCGCTGGGGCCCGAGCCTTCGATTGCACTTTCGGTAATGGCGTCGAGGTAGTCGGCGGCAAAGGTCGGCGCATCGGCGGGAAGGAGCTCGCGTGCGGCCGACGAGGCGTTGATCAACGTGACGTTTGAAGACTCGGTGGAAGTGACTTGGCCAAGGTTGGCGATGGAGCCGCAGAATTCTCTAGCTACGCCAACACTCGATGCGTCAGCGGTAACCGTTGAGTCAGCCGAGCTGCCGCATGATGCAGCAAAGAGTACCAGCGCTACAGCGCTTCGCCGCATACCTCGTCGAAGACTTCCCCGGCCCATCAAACCCATTGAAACACTGTTCGCGACATTGTTCGAGACTCTCTTTCGAGACACTGACGCTAAACCCCTGCCGCAAGTCGCCGGCCGCGAGTTCGACACTGGTCGACCGCTTCAGTAAGATCGGCCCGGGTAGGGATGCGGCTGGCGACCGTTTGTTCCCCGGCCACCCAAACGTCGGTGACGTGCGCCGATGATCCGGCGAAGACCACGTGAGTGAGTAGGTCGTCTGGAAGCCCAGGCACGTAGTTGGGCTGGTCGAGATCGATGCGAACGATGTCGGCCCATGCGCCCGTGCGGAGGTGTCCCACGTCGGGCAGGCGTACGGCCCTGCCGGCGTCGATCGTCGCCATTCGCAGCGCGTCGACCGCTGAGAGCGCACCGGTGTCGAATGTCGAACCCCGGGCTAAGAGCGGCGCCAGTTTTAGTTCTTCCCACAGATCGAGGTTGTCGTTGGAGGCAACCCCGTCGGTTCCGAGCACCACCGAG
>CALGZB010000059.1 GCA_937934655.1 uncultured Acidimicrobiales bacterium | reverse complement strand
GTTGAGGTGTTCCTTCTCGATTCTCCGGATTCCCAAGAGCCACCAGGACCGCCGGAGCCACCAACCGAAAGTCGGCCGAACATCATCGTTATCAATACCGATGACCAACGCTCCGATAGCCTTTCGTTCCTCCCGAAAATTCGGAGTTGGATGGGTGATGGCGGCCGTACTTATACCAACGCTCTCGTAACGACCCCAAGCTGTTGCCCGTCGCGGGCAAGCCTGCTCAGCGGTCAGTACGTTCACAATCACGGCGTGCTCACACAGCTCACGCCAGCTCTCGATCCGGATGACACCATCCAGCATTATCTCCACGACGCCGGCTATTTCACGGGCCACTCGGGCAAGTATCTTCACTACGTGCCGCTCGGCGAAGACGTTCCCCATTGGGATCGGTGGACCTATTTCCGCGGCGGTTATCGCGACGTCACGATGAACTTCGACGGTGGTGTCACAAGACGGTTTGGTTATTCGACCACAATCACCTTCGACCGGGCTATCGACTACGTGCAAGGCTGGTCGGCGGTCAACGACAGTAAACCGTTCTATCTGCACCTCACTCCTGTAGCGCCTCATAGCCCGTTTGATCCCGAAGACAAGTACATCGGCGCAGCGGTCCCACCAGTGGAAATCACGCCAGCCCTCAACGAAGTCGACCGGAGCGACAAACCACAGTTCGTCCGGAACCGGAACATCAGTTTTCTTGACGAGGCTGAAAAGCGTGCCCAGAGAATCCGACTGCTGTATTCGGTTGATGATCAGGTCGATCGACTGCTGAGCTTTTTGGAATCCGAGGGCGAACTCGACAACACCCTTGTGATCTTCACCAGCGACAACGGCTACCTCCTTGGCGAGCACCAGCTCACCAGTAAGTTCGTGCCGTACAACGAAGCGGTCGACGTGCCGTTTCTCGTGCGCTGGCCTGGTCGCGTCGCTGCGGGAACGACCGATGACCGGTTGGTTGCAAACATCGACATAGCGCCAACGGTTTTGGCGGCGGCGGGCGTGTCTTCGGAACACGAACTCGATGGCCGCGACATCTTGGCGGCAACTCCACGCGAGCGCCTGCTCACCGAGTACTTCTTTGACACTCGTAACTCAGTGGGCATTCCGGACTGGGCTTCGACGACGACGGCTACCTATCGGTACAACGAGTACTACGAGCAAAACACCGATGTGGTGACCTTCCGCGAGTACTACGACCTCGTAAACGATCCGCACGAGCTCGTAAATCTATTCGGTGATGGCAACCCGGGAAATGATCCGGCAATAGGCCCTCTTCGTGCACAGCTGCTCGCCGACCGGTCTTGTTCGGGAACCAGCTGTCCCTAGTCCGATCCAGGGCAGTAGTCATGGCGCGTCCGGGAGAATGATGCCCCTCATTGCGTAGAGCCTGGCGATGAACTCTCTTGCGACCTTCCACTCTCCGTCGATGCGCAGGACGCGGGCTATGTTCGGAAGATGGCCGCTGGTGTGCTCTATCACCACGCTCACCGCTGCCTCATCGCGGTGGAGGAACTTGATCTGCGCGACCTGCACAACTGTGGGGTCTGGGGCGGCAAAGGCAGCGCGGGCTGCTTTGGTCACCGGACCAAGGTTCTCGCCGCCCTGCACGTAGGGCATCGCCGCTCCGTCGTCGCTGACGGTGAAGACCCTCTCGCAAGCAAGCCCAACGTCGATGCGAGCATCGTCTTCATCGTCTGGTGGGGGACCCGTAGCCACGAAGTCATCGAGAGGATTTCGCTGTTCTTGGCGAACAAAGAAGGATTCAAGGGGATCGTGCTCGTCGAAGCCGGGCGCCGGTACCGGCCCGAGGAACTCCTCCAGGGCCACCATTGGGTGATCGTCCGGCCGGCGTTCGTCGAAGATCGAGTCCGCAATGTCGACGTTTGGTTCAAACCTGCTGAGGTTGAGTTCGAAGATCTTGCGGGTATGTGTGCCGACACACCGAAGCAGCACACCCGTTTCCTGATCGACCCACGCTTCCAATGAGCTTCCCGGAAAGCTCTCGAGCATGCCATGTCCTAGTGGTCCTGAGCCCGGTCGCCGAGTAGCGGTGACATGCCAGCAGGAGCGTCCGGCGTGTTCGGCCACCTCGATAGGTTCAGCGAATTCGAAATCGCCGCAGAGCTGTGCTCCATCAACCACCGGACCAAGACCGGTGGGGTATCGAGAACTCTCGATGTGGCGGACGCTCGTGGACGATTGATTGTCGGTCCAGTGATGTAACTCGCTCTCGTTCGGTGCGACCGTTTCGCTGTGGTTGGTCGTTACCCGCCACGTGCTTGCTCCACGCGCACCGGTTTGAGCGTCGAACAGGCCATCGACGAACCAGGCCTGGACATGGTCGGGTTCCGGGGGCGAGTCGTCTTCGTTGGCGGTATAGATCGCCATTCCTGCGGTCTGCACTCGCACAGACCGACCCAAGGCGACTCGGTTCTGGTCGGAACGATCCTGGATGTATTCGTTTAGGGCGTAGAAGTTGAGAAACCACTCGCCTTCGGCTTCGAATGACTCGAGCCGGGGTGCCCGGTGAAGCACTGCGAGGACTTCTCCGAGTTCGGTCGCCATATTCTCAGACTTCCAGCTGATCACCCTTCTGACAAGGGTCTTTAGCTGGCTGTTCTTGGACGACGGATTGTCGACAGGTTTTTCGCTGACAGTAGGGTTGCCGTTCCGCCCACACTCTTGGAGTAACAGTGTCTTTGCGTCCCGTTCTGCCTTCGCGCTTAGCTCATGCGATTTTGTTTGCGCTGTTTTGTCTCGTCGCCTTCGCGGCGTGTGGCGGTTCTGACGCCGAGGACGCTGCCGATGAGGTTCCCGCCGAAGAAGATGCGGCAGAAGGCGACGACGCCGCGGGCGACGAAGTAGTCGCCGAAGAGCCAGCCGATACAACTCCACCATCGACCGTTCCCACCGAACCGTCGATGGCCGAAGCCACTTTCACTGTTCAGGAATCGGTTGGTCAGCTGACCGTACGCGGCGCTGAGGGCGGAACCGACCTTGTCGTCCTCGATGGCGATATGACCATCGCCGAAGCCACTACCGATGACGACGGCGATGTGGTTATTCACTATGTGCCCGCTGGAACCGGCTACACCGTTGCCCATGCCGATGGCAGTGCCGGAATCACCGACATAACCGTGAGCGACATCGCCGGCTCGATCCCTGACCAAGCGTTCTACGACGGCCAGACCATCGATGAAGGTTTCACGTACATCGAGATGCGCGACGGCACCACGTTGTCGGCCTACATCGTGTTTCCCGGCCCGCCCGAAGACGGCCCTTACCCCACCGTGGTCGAGTACTCGGGCTACACCCCATCTGACCCCATCTCGGGCATCGGTATTGGCGGCGATGGGTTCGACCCCACTCCGTTCTGCGGAGCCATACCCGTTCTCTGTAAAGCACCCACCCAGGTTTCGTCACTTCTTGCCGGCCTTCGTGGTTATGCGGTGGTCGGCGTCAACGTTCGCGGCAGCGGTTGCTCGGGCGGCGCCTATGACTTCTTCGACGATGCACAATTGGCGGACGGGTACGACGTCATCGAAGCGGTGGCCGCACAGCCATGGGTAAAGGGCAACAAGGTCGGCATGGTTGGCCTCTCGTACCCCGGGATCTCGCAGATGTACGTGGCCAGCACCCAACCGCCGAGCCTGTCGGCAATCGCTCCGCTCTCGATCATCGGCGATAGTGGCAACGGCGTTATCCGCCCCGGCGGCCTTCTCAACGTGGGCTTCGCTACCAGTTGGGCCGACGCGGTCAGCACCGATGCGGCCGACGGAACGGGTTGGGAAAACGAAATCATCGCTGGCGGCGACACCCAATGCGAAGACAACATGAGCCTTCGCAACCACGGCGTCGATCTCATCGCCCGTATTCGTGACAACCCTTGGTACACCCCTGAGGTTGGCGGTCGGGTCGACGGTCGAACCTTCGTCGACAAAATCAACGTGCCCGTGTATCTCACCAGCCAGTGGCAGGACGAGCAGACCGGGGGAGCGTTCGATGTGATTCTCGACAAGTTCACCTCGAGTCCGTATGCCCGATTCGACCTTGCCAACGGCGCCCACGTCGACGGCTACGCCCCGTACCGAATCGACGAGTGGAAGGCATTCCTCGATATCTATGTCGCCGAGGAAGTGCCCAGCTTCAACCCGCTGTTCTCCTCGGCGATTGCTCCGGTTCTATTCGGGGCAATCTTCAATGTGGAACCGGGCATTCCCGAGAACCGGTGGACCGACGTTTCGACGGTTGACGAGGCTCGAGCAAAGTGGGAGTCCGAGGCTCCGGTGAAGGTCACCTTCGAGAGCGGCGCCGGAACCGACGAACCGGGTTCGCCTGTCGGAACCTTCACGGCCGAGTTCGCTTCGTGGCCGCCGCCCGAAACCGAAGGCGTGCGTTGGTTCCTCCAGCCCGACGGAAGCCTCGCACCGACCGAACCGGATGCCGATGGCGGCGCCTCGCAGTTTGCTCGCGACAACGCGGCAGCCGAACGCACCTACTACGAGGGCGGCACCGGTGGCCTCTTTGCAGCGCTACCTCCGTACGAGTGGGCGCCCGAAGTTGCAGGCAACGCTCTGGTGTTTGACGGGCCGACCCTCACTGAAGATCTCGGCTTGGTCGGCACCGCATCGATCGATCTGTGGGTGCAAGCCGATGCCGACAACACCGATATCGAAGTAGTCGTTTCCGAGATCCGCCCCGATGGAACCGAGATGCTCGTGCAGACCGGTTTCCTCAACACCGAGTACCGCTCGCTCACGGACGACTCCACCGAGTTCCTGGCCATCCCTTCCGGGCTCGAAGCCGAGAAGGCCACCCTCGCCGACGGCGAGTGGACGCAGGTCCGTATCAGCACCCACGCCTTCGCTCACGTGTTCCGGGCCGGCTCTAGTCTCCGGCTCACTATCGATACGCCCGGCGACGACGAACCGCTGTGGGCATGGGAACTTCCCGAGCGGCCCGACGGTCTGATCACTCGGGTCGGCCACAACGCCGATACCGCTTCGTCGATTCTGTTGCCGGTCATCCCAGCCCTCGAAGCCCCCGGCGACGTAGCACCTTGTCCATCGCTTCGAGGTCAGCCGTGCCGTCCGGCGGTAGCGCTACCCAACACTCCAGCTGAGTAGCTCAGGTCTCGTAGCCCCGGGCTGGGCCTTACTGGTTGGTCCAGCGGTCAACGCCGCCCATGCCGTACTGCTTGAGCAGCACCGCTCGGTCGACGTCGATCGCCATGAAGACGGTGTCGGGAGAGTTCTCGGGGCCGCCGGGTGAGAAGGCGTTGAGGTCGTAGTCGAACACGTCGTTCCACATGCGTTTCTTGGTTTCGACGTCGGTGTGGAGCTGGCCTTTGCCCCAGATCTCCACGCCGTCGCCCACTTCGGTGACCTGCCAATGCATGGCGACCTCGGGGTTGGCGGCCAAGTTGCGAGCTTTCACCGAGTCGGCGCCAACCATTACCCAGCAGGTCTCGCCTTCCCAGCATGGGTGCACGGGCACGACGTCGGGTTTGTTGTCGGCACCCACGGTGGCGAGGTGGGCCCACGGGCTGAGTCCGTTGGCGAACGAGATGATTTCGGCGAGTTCGGTCATGGGTCGACAGTAGTCGTTAGGGTGTCGGCTGTTGCTGCGAATTACTCCGGCGAGTCACGCCGCAAGCACTTCGTCGAACCCGTTGTCGACGGTTCCGCGGAACCGCCTTTCGCGTGATCGTTCGTTGTGCATGATGGCCTGGGAGATGGCGGCGAAGTCGGGGTGCTCGCCGCCCCACTGCGGCAGCAGGCCTCGCCGGCTCACTCGTTGCGCTACCGATGCAAACGCCTCAAAGGGGTTGCCGGTGACACAGGGGCTGCCGGCGTTTTGCTCGCCCCGAATCTGGAACGTCAGTTTCTGGGTGTGAGGTTCTCGCTGGATCTCCCAGCCGCCTTCGTGAAGGGCGTGATGGTGAAAGCCGCATAGGGTGATGAGGTTGTCGAGCGTGCTCAGACCGCCGTCGGCCCAATGGATGATGTGATGTGCGTGGAGCCCAAGCATTTGCCCGCATCCGGGGAACCGGCACTGGTGCTGATCGCGGCGCAGCAATGTCCGTCGGAGTCGGCCGCTCACGGTCCGAGCCGCAGTGCCCACCTCGATGAGTGTGCCGTCGTCGAGTTCGGTGAGGGCCCGGAGCGTGGTGTCGCACCCGATTCGGCGAGCGACCTCGGACCCAATCCGGCGACCGGCAAGCTCGCCTCGTAGCTCTGGGTCGGACTGCTCTGCATTGGCCAGCTCGTCATTGGCCAGCTCTCCATTGGCCAACTCAGCGTCGGGTTTCGGCGCGTCACGAGTCTTCGCCGCAAGGAGTTCGGCATCGACGATTACCCCGAGCTCAGGGTTTATCCCTTGTGGTGAATCCAACGTTCCGCACAACAAGGCGACCACTGCATCGGCACGGATAGCAGCAGTGCCTCCGAGGCGGTCGACCACCAATCGTCGACTCTCGCCCTCGGCTCGGTGTTGTTCGATGATCTTGCTCGCTGCGTGTTCGATCGCGGCGTACGAAACCTCGGACAGGTCGTCGGGCAGCGTGAACGAAGTCGTGGTGGAGCCGTCGTAGTTGGGGCGCTTCACTACCCGCCGATCGGCAAAGGCAACCGCTGCGGCGTGGTCTTCATCCTCGGCGCTCTTGTCGACCCGGAACGCAGCAACACAACGATCGAGCTGCGATGCCGTCATCGAGTGACACAACGCCACGAGGTCGGGCTCGTTGAACGGGGTGGCTACTCGGGTTACCGCCCGCACCTTTGAGTACGAAAGTGACCCTTCGAGAAACCCAGCGCGGATACGCGGGAACTCGTCGAGCGCAGCGGCCACACGAACCTGTTCGCGAGCGGTGCGTAACGACACCCCACACTTCCAGTTGAGCCAGTGGGCCATCGACCTGCACTCCCACTGCTCCCAGCCTCGCCGACGGTCGTATTCGGCGACCTGGCACAACCACACGGCGGTGGCGGCCGCTAGGTGCGCGGCAAAGGTCTGAATATCGGCCTCAAGTCGCTCGAGCGGGACCATCGTGAGCTGGTCGAGAGTGGGTGTGGTTTCTTCCGGATTTGCCTGTGAGTCGAACATGTGTTCGATCGTACTGAACCGGTGTGACAGTATGGAGCACTGAGCCTCAGCTGGCGCTTCGTCATTCGTCAAAGCGGTTCCGCGGAACCGTTTAACAGCCTCACCTGCTGCTCGCTAGGGTCGACCTATGAGCACAACCACGTCCGATCTGCCGTTTCACCTTCGCGATAACTACGCACCGGTATTCGATGAGATCGATGCCACCGACCTGGAGGTTGTTGGCCAACTTCCCGCCGAGCTGTCGGGCCGCTATTTCCGCAATGGGGCCAACCCTCACACCGGCAAGTCGCCGCACTGGTTTGCTGGCGACGGGATGATCCACGGCATTCGGCTTCGAGACGGCAAGGCCGAGTGGTATCGCAATCGCTACGTGCAGACCCGGTCGCTCAATGAGGGGCTGCCGACCATCGGTAAAGACGGTTCGATCGACCTCACCGTTGGGGTCGCCAACACCCATATCGTCGGCCATGCGGGCAAGATCCTGGCCCTAGTGGAGTCGAGTTTTCCCTGCGAGCTAAGCCCCGAACTTGAAACCATCGGCATTCACGACTTCGGTGGCCGGCTCGACTCGGCGATGACCGCTCACCCCAAAACCTGTCCGGTCACTGGCGAGCTTCACTTCTTTGGATACGGCTTCGCTCCGCCGTATCTGCGGTATCACCGGGTCGATGCTGATGGCGTGCTCGTGCAGAGCGAGTCGATCGAGGTTTCAGGCCCGACGATGATGCACGACTTCTCGATCACCGAGAACCACGTGATCTTCATGGATTTGCCGATCATCTTTGATTTTGAGCTGGCGATGAAGGGCGCAATGCCGTATCGCTGGGATGACGACTACGGTGCCCGGGTCGGAGTCATGCCCCGTGGTGGCAGCAACGTTGATGTGCGTTGGTTCGATGTCGATCCGTGTTACGTGTTTCATCCCCTCAACTCCTTCGAGCAGGGATCCAAGATCATCATCGATACGGCCCGTTACCCGGAGATGTGGCGCCAAACGTCGGCAAAGTTTCACGACACGGCAGCGCTCCACCGCTGGGAGATCGACCTCGAAACCGGAACGGTTAACGAGACCGGTCTCGACGATCGGCCGATCGAATTCCCTCGGCTTGCGGACAGCCGTGTCGGGTTGGCCAACCGTTACGGCTATGCCGTGTCGACCTTTGGCGACACCAACGCAGTCGTGAAGTACGACCTCGAGAAGAACACCGATGTTGTGCATGACTTTGGCAAGGCGGTGCTGCCTGGTGAACCGGTGTTCGTCGCTGCTGAGGATGGCGCTAATGAAGATGATGGCTGGCTGCTTCAGTACGTGTTCGACAAAAGCTCAGACACCAGCTCGTTTGTGGTGCTCGACGCCCGTGATCCTTCGTCCGAGGCGGTCGCCACGGTGAAGCTTCCCCGCCGGATTCCCTACGGCTTCCACGGCAGTTGGTTTGCCGACTGATCGAGAACTGGAGCCGACCAAAACGGTTCCGCGGAACCGTTTTCCTGATTGTGTCAGTTATTCGGTGATCGCGGCGACGGCTCGAAGAACATCAGGGAAGAACACGTACGGCGCAGCTAGTAGTGCTGCGATAAGTGCTGCACCAGCGACTAAGCGCGGCCGCCATCGTGACTTTGCGGTGACGCTAAGGACTAGACCGGCCAGCAGGAGTACGGCCCCGAAGCCGGTCACGAGTTCGGCGAAGTAGAGGGTGTCGCCAATTGGGCAGTAGTCGGTGCCGCCGCAGATTTCGCTCTCTGCGGTTGGATGGTCGTACATCCCGTAGTCGGTCTGCTCGCTGCCGATGTCGGTCCTGATTCGGTCGACAATCGGCTTGGCCCAGAGCGCCGACCCAAGCACCATGATCGCAAGGAGGAAAGCACCGGCGAGTAAGGCAGCGGCAAGCATGACCTGCCCGACTGGCTCAGATGGCGTGGGCGTGTACGTGCCCGCCGCCTGCTCGTTCCGCAAACGTTCGGTAACCGACATCGTCGCCATGCCGCCATGGTGACAGCAGGGAGGTGATCGGACAAGGTGTTCCTTGCATAGCCGCTGAGCAGGGTTGACGGTTATGAAAAGCACTGGCACCTTGGGCTGAGACCGACGACCACTTCGGAAGGCCCACCGTGAGCCGCAAAGTACACGTCCAACTCATCATCGCTTTTGCTGCGATCGCACTGATCTTGTCGAGTGCTTCCCCGGTCCAAGCCGCCGATTCGAAGAGGGTTAGGACGGTCGTTGCCAAGGAGCGCGTCGGCAAACGCGTCGAGTTTGCCAGCGTTACTTCGGATGCGATTCCTGTAAACCAGGCGCAGGTCCTCTTCGTCATAAAGTCGAAAAAGGTCAAGCGGGTCGAGCAGATCTCCGTCACCTACTTTTGCCGGGCCGAAGGCGCTTCTCCGGATGAGGCCGTTTCGAAGTCGAAGTACTTCGCTCCGGAGGGCGGTATTGATCTGCCTGTAAAGATTCGGATGAACCTCCCCGAAGGGTCAGAGGATTGCTACGTGTCGGGCGGGTTGTCGAGTCCCTTCGAAGATCGTGCTGGCCCCATGACGCTCAAGCTCGTGACGTTCGAGCGGCGGTAGCAGCACCGACTTGCACCAACTTCGCCGAAATCGCTGGGCTTTGTAAGGACTATGTAAAGAGTCTGTAAGGACTTGCCCTGGACCCTTGCAAGACCGTGCTGCACTCCGTACGTTCGGCATTGACCAGTGTTTTGACTCTCCAAAAGTAGGATGTATGAAGCGTTTCTTTGCCATGTTTGTTATTGCCGCCTTCGCTGTTGTGGGATTCGCGCCAGCGGTGTCTGCCGCCCCAGGTGGCTCGCACGATGCTGATCGGTGCGAACGCCTCGATCAGATCGAGGAGCGGCTCGAACGCAAGGCGGAGAAGATTGCGAACAAGGC
>CALGZB010000058.1 GCA_937934655.1 uncultured Acidimicrobiales bacterium | reverse complement strand
TTCGGGGTCCCAAAGCTCGACGTCGCCGCTGAACATGCCGCCAAAGATGTAGTCGGTCTCATAGGTAGTCATCAGCGATGTCGAGACCGGGCGTTGGCGGTAGTGAACGGTGAGTTCGACGGTGGGCGCCCAGCCAACGGGGAGGTTCGTGTTGAAGATCGTTGGCGGGAATGCGTCGGCGAACAGCGTGAGCGCCACTGCGTCGACTGGTTCGTCGGCGAGTAATCCGAGCCACCCGCCCATTTCGGGTTCGCCGTGGGGTTCGGCCTTGAAAAACCCGGCTCGTCGAGGGTCGTGGCGGATATCGAATCGGCCCGTAAACGGTGGCGGGTAAAAGCCCTCTTGCTCAACGCTATGGGTAGTAGGGATGCACTCGTCGAATGCCATGATGCCGGGGACTTCCGCACGAATGAGGGTTGGCCCCTCCATCGCCTCGAGATCGGCGAAGGTCCCGGTGGCCCGAATCACTTCTTTGTCGTTCTGGAAAAGGGTTGCGCTCACCGTTGACAGGGTGCGGCCTTCACGACCTCGATCGATCTTGATTGTCGCAGGTCCGGCTTTGCCCGGACGCTCGAAGTGGGCGTTGACCGAAATCGGGTCGGGCTTGTCGACTGCATCGAGCATTGCGCGCACGACAAGGGAAAGGACATACCCGCCGTTCGAGACCGAGCCAATATCCCAGCCCTCCCAGATGGTGGTCTCGTAGGTGTCGTTACCGGTGGCACGCACGGCGGTCTGTTCAGCGAAGCTTGGCATCGGCGAGAACTTAGTGAACCGGGGGTGGTTTCCCAAGAGCGGCGAGGGTTACGGAAGTTGTTTCCAGCGCAGCGTCATGGTGCCGGTGAGCGGTGTTCCCGGCTTCACGATGGTTGGGGCCGAGTTGAGCTGGTTCGGTGGACCGCTCTGCGGTTCGACACACAGCGCATGCTCGGGTTCGGTAAAGACGACCCAGTGGTCGAACGTCGAACTGATTTCGAGTTCGAGGGCGTCGGCCCACCGGATGACCGGGGGTGCGGCCATCCCGACAAATGTCTCGTTCCAAGGAGGCGCCGGCACGGCGATGAGATTGCCGGTGGGGATCATGTCGGCGTCGAGTTCGTAGGTATGGCTCGGGCTTACGGCGATCTCGGCACTCTGGCCGCGGTCGAGCTGTCGTCGAAACCACGGATGCCACCCGGTGAGCGCTGGCATCGCTCGTTCGTCGTTCGCGATCTCGATACCGACGGTGAGGGCATCTTCGGCGAGCGTGAAGGTTTGGGTCGCCGACCCACCGAACGGCCACGGGTCATCGAGTGTGGTGGTGATGACGAGCTGGGTCGAGGTTTCGCTCGCGATCGACCAGTCCTGCAAATGGGACACGCCATGGTTCGCGTGGGGCGGGCTCGTGAGAGGGAACTCGTAATCATCGCCGTCGAAGTGCAGCTTGCCGAACGGAAGCCGCCCGGCCCACGGGGCCATCGGGAATGACCCCCACCTGGTCGCCTTCGTATCGGGGGCTGCCTTGCTCACGAGCAGCTCGAGGCCGTCGATCACCAGCGAGCTGAGACGCCCTCCGGCAAGCTCGACGTTTGCGGTTGCGCTACCGATACGAAGTTCCATAAGGAAAGTGTACGAGCGGCGGCGGAGCACGGTTGGAGCATGGTCGGAGACGGCTGCAGACGGTAAAGATGTGTGGCAAGTATGTGCAAGACTCTTCCAGTTATGTCTGAAACCGCACCCCCCGAAGACCCATCGTCTGCTCCGCCTGCGAGCCATACCGGCCAATGTGCCTGTGGCGGTGTGCAATACACGGTCACCGGCGACCTTCGTTCGGTGAGCAATTGCCATTGCGAGCCGTGCCGACGCACCACCGGCCACCATATGGCGGCAACCGCAGCCCACTCAGGCGCCATCGATTTCGAAGCGAAAGACACGCTCCAGTGGTGGAGTCGCACCCCAACGGTCGACTACGGCTTTTGCAACAACTGCGGCTCGTCGTTGTTCTGGCGGGCCAACGACAAACCCGACCACATCTCGATCACGGCGGGTTCGCTCAACCAGCCAACCGGGCTTCACACCTACGAAGCCCTCTTCGTCGTCGAAGCCGCCGACTACCACGAGCTCGATCCCTCAGTGCACCAGCACACCCACGACCGGAGCTAGAGAGGCCGGGCGGATTCCCTGAATTGAGGTGCTGTGCTAGACCTCGGTTGATGGCGCTTTTGGGGGAAACACTATGACGTTGGCTATTGATCGCGGAGCTACCGACACGCCGCTTCTCGAAGAAACTATCGGCGATAACCTGGCGGCAACCGTTGCTCGCTTCGGTGACCACGAAGCTTTGGTGGTGCCGTACCAGAACATTCGCCAAACCTGGGCGGAGTTTGCGGCGACCGTCGATGTTGTCGCCAAAGGGCTCATGGCCCGAGGCATCGCGAATGGCGACCGCGTCGGCATGTGGAGCCCCAACTTCGCCGAATGGGTGTACATCCAATACGCCACCGCAAAGATCGGTGCGATCCAGGTCAATGTGAACCCGGCGTACCGCACCACCGAACTCGAGTACGCGCTCCAGCAATCGGGATGCAAGATGCTGGTCACCTGCACCAGCTACCTCACGTCGATGTACCAAGACATGGTTGAGACCGTGGCCCCAAACGTGCCCACACTCACCGACGTCATCTACTTCGACACCGATGACTGGGCCGAGCTGAAGGCCGCCGGAGCGTCGATCACCGACGAGCAGCTCGCCGAACGAAGCTCGAACCTGCTGGCCAGCGACGCCATCAACATTCAGTACACATCGGGAACAACCGGATTTCCGAAAGGGGCCACCCTCAGTCACCGCAGCATCCTCAACGATGCGCAGTTCGTTGGCCAGGCGTGCGGATACTCAAATACCGATCGGGTATGTATTCCGGTGCCCTTCTACCACTGCTTCGGCATGGTCATGGGAAACCTCGCGTGCTCGATCTTCGGCGCCACCATGGTCATTCCTTGCCCCACGTTCGATCCGCAAGCCGTACTGCAAACCGTTCAGGATGAGTCCTGCACCTCGCTCTATGGGGTGCCGACAATGTTTGTGGCACAACTCGGCCACGAAGACCTCGACGCATTCGACCTCTCTTCGCTTCGTACGGGCATCATGGCCGGGTCGCCCTGCCCGATCGAGGTCATGCGCAACGTCATCGACAAGATGAACATGTCCGAGGTCACGATTGCCTATGGCCAGACCGAAACGTCGCCGGTTTCAACCCAAACCAGCACCACCGACTCGGTCGAACACCGGGTCACCACCGTCGGCCGGGTACTTCCCCATGTCGAAGCGAAGATCATCGATCCGGAGACCGGCGAGACGGTCGAGCGGGGTACCGACGGTGAGTACTGCACCCGCGGTTTCCACGTGATGCTCGGCTACTGGGAAGACGCCGAAAAAACCGCTGAAGCCATCGATGCCGACGGCTGGATGCACTCCGGCGATCTCGCAACGATGGACGACGACGGGTACGTGAACATCGTCGGCCGTATCAAGGACCTCATCATTCGGGGCGGCGAGAATATCTACCCGCGCGAAATCGAAGAGTTCTTGTACACCCACCCGCTTATCGCCGACGCGCAGGTCATCGGTGTCCCCGACGCAAAGTACGGCGAACAGGTAATGGCTTGGGTCCAACTCGCCCCAGGCGCCCGCCTCACCACCGATGAACTCATCGAGTTCTGTCGGGGCAAGATCGCCCACTTCAAGGTGCCTCGCTACGTGGCCTTTGTCGACGATTTCCCGATGACGGTCACCGGCAAGGTTCGCAAACTCGAAATGCGCGAGAAATCCATCGCCGACCTCGGACTCCAGTCCGAAATCACCGACACCGCCTAACCACCCGAAATTTTCGCGCTTCACCACCTCGACGGTGGTTAAGCGCGATCAGATCTTGTGGTTGGCGTGCAGCACGGTTCGTGCGAGTTCGGTAATGTGCCTCCACTATGGCAATCATTCATCAGAGCCCCCTGCCCGAGGTTGAGATCCCAGACGTCTCGATCACCTCCTATGTTTTGCGACCGGTCGCCACCAGTCCCGATCGCATAGCAATGCACTGTGGCGCTACCGGCAAGCAGTACACCTACCAAGAACTCAGCGACGCGATTCACGCATTCGCTGGTGGGCTCGCGGCCCGCGGTCTCGGCCTCGGTGACGTGCTGGCTTTGATGGCTCCGAACACGCCTGAGTTTGCTGTGGTCTTTCATGGCGCAGCAGTGGCCGGTGTTGTCGTCACGACGCTGAACCCCACCTATACACCCGACGAACTTCGTCATCAGCTCAACGACTCTGGCGCCAAGCTCATGGTTGCCTATGGCGCTACCGTGCCACTCGCCGCCGCCGCTATCGAAGGCACTGCGGTCACCGAGATCATTTCGATTGGCGACGCCCCCGAAGGTTCGGTGGCGACGCCGCTCGACGACTGCTTCGGCGACCCGATCAGCCAGGTTGCGATCGACGTCGACGACCAGACCGTGGTTCTCCCGTATTCCTCAGGCACGACCGGCCTGGCCAAGGGTGTCATGCTCACCCACAAGAACCTGGTAGCCAACCTCGCTCAAGTTCAACATGCCGTGGTCCTCAACGACGGCGATGCCCTGCTTGCAGTCCTGCCCTTCTTTCATATCTATGGCATGCAGGTTCTGATGAATTACGGGCTCGCGAACGGCTCGACGGTTGTCAGCCTGCCTCGGTTCGACCTCGTTCGTTCTCTCGAGCTCATCGGCGAGTTCAAGGTCGCCAAGTTCTTCGCGGTGCCACCGATGGTTCTGGCGCTCGCCAAGCAACCCATCATCGACGACTACGACATCTCATCGCTCGACCTCGTGGTCTGCGGCGCAGCGCCCCTAGGTGCCGAACTCGCTCAAGAAGCGTCCGCTCGAATCAACGCACCTGTGGTGCAGGCCTATGGAATGACCGAACTCTCGCCGGTCAGCCACGCCACACCGGCCGACAAAGACATGCCGGGCTCGTCGGGTCTCACAATCTCCAATACCGAATGTCGCTTCGTTGACGAAGAGGGCAATGATCAAGACGTTGGCTCGCCGGGCGAGATGTGGGTTCGTGGACCGCAGGTTATGAAGGGCTATCTCAACAACGATGAGGCCACCGCCAACACCATCGATGCCGACGGTTGGCTCCACACCGGCGATGTTGCCCGCATCGACGAGCACGGCAACGTGTTCATCGTCGACCGAGTCAAAGAGCTCATCAAGTACAAGGGCTTCCAGGTGCCGCCTGCCGAGCTCGAGGCGCTCATCATCACCCACCCGGCCGTTGCCGACGTTGCTGTCATCGGTATCCCCGAGGTCGAAGCCGGCGAGCTTCCAAAGGCGTTCGTTACCCTCAAACCCGGTGCTGAGGCATCCGAAGACGACATCAAGAGCTTCGTGAAGGAACAGGTGGCCAGCTACAAGCAGATCCGCCTGGTCGAGTTCATCGACGAGATCCCCAAGTCAGCCTCCGGCAAGATCCTCCGCCGCTTCCTCCGCGACAAAGACAACTAAAATCGAAATCTCGTGACACCACGCGACAAATTCTGTCGCTCTGGGTCACGAGATTCTGGTTGTTATGGGTGTTTCCTGCCAATGATGGGCGCTTCGATCATTGCGGTGAGCATGTCGCTGAGACTTGCGAGAAATTCTGCGTCGGTGAGCCCTTGTGGTTTACCGGCATCAACTGCTCTGGCTCGGTTGGCGACCGCTGACGTGAGGAGAAGCGTCATGGCCTTGAGTCGTTCGTAGCGAAGCAGAGGATCGAGTTCCGCCGGGCGTTTCCCAAGGACCTCGAGAATCCGTCGGAGATACGCGTTGCTTTCCATCTCGCGTTCGGGTTCCGGCGTCTCGGCTCGGAGCTGGTCGATGACCTTGACATAGCTGCGACCCTCGGTCGTTTCGAGGTACGTGCCGTAGGAGAAAACCAAGGCGTCGATGAGCACCCCAGTTGGGGTCTCTTCGTTGCAGTTTGGGGCAAGGGACTCGCGGTGGGCATCGAGCCCTTCTTCGAATTGATCGATGATCGCATCGAGCAGATCCGAGCGCGAACCAAAGTGGTAACTGACCGCAGACGCATTGCGTTGCCCGGCAGCTTCGATGATCTCGCGGTTGGTGAGACGGAAGATGCCGCCATCGGCCATAAGGCGCACGGCATGGGCAATGAGCTGCTGTTTTGTGTCCTCGCCGTCGCTCGACATAGCGACGAACTTAGCGTTACCCGAGCGGCAAGATTGCGGTATCGGGGATAATTGAGACATCGATCCCGTCGGGAATGGGATGTTCGAAGTCCGGGTACTGACGGATTGCCGCCTGGCGGAACTTTGTGGTCGAGTGCACTGGATCGGTGTCGTATTCGGGAATGACCTGATCCCCGAACAGCTCGATCATTTCTTCGATCTCTTCGTGCTGCATTCCCTCGATGGGCAGCCCGAATGCCACCTGGTCGCAGCCAACGTCTTGGTAGGCGGCAAGCTGTTCGGTCACCTCTTCGGGATCGCCGCACAACATGTAGCCACCGGCGATGGCCATGTCGAGAAGTTCGTCGGTCCAAGGAACGTCGCGTGGCGGATCCGGCCAGACGATGGCGTCGGGGGATTGGGGCATCGAGTCGTGGTAAAGGTTGACCATGGTCACGAGGTAACCCCGGCCTTTGGCCTTGGCGATCTCTCGGGCCCGTTCGCGATCCTCCAAACAGATCACCGCGTTGGTCATCATCACGTTGTTGTTTTGGAACTGGCCCACTTGTTCGACAACGTTTTCCGCGCCTTCCTTATAGGAATCGACTCGCCCCTTCAGGTTGTGAATCGGTTCGAAGTTAAAGGCGATAGCGCCGATTCCAAGAGATCCGGCGATAGCGAATGTTTGTGGGTTTCCGCAGGCAACCCAGAGGGGTGGATGACCTTTGCCGTAGGGCTTTGGGAGAATATTGTGCGGAGCGGGTACCGACCAACCGTTGCCTTCGAACTGGTAGTCCTTCACTTCCCACATGCGGGGAATCTCGCGAATGACCTCGTTCCACATGGCCTTGGTTTGGCTGAGTTCGGTGCCGCTAAAGGTGGCGAGTTCGTGGCTGCCTGCGCCTCGGCCGGTGCCGAACTCGAATCGTTGGTTCGTGATGTGATCGAGCATCGCGGCGCGTTCGGCGAACCGAACCGGATGTTCTTTGGTAACCGGAAAACTGGTGATGGCTGAGCCGACGTGGATTTGTTCGGTTTGGGCCGCGACCCATCCCATGACCGGGGCAGGAGCCGCCATATGGCTGTACTCGACGAGCCCGTGGTGTTCGCCAAACCACGCATATTTCCAGTTGTGTTTGTCGGCGAGTACCGCATATCCGGCTTCACGCATGAGCTCGGTGTGTTCCGACTCGGTGTCGTGTGCTGCCGGACCGGGTGTGTAGCCGTTGCTAAAGACGCCAAATTCCATGTCGAACGATTCCCCCTGGGAAACAGATACTCAGAGCAGATACTGAGAGCAATACTGAAACGTGTTCTAGTTATCGTAACCAACCCGGTTTGCGTGTCAAGACGATGTCGTTGCCTCGGTCAGCGTGCTGGCGGCGTCCTCGTCGCGAATGGTCTGCGTGAACAAGGCTGCGATGGCAAAGAATGCCGCACTCACGAGCATGGCCACCTTGAATCCGTCGAGTCGGTCCGCCAATGCCGACTCGGGAAGATCGTTGTTCATCGAACCAAGAATCGTGGCTGCCGTGGCGATACCGACTGCCGGGCCAAGCTGGCGTTGCATGCCGTACAGAGTGGTGGCTTTGGCGGTATCGGCATAGGTGGTTTGTGCGTAGGTGGCGGTTTGGAGCGGCACAAAAACGCAGCCCATCGCGAGACCCCGGATAAAGGAGAGGAACGCAACCGTGAGTAACGAAGTGTTGAGGTCGAGTATCGCAGCGAAGGCCAGACCAATGAGAAGACCTGCAATGGTTCCAAACCGAAGAATACGACGGGGGCCATATCTTTTGTACAGGCTTCGGCCAACGATCTGCGACGAGATCATGACCCCGATTGGTTGAGGCATCATCGCCAGCCCTGTTTCAAGCGGACCGTTGCCGAGAAGCGATTGTAAGTAGACGGGGAGCACAAAGATCAGGCTCATGAATCCCATATACGTGGGAAAGCTCACCAGGCTGCTTGCCCGAAAGATTCCGCTCGAGAGCAAACGGAGCTGAAGGAGCGGCTGGTCGACCCGAAGTTGATGGACGATGAGCGTGACGAGCAGGCCAACGCCAATCGCCAATCCGGCAAGCACGCCCCCAGAGGTGAGGCCATCGTCCTTGGCCCGATCGATTGCGAAGAGCAGTACGGCAAGTCCGACTCCGGAGAGGAAGAAACCGACGACATCGAAGCGCTCTTTGGTCGGACTTTTTTCGTCGCGTAGCTGGGTGACACCGAGCAGCAAGGCAGTCACACCCATCGGGATGTTCACGTAGAAGATCCATCGCCAATTGAGAAACTCGATGAGAAAACCTCCGAGAACCGGCCCAAGCGCTGGCCCAATAACCGCGACGCCGATGATGGCGGTGGCGGCCTTTGCTCGCTCATTCTGCGGGAATGCCCGGAACAACATGGCGGAACCCAGCGGCGTCATGATCCCTGACGATGCGCCCTGGAGGATTCGCCACGCCACCAGCTGGTTGAGCGTCGACGAGGTGCCAGCCAACGCCGAGGCAAGCGTGAAGAGTGAGAGTGCACCGAGGAACACACCTTTCGAGCCAAATCGGTCGCCGAGCCACCCAGAGGCCGGCAAAAAGACGGCCAGCGCAACGAGAAAGCTGACGATCGCCAAGTCGATGTCGGTATCTTCGACACCGAACTCGTCGGCAAGCGTTGGGATGGCAACGTTGACGATGGTCCCATCGATGATCTGCATAAACACAGCCATGATGTAGATGATCTTGACGATCGTCTTGTACTCGAGATTCCCCAATGCCACCGCCTGAAGCTAGTTGGACATCGGGTACCGCACGAGCTGGCTAACGGGAGGGGACCCCGTGATACGGGGAACCAGCTTCCTGCCATTCGCCATACATGGTGAAGAACTCCTCGCCGAAGGGATCTGCGCCCCGCAACGGCATGGCGGCTCGGCGCACGGTCCAGTCATAGGGGGCGAGCTCGACCGCCATGGCAAAGTTTCGCTCGGCGCCAGGTTCGTCGCCGGCACGACGCAGATGGGCGCCGATCCGGAAGTAGAGGCGGGCCTGTTCCTCTTCGGGACTCAGGTCATGGACCGCGTCGGTGGCAGCGTCGGCGGTCATCATCACGTCGCCGTTGGTAACCCATCGACGAATGAGGTCCTTTTGCGGGCCCGACTCGACACCGGTGAATTCGACGAAGGTATCGGTTCCGAAGGCAGTCCAGTTGGGCTGGATGATTTGGTTGTTCTCATCGATCCAGATCACGGTCGGGACATTCGAGATCGCGTACAGCTCGGTAACGAGATGCTCGGCATCGATCAAGATCGGATAGGTGATGCCCTCAGCGGCCTTTGCAATCGCCTCGACGTTTTCGTCGATGGCGACGGCGACGACCGTGAAGTTCTGGTCGGCGAGTTCGTCGTGAAGTTCCTGCCACCCGGGCAGGTCAAGGAGGCATCCTCACCAACTCGAGAATGCGACGAGGAGCTTCTTCTTGCCGCGGAAGTCGTTGAGAGCAACCAACGAGCCGGCCAGGTCCGGCAAGGCGAAGTCCGGAGCGACGAGATCGTTAATGGCTTGTCGACGTGACGCACGCGGGGCGCCGACTGCCACGATGTTGGCAACATCGTCATGCACGGCGGGTCGATCGAGCGTTGCCGCTACCGCAAGGACATCGAGACGATCTCCCGAGTCCTCTTTCAGTGCGGCAACATCGGCTACCGGTACACAAACGTCGTCCTGGCAGAGGCCTTGGGGCTTGAGTTCCCAACCAAGCGCCTCAGGAAGCTGATTGGCATCGATGAACGGGCCGCCGGCGATGAGGGCACACATCGATTGAGCATTCTGGGAGTCGGACATAGGCCGACACTAGTTGCGAGCCGTTCGAAGCCAAAGAAGTCTTCAAAAAGTTCCTTAGGCCAACGTGATCGCCGGTCGATAAATTCAGTGTGACCAAGGAACAAGCCACCAAGCAGGGACCTGTGCTTGCGAAACGACTTACCCTCGCCATCGGCGGGTTGGTCGCGATCGGCGTACTTGGTTCCCTCCTCGTGGGCTCGCAATTGCCCGACCTGGTCCGATTCGCTGATCTAGAGGACCTCACCTCTCGGCTCAGCTTCCTTCGCCTTGCCTTCCTTTCGGTCTCGGCTGTTGTAGGCGTGACGGCGATCGTGGTGTGGGCGTTTCTCGTTCGCCCCCTTTCCGGTCGACTTCGCTCGATTGTGCGTGCGGCAGATGCCTTAGCCGACGGTCAAGTTCTTCCGCCGATTGGCGATGCGGGCGACGATGAAATCGCCGACGTAGCAAACAGCATCGATGCGCTTGCTCAGGCGATTACCGTCGACCTGGCCAGTCGCCAGACGAGCGATGATGCACTTCGTCGTCAAGCAACATTCGATGAACTCACCGGTGCCGCAAACCGCGCATCGCTGATGATGTCGCTCAACAAAACTCTCGCCGACAAAGAGGCCGCAGACCACTCCGCGCTGCTGAGTATCGACCTCGACAAGTTCAAGGAATTGAACGATACGTTTGGTCACCAGGCCGGCGACGAAGCACTCAAGGTCGTCACCGAACGTCTGCGCAGTGCGGTCAAAGCGACCGATGTTGTTGCTCGAATGGGTGGCGACGAATTCCTTGTTCTGTTGCATGGGGTTACCCCAGCCGAAGTCGCCGAAGTTGTTGCCCGTCTGCGGGCGAGCATGGGTCGTGAAGCCACGATCCTTGGCCGGCGTCACAAACTGCTCTTCAGTATCGGAACGGCCCAAATCGGCCACGGTGTCGACTCGGAGTTCCTCCTCCGCGAGGTCGATATTGCGATGTATCAAGACAAAGAACGCAATCGCCGCCTCCGAGATCAGGCAAAGATCTCAGCCGACGACGATGTCATCGATGTGCTCGGTGATGGTCGCCTCGATATGCGCTTTCAGCCGATCTTCCAGACCAGTAACGGTCGGGTTGTGGGCACGATTGCCCAGCCACACTGGGTGAACACGACCGGTGGGATCCTCGAGCCGAGCCAATTCCATTCCATGCTCGACGAAACCCCTCAGGGTGTTGCGTTCGACCAGGCAGCGATCGGCGAAATGCTGTCGCATGTTCACGTGTTTGCCTACAACCACGTGCTGCCAGAGAACTTCCTCATCCTGTTTCGCCCCACGATCGCAACGCTCAGCGAGCCGAGCTTTCCGCAGTGGCTGCAGGCCGTTCTGATCAAACGGGGTCTTCCGGCATCGATGCTTCAGTTGACGATCGGAAAGTCAGCGATCGACAACGATCCGGCTGGGCTTCGAGCCTTGCGTCAAATCGGTGTTCGGATGGTGGTCGATGACATCGGCCTACTCGCCCTGCAAGATGACCGCATTGGTCTGCTCGATATGGGGCTCGCCATGATCCCCGAACGTCGGATCAGCGACTTCGGCCGCAACCCACTCTCGCGGCCGGCAGCGGTTGCTCTGCTCGACCTCGCCCGCACGGCGAAGCTCACGATCTTGGCCGACGGAGTCGACCATCCAGAACACCTGGTCGAACTGGAGTCTCTTGGAGTCGGCTTTGCTGCCGGCGACCACTTGGCCCCGACCGTTACCGCCGATCAGTTCCGCCGCGGGCTTACCGCTCAGGCCGAACAAGATGCCGCCCGTCAGGCCCCTCGGGCGGCCTAACTAGCGTCCGGCCCGGAAGCGCAGAACTACTCGGGCGGGGCAACGAAGTCGATGAGTTGCTCGACGGCGCCGATGAGCGAGGGTTCGAGATCGCGATACGTCGTTACCCGGTTTCGAAGCTGCTTCCAGAAGGCTCCCGACGGGCCATGGAAGCCCAGTTCGGCCATGATCCCTTCCTTCCACGGTTGGCCTTTGGGGATCTCTGGCCACCGTTCGATGCCGGCACACGACGGTTTGATTCCCTGCCACACATCAACAAAAGGATGGCCGCAGATGAGGACGTCGGGATGGTCGACGGTCGCAGCGATTCTCGACTCCTTTGACCCGTCGACCAAGTGATCGAGGAGAATCCCAAGACGGCGTCGCGGCCCCGGACCAAAGGTGCGCACAATCTCGCTGAGGTCGTCGGCCCCGTCCATTGCTTGCACCACGATCCCTTCAACCCGCAGGTCATCGCCCCACACGTGCTCGATGAGTTCGGCGTCGTGGATTCCCTCGACGTAGATCCGACTGGCTCGTGCCATGCGCGCCGGGACGTCGCCGAGGTCGACCGAACCCGATGCGGTAAAGCTGGTGGCGGCCTTTTTGACGACTTTCGGCGGGTCGACGAGTGCGATTGGTTCGCCGTCGAGAAGGAAAGCGCCGTCGCGAAGCCGGAATGAGTGATCGCGGCCGCTGGCATCGCGGAGCTGAATCATCGGTGGAGCGTAACGAATGATCGATCCGGTGGTGTTTGACGATTGATGGGTCAGGGTCAGGCCGGTGACGGCCTGAATTTTTTTATAGACCCGACCCTTCTTCTGGGGAGCGTCGACGTCGAGTGGTTCGCTGAGGATTCCGCGGTTGGCCATGGGTTGAAACGCTATCGGTGGTTCAGGGCCGATTGGTCGGGGAATCCACTGCTGTTTTCTCGCTCGGTCTTGTCTCGTCCAGATGAGTAGGGGAGAGTGGGTCTTTCTCTTTGGGGGTTTGAACGATGAAGCTTGGATTGATGTGGGGTTACTGGTCGGCCAAACCACCGACCGACCTGGTGGAAATCACAAAGACCGCTGAGGACCTTGGATACGACACGGTCTGGACCGCCGAAAGTTGGGGGTCGGATTGTTTCACCCCGCTGGCCTACTTGGCCGGGTTCACCGAACGCATCAAACTGGGAACATCGATTGTGCAGCTCGCTGCTCGAACGCCTACGGCAACCGCAATGCAGGCTATGACGCTCGATCATCTGTCGGGTGGCCGAATGGTTCTGGGCCTTGGAGTGTCGGGACCGCAGGTTGTTGAAGGTTGGTACGGACAACCATCCAACCGGCCGCTGGCCCGCACCAGGGAGTACGTGGAGATTCTCCGACGCGCCTTTCGGCGCGAGGATCATCTGTCGTTCGATGGCGACCACTACCAGCATCCCTATACCGGAGAGGGGAGTAGCGGAATCGGCAAGCCGTTGAAGATCATGACCCATCCGTTGCGCAACGAGATCCCAATCTTTATCGGGGCGGAAGGGCCGAAAAACGTCACCCAAACCGCCGAGATCGCCGATGGCTGGCTGCCGCTGTACTACTCGCCGTATCGTCCCGAGGTGTACGCCGATCAGCTTGCAGCGGCAGGATCTGACTTCGAAATTGCTGTCAATATCGCCGTGCATATCAACGACTCGGTCGAAGAAGCGTTGTTGCCGGTGAAGGGTTTTCTCGCGTTCTATATCGGGGGCATGGGTGCGAAGGGGCAGAACTACCACACCAAGTTGATGGCGCGTATGGGCTTCGAAGAAGAAGCTCACCGCATCCAAGACTTGTTCCTCGCAGGCAAGCGCGATGAAGCGGTGTTAGCCGTGCCCGACGAGTTCGCCGATGAGATCAGCCTGGTCGGTCCGAAGGAGCGGATCGCCGAGCGCCTTGAGGTCTGGCGCGACAGCCCGGTGACGATGTTGAATATTTCGTCGCGCGATCCAGAACTTCTGGCAACACTCGCCGAGCTTGCGCAGGCCTAGCGGGCTAACGGACTCGAGCACCGCAGATGGTTGATGAGCCTTCGCCTTCGGCGGTCTCTTTCACCCATGTGTCGGTTCCGAGTCCAAGCTCACAGCTGACGTCGCCGTCGGCGGCAAGGTTTTCGATGGTGACGATCACGTTGTCGTTTTGTTCGAGGTTGTCGAGCGAGACGGTGAGCGGCAGGTCTCGAGTCTTGAACTGTTGCACCATTTCGTCGTTGACCTCGATGAGAACTCGGACCTGGTCGGATTCGCCGTCGACTTTGAGGAACGGTTGGTCGAGGCGAACACCCGATACCTGAGTTTGGGCAACGTTGGTGTTGGAGAGACGCGGAACAGCGATGGCTCCGATTGCCGCCACGATGACAGCGGCGGCGACCATGGCTCGCGGGCCGTGGCGAAGATCGATCGTGCGTTTGGTGGCTGTTTCAGGGCTCTTTGAGATCTCTTCGAAAGGAAGCGAATCGTCGGCTTGGTCGACCATGCCGTGACGGTCGCGCTCGGCCTCGAGGTTCATGTCGCCCTGCCACAATGTGGTCGAGCTATAGAGCGCCGAGCGAAGTTGTGCACCGTCGAGATCGGCGCCGCGAAGGTCCGCACCGCGTAGATCGGCGCCGCGAAGGTCAGCGTCGCAGAGAAGGGCTTGGCGAAGGTCGGCACATCGAAGGTCGGCATCGTTGAGTTGTGCACCAACGAGTTGCGCTGACCGCAGATCGATATGTGCGGCGTTCGAACGACGGAGCGAAGCGCGGGTCATGTCGGCGCCGCGAGCCACGACATAGCGAAGATCGGCACGGTCAAACACCGCTTCAACCAGACCGGATTCGCTCAGCCGACTATGAGAAAGATTGCAGCCAACAAAAACGCGTCCGCCAAGGTCGCGCCCATCGAGTTCTTGGTGGCGAAGATCGCGGCCTACCAACGCCATGCGTCGATCGGACTCGGGTTTCGCCGGCTTCTTCTCGTGCCGATTCACCATCCACTCGGCCCAAAGGAACGGTCCAGCGACAAGTGCTGCGGTGAGGAGGCCTTCGCCGATGGTCTGCACCCGGCCGCGGGTTCCTTGGGTCAGCAGAAGGACGCCGACCAGCCCAGCGACGACAACAAGCCCAGCGGCAAGTGGCCACGTTGTGCGTGCGTCGCTTTCGTTGTTGTTCGAGCCATTGTCACCGAGACGTTGATTGTCCCCGTGAGGCGCGGTTCCTGAACCCATAGAGAGACGATCGGCACTCGCGGGCCGATCATGAGCTTCATCGAGGAAAGGACGCCAATACCCCAACTTTCATTGGTTGTTCCCTTCAGCGATCGGGTCAGAATGCCGACGAAGTCCTATGGGCCAGAACGCAAGCTTCCGTATGGTGTTTTCTGCCGAGGCGACGGTGCAACACATCGATTCCGAAGCCGAGCAGTTACTCGGCTGGGATATCGAGGCAGCGCAGGCTTCTGGCATGGGCTTATTGCACCCAAGCGACCGGTTGGCTTTCGGCGCCATGCTCAAATTCCTTCGGTCGCAGCCTGAAGCAGACGCATCGCTTGAGATTCGACTTGTTTCCGGACAGTCCGACGATTCGTGGATTCCGGCGACGGTTTCGGCGGCCAACGCCTTCGACGACGTCGAGACCCCCGGCTTACATGTGAACGTCGAATTGACCGATGTGGCGGCGACGGGGCCGAATCCTGCGCTGCTTCCGACACCGGTCGACAGCGACCTCGTTCTCTCTTCCACGGCTGGCTCTCTCTCGAACGGCTCTTCCTCGAACGGCTCTTCGGCGACCAGTTCTGATCCGTCCCACGCAACGACAGGCGTCCAGTCGTTCGGTCCGTTTGACCAGGACGCTACCGACGACCAGCGCCCCGCACCTCTGCCTGTCAGCGCCTCCTACGACCCACCCGAAGCCACCGACATCGGTATCCTGCTTCGGCCCGGCTCGAGCATCATCGATGTTGTCACCGGTCCGGTGCAAGGCAAGCTTGGCTGCCACCCCGACAGTTTGGCGGGCCTCCACCTTTGGGAGCTTCTTCACCGCGACGATGAGGTCGAATTCACCGAAGCGCTTGACTCCATGGAAGCCAAGGCTGACGGCGAGTTTCTTTCGTTCGGCCCGCTCCGGTTCGTAAACAGCGAAGGCACGGAACGAACCTTCGATACCGCCGTGATCCGTCGGCCCAACGGCCTCATCGTTCGAGCCCGTGACTCCAACGTCGGACAGGTGCAACCAACCGAGGTCGCCCAGGCCGACTCGGCCGTGGTCTTCCTCGACGACTCATACAACGTGACCTACGCCAGCGCGAGCTTTCCCGCGCTGGTTGGCCGGCCCGCAACAACCGCCGTCGGTATGGAACTGCTCGCAGCGGTGCACCCGTCGGACCGCTCATACGCCGAGCAACGGTTACGTCAACCCGGGCTCGAGGGCCAGATTCATGGCTTTCTTCGCGTTGCGTTGGCGGCCGACGACGGTTCAGAGCCGTCCGCTCCCACCTGGCAGTGGATTGAAGTCATTGGTCGGAACTACCTCGATGATCCAACCGTCGCCCAAATCGCTCTCCAGCTCACCGCCGTCACCGATGACTCCGCTCGCCAGGTAGCTGACGTTCCTCAGCCCGAACGGCTTGGCACATTCACCCGCGATCGCGACGGCAATGTCTCGTTCATCAACGACCTATTGCTTGAGATGCTCGGCAACGTTGACGCCACCGAATTCGCAGCGGAGCGGTCGAGCCTTGTCCGGGTCGGAGACGACGGTGTTAGTGAGACCATCGAGCTCGATGCTGGCGATGGATCGGTTCGGTTCCTCCGAAGCCGAATGAGTCCCATCATCGGCGCAGACGGTGAACGCAGCGGCGATGTCGCCGTCGTCGAAGACATCACCCGCCTTGTCGAGAGCGGCGACCTTCCCGATCGCGTCGCTGATGGCACAGAGGGGTCGGTCCTCGTGGTCGAACGAGGAGTCGGAATCAAGTACCTCTCTGCCGACCTCGCGGCGCTTACCGGCGCTGAAGTTTCGACCGAGCTGCACGAATTCTTTACACCCAAGTCGGCGGTACTTGTTCGGTCTGATGTTTGGCCTGCGGTACTCGAGACCGGCTTATGGTCAGGCCAGCTTTGGCTTCGAAGCACCGACGGTCCTGCGGTTCCCTTCCACGCCCAGTTTCACAACGAGGCCGACCTCGATGCGGGTGAGCCGTTGGCATCGGTCATCTTGACCCCGCTCGAGTCGGTGCCGGATTGGGAGCATGAGGATCAGCTCGCTGTCGATCCACTGACGTTGTTGAGCAGCGGTGCCGGACTGAAACGCCGCGCCGTCCGAGCCATCGCAAGAAACGTGGGAAACCGGGCGAAGGTTGCTGTCGCTCTCGTCGAGATCGACAGCATCGCCGACGTTATTTCGAACGCCGACGAAGGTTTTTCGATGACCGACGTCGAACACGACACCCTTGCGGTTGCCATCGCCGACCGCCTTGCTCTGGCGTGCCGTCACGACGAATCGGCTGCCCGCATCGATCAACAAACATTCGGTGTCCTTTCGCAACGACTCGGCGACGACATCGACCTCGAGCACCTCACGTCGCGCCTCGTCGATGAGCTGTCTCCAACATTCATCATCGATTCGGGTGAGTCTCAGCGGTACCTCAACGTCCAGTTCAGTTTGGGCGTCGCACATACCGGCGACCGCTCGCTCTCCGCCGATGAACTCTTCGACAACGCCGATCTTGCGGTGCAGCGGGCGCGCACTCGCGGCCGTGTCCGCACGGCATCGGTCGGTGAGAACGGGCAGCTCGAAATCTCGCAGCGACGGTCGCTGGAAGAGGAGTTCCGAGCAGCTCTCTCGAGCGATCAACTCGGAAACCAGCTTGAGAATGCGTATCAAGCAGTCCTTCCGGGCGATCTCGCAAGGATCCATGTCGCCGCCAAAGAGCCTGCCGATGACGATGCAGATCGCACCGACAAGGCGGCCATATCTCCTGACCTGAGCTACCGCTTTGAAGCATTGGTCCGTTGGCACAGCCCCAGTCGCGGGGTGGTTGGTGCGAGCGAAGTTATCGAGCTCGCCGACGATCTCGGAATGTCATCAGCGGCCGGACACCGGGTGCTCGACCGAGCGCTCGAGTTCCTTTCTTCTACCGAACGCAAGCACGGTGTCTCTGTACAGGTCGATGTCAATATCTCGGCCGCCCAGGCGGTCGAGCGCGGGTTTGCTTCGCGACTCGATGCGCTCCTGCGTCTCTACGAGGTGGACCCAGCCCAACTCGGCATCGAACTCGCCGAGCCTGTTCTCCTTGCGGCCGACGATGCGCTCCTCGCAGCGCTGGAAAACTTGGGGAGCTTGGGGGTTCGCTTGGTCGTCGATGACGTCACCGGTCGACTTTTCCGTAGCCACTTCGAGGGAATCACCGAACTGAAGATCAACCGCCGACTCGTCGAAGGCGTCGGGCGCCATGCGGCCGATACGGCCCAGGTCGCCGGAATTCTGGCTCGGGCACACGAACGCGGTCTGCCGGTTACCGCGGTTGGGGTGGCAACCGGACGTCAACTCGACTTGCTAAGCGAACTCGGTTGTTCCTGGTTCCAAGGCTTCCTGCTTGGGCGCCCTCATGCCGCAAACGATCACGATTTCTCTGGCCAGAAGCAGTCCGCCGCACACGACCAGAACCGGCGAGTCATCGCCGCCGACACCGACGTCGGCCAGCCCGATGAAGAACACGGCGTCGCCTGAGTCACGGTTGTCGCGTCTCTTTCATCCAGGGGAGCTTCTTGCGAACGTGGGCGTGGTAGTGGTCGGGGATCTGGCGCATGTTGTCGTCGAGAAACCAATCATTGGCTCCAAAGACCTGGTCCCCAACCTTCGCAAGGCACGCGTGCATGTGCGCGACATCATCGACAGGTGGCTCGGTACCGTGCGAGCGCCACACAACCATCGGGACCGAGCAGGCTTCGCACTCGGCGATCCAACAACGATCGTCTTCGTGGAACCATTCGGTGAGCTTTGCCGCCTCGCAAAGCTCGCAGTGCGCATTATCGGACATGGCCGTATCATGCCCGCAACTTCGGGGGCATCCACCAGTTCAAGCAATGATGGGTCCACAATTTCACGGTGAGTGAGATCTTCCCCCCTCTCCGCGCCATAGATCGTGCGGCGATGCGAGTGGTAGTTCCCGTTCTCGATCGCTTTGCGACAAAGCCGTTGAGCGTGGTCGACGAAGGCATCGCTGTTGTGCTCGGACCGGCGGCTGACGAACCCGTCCCGGAGTTTCAGATCAACCACCCGGCGGTTTGGCGAGCCATTGGTAAGGGAGGAATCAGTTCTCTTGGAAGCACCTACGAGGATGGCTGGTGGTCTACCGACGATCTGACCGGTGTCCTCTCGTTCTTTGTGTCGCTTCTGTCGGTGCTTCCGGCGGCCCCCAACATCGATCCCATCACTCGACGAATTCGCTCGTCGCGAGATCAATGGGTTGGAATCGGTGGCGACGACCCGCACGTGCAGGCACATGTCCTCGACAAGACGATGTTCCACGGAACGGGTCGATTTTTGGCCGACGACACCGACCTGTACCTGGCGTCGCTGGCCCGGTTCTCGCAAGTTTGTGAACGGCTCGAACTCGATGGTGACTCTCGGGTCTGCGAGTTGGGCACCGGGTGGGGAGCGTTTGCTCTCTACGCAGCGCGTACCCGCGGTTGTTCAGTCGTCACCGTTACCGACTCCGAAACCGCCGCCGACTTTGCGCGGAAACGCTTGGCCAATGCTGGCCTGAGCGAGTCGGTAGAGGTGAAGGTCGGGTCACCAACGATGGTTCACGGGATGTTCGATGCGGTTGTTTCGCTCGACGCCGATGTCTGGCGTCGGTCGCCGATGGTCACCGTTGCTATCGATCGGCTACTCGATCCGGCCGGGCTCGCAGTGGTTCAAACCAGCGTCCGGGAGAACGCATCCATCGACCGATCGTTCTTCACCGTGCCGCAACGCCCAACGTTGTCAGCTATCACCGGGTCGCTTGCATCCCTTCGCTCCCGCCTGGTTTCTACGACCGAACTGGTCGATGACCATCAACGGACTCTCGCTGCCCGAGTCGAGAACCTTGAGAACAATCGCGAAGAGCTAGAGCGCGCTGGTTTCGGTGGGCCGGTCTTCCGGTCGCGTATGTTTGGTTTGGTACGCGACCAGGTGCTCGCAGCCGAAGTGGGCAGCCGAGCGATGCAGCTCACCCTGGCGGGAAGCGACCGAGCCGCCTTCGGCTGATGCCGGCGACTCGTGCGATGCCTATTGGCAGGACACGGTCGGTCGATCGAGTTCTGGTCGTCCCTGCTCGGTCAAGGTGACAGGTACCAGGCACACCACGGTGTTGCCGTCGGCATCGATCTCTACCCGGCCAATGGCCGAGTCAGCATCGGCAGGATCGGCCTGAGGCCAGAGAAAGTGGCCCAAGCTCCAGAACACTGGCTTGTCGTCGACGAGAGCGAACGACTGGAGGCGGTGGGGACCGTGACCAAACACGATGTCGGCGCCGGCATCGATGAGGGTCCCTGCGTAGGCACGATCGCGGGGTTCCGGGTCGCGGTCGAGTGGTCGGCCCCAATGGACGGTCACGAGTACGAGGTCGACGTCGTCGCGCACCTCGGCAATCGCATCGGTGATCGCTTTGGTTCGTTCGATAGGGGCGGTGCCGGGTCGATCGGCGGTGGCAAAGTTTCGGCCAACCGCCGTGGTTCCAACGACGCCAATCCGCCAACCGTCGGTCTCGACGATCGTCGCGCGAAATGCCTCGGACTCGTTCGCTCCAGCTCCAACGACCTGGAGACCAGCTTGCTCGCTTGCCGAAATCGTCTCGGCGAGCGCCACACGGCCCCGATCGACGGATCGATCGTTTGCCAGCGACACCACATCGATCCCGTTCGCGGTGAGATCGGCGAGCAGCGCTGGATCGCAGGTAAGGCGGTCTGCCGTTGGTTCGGGTCCCGCCGTCGATGCGGGGCATTCCAGGTTGCCGATGGTGAGTTGATCGGCGCCGAAGAGCTCACCGACCGCGCCGAGCGGGAGTCTTCCGTCGATCGCCAGCGAGCCATGGGCCAGTAGATCGCCCACTGCATGAATGGTGAGTGGGCCGAGCTTGTCGGGGAGCCCTTCGGGAGCAGCGACCAGACGCGTTTGAATCACCGGTTCGGTCACCACTGCGGCCGGCCTATCCGCAGACGAGCAGGCGGTGGCCACAACGCCCAGCGCCAGCAGAAGTGCAAAGTGAAGCGCTCGAAGAAGCGTTGGAGGATGAGCCTGGATTCTCAAACCGGTACGTCAGGTCCTATTGGACACAGGTGTTCGCGTTTCCGAAGAATCCGACTTGGAAGGAGCGGGACCGTTCGAACAGGTCGGCTTCGTCGCTGCTGCGATTTCCGCCGCCATCGGGATGACGGAATCGAAGCATGGTGGCCAAACCTTCGTCGAGGTCGCCAGGCGACATTTCGAGCGGAACCGACGCCGACTGGTTGAGCGGATCGGGAACTTCAAGCTGGCCAGAGTTCACCGCGGCGCTCCAGGCTCCAGCCAGACAATCGGCAGCCAACTCGATCTCCTCGCCGGTTCCTTGGAAACCAATGAGGTCCATGATGGCGTGGCCGTACTCGTGGGCGAAGAGCTGCGAGACCGCAAAGTCGCCGATGTCATTGTGGATGGCCTGGAGCTGATCGGCATCCCAGCTGACGGTGGTGGTTGCCTCGCAGTAAAAGATGATGCCGTCGATGGCATCGGGACAGGCGGTAACACCGTTGAGGCTCGAGCGGTACTCGTCGAGACCGAGCTGCGCTTCGCCGAGAACGTCGATAAGCGTTTCGCTGTAGAACTCGTTGAGAGCATTGACGACAACGTCGACCGATGTGTCGTAGTCGAGGTTTCCGCCCGACTCGTCGTCAGCGGTGAAGCTCAGCGGCGTGATTCTGGGGCGGTCGCCGCTGCCTTCGCGATACGCGGCGCAGTAGTCGGGGCCGTTGATCAGCCCGTCCTCGAATGATCCAATGCGGTCGAACGCCGAGCCGTGAGCCCCGCGAGCGTTGGGATCGGTTCCTGGAGGGTCACGAAGCAAGAGGAACCCGGCGACGGCGCCATCGAGGTCGTTCTGGTCGAAGGGGTTAAGGAGCGAACTCTTGTCATCCTGGACGTTCTTGACCCAGGCGCCAGCGAAACAGTCGGCTTGGAGTTCTTTGAAGATCGTGGTGCTGCCTTCGACTCGAGCCCGCACGGGACCTTGGATGGCGTGGCCCCACTCGTGGGCAAGCACAACACCCACGGCAGCTTGACCAAAGTTCACCCGCAGCTTGGGGAACAGGTAGTACTCGTCCCACGTGATGTAGTCGCCGGCGGGACAGTAGATGGCGTTGCTGGCGAGTACTTGCGGCGAAAGCCGCTGTCCGCACGAGAGGTCGCGTTGGGGGTTCACCGGGTTAAAGGGAAAGTACTCGGGTGGTTCGTAGCTGCCGCCGTAGGTGGCTGGGTATTGCGCTCCCCAGTAGTCGTTTACGTCATTGGCGAGATCGTCGGTGAAGCGTTGCAGTTCGGCGCGGTCGGTTGGATCCAGATCGTCTGCAGTGATGGCTTCAGCGCCGACGAGGTCGGTCCGCTCAGCGGTCCCGCCACTCGTGCCTCCGCCGCCGTCGCCTCCGGGGAGTCCGCCCCCGAGGAACATCACGGCAAGAAGGATGACGCCCATAAGCAGTATTCCGCCACAGCCGCCCTTCGGAACGCCGCCGCTAGGCATCCCGGTTCCGCCAGTGCTTGTCGTGCGCCGCTGGGTTCTCGTGCCGGTAGACCGTGGTCGAGAAGAGGTTCCGCGGGGCGCGCCGCCCGATCGTCCGAGTCGCATAGCTAGTTACTCCTGATTTCTGGACCTTGGGGTGATGACCAACAGGTCAAAGGGCCATCAGGAGGTTATCGGTGAATGAGCTGGTTTGAGCGACAGGAGCTCTGCGACCTTGTTGGCAGGGGCAGGTCGGGCCAAACCAAAGCCTTGACCTCGTTGACAACCCATCTCTACCAGTTTGGTGTGGTGAGCGTTTTCTTCGATGCCTTCAGCGACCACTTCGAGGTCCAGAGCTTCGGCGAGTTTGATGATCGACAGCACGATTGCTTCGTCGGTGGCATCACTGTCGAGGTTCCGGATGAATGCCTGGTCGATCTTGAGGATGTCGACGGGGAAACGTTTGAGGTAGGCCAGCGAGCTAAAGCCGGTACCGAAGTCGTCCACGGCGAGGTGCACGCCGGTGTCACGCAACTGGGTTAGGAGCCGCATGGACTCTTCGACGTCGGTCATGAGGGCAGTCTCGGTGATCTCGAGACAGAGGTGTTCGGCCGGAAGACCGGTTTCGTGCAAGACGCTCAGCACTTCTTCGACGATGGTTCGCCGTTCGAGCTGTCGGGCCGAAAGGTTCACCCGGATGATGAGTGGCACGTCGCGCCGGGCGTTCCACTCGACTCCCTGCCGGCAGGCTTCCTTCAACACGAAGCTGCCGATATCGACAACAAGGCCGGTGTCTTCGGCGATCTCGATAAAGACGCCGGCGGTAAGCACGCCCTTTTCGGGGTGATTCCATCGGACGAGGGCTTCGGCGCCGACGATCTCGTTCTTCACGAGGTCGAATTCGGGCTGGTAGTACACCTCGAGCTCGTGGTTTTCGATGGCCCGTCGAAGATGGCTTTCGGTTTCGATTCGGTTAGCCACCATCTCGCGGCTGCGTTCGTCGAAGGTCTCGTAGCGGTTGCGGCCTTTGCTCTTCGCGTCGTACATCGCAGCGTCAGCGTGACTGAGAACGTCTTCGACGTTGCGATCGTCGTGGTTCGGGAAGGCGATGCCGACACTGCCGGTGACGAAGACCTCATGGATGCCGCATCGGATTGGTTCTTTGATGAGTTCGATGATCCGTTGGGCAACCGAGACCGCTTCGAGGATGCCGACAGGTCCACGGAGCAAGACGACGAATTCATCGCCGCCGAGGCGAGACACCAGGTCCGATTCGCGGACCGCAGTTTGAATACGGTCGGCGACGGTGCAGAGAATTTCGTCGCCGACGCTGTGGCCGAGTGAGTCGTTGACGACCTTGAACCGGTCGAGGTCGATCATGAGCACGGCGGCATCGTCGGGAGAGCTTGGGACTCCGACACACGAGGTGAGTTCATCGACCAGTACTCGGCGATTCGCCAGACCGGTGAGCTCGTCGTGGTTGGCCTGGAACTCGAGCCGTTCCCGGTTGCGGCGAGCGCGGGTGACGTCTTCGACGTAGGAAAGCACGTTGTCCGACAGGCCCTCGGGTCCAGGGATCCGTACCGAGTTGACCCGACCCCAGACGGTGCGATGATCAGGCCGGTAGAACGAGATTTCGCCCTGGTGGCCTTCGGTTGGACGATCGAGCCAGGACCCGCCGCGTTTGAGGTAATCGTCGACCTCGTTGCCGATGAGTTCGTCTTCGGCAACGCCGAGGAACTTGGCGAACGCTGGGTTTGACGCAACGATCTGGTTGCTTTCGTCGGTGAGCAGAATGCCAACGGGCGCTTGGGTAAATGACGAGCTGAGGTAGCGCTCGGCTTCGACTCGGGCGTCGAGCTGTCCGACGAGCGTCGCGATGGTTTCGAGGGCCCGGATTTCGAGTTCGTGCCACGCCACATTTCGTTGGCGTTCAAAAACCAATGCGCCGCTGGTGACTCCGCCGTTGACAAGCGGGACGAGAAGGTAGGACCCTTCCGGAAGTCGTTCGGGGTTGCCTTCGCCAGTGCGGCCGCCGAAGAGGTGTTCGGTATCGAAGAGGTGGCCCACGGGCTCGGAAAGGCCGATCACTTCATGAAGTTCGGGGTGGCGCTTGACGGTGAGTTCTCGCGGTCGGAGGCCGAGACCTTCGACGGCGTCGCCGCTCCAGGCTTCGGTAGCGGTGAGTTTGCTGCCGTCGGCTTCGAAACGCCAGCGCATCACTCGGCGCACATCGAAGAAGACACCGAGTCGGGCAAGCGCGGCCTCGGTTGTTTCGCGGGCATCTTCGGGGGTGACGTCGATGAGGTCGGTTGCGACCTGGCGAACCAGATCCTCGACGCTCAGGCGTTGACGGCTTGCGGCCTCGACGGTGCTGCGGCTTCGCAGCTGCATGACGAGGTTGGCAAAGGTCGAGAGTGCGTGAGTCTCGTCGTCGGTCCATTCCTGTCCCGAGCTTCGCTGAGCGACGACGGCACCGACTTGGTGGCGACCAATGGCGATGGGGGTAACGATTGCTGAGTCGTCCGGGTCGGCGGCGCAGAGGGCGAGGCCGAGGCCGAGGTTTGCGACCGAACCAGAGATGGGGGTGACGGTCGAGAACGTTTCAGACCTGTCTGAGCCAGGATGGTTTGCGTCGGGGCTCTCTGCACCCGGAGAGAGGGGGGAGAGAGGGGAGAGGCTCGAGAATGAGATCGAGTGGTTGACGGCATCGCTTTCGGGGAAGCCGGGGGCGGCCCACTCGACGATGAGGCGAGAGGTCTTGGAAGCCAGCGATGTCTCGCGGACTTGGAGTCGCACGAGGTCGAGGACCCGACCGAGGCGGCCCATGGCTCGTCGAACGTCGTCGTTGACCGATTCCCATCGAGTGTCGAGGAAGTCGGCGCTGATCGAGCTGAGGAGCGATTCGAGTCGAAGCGATCGCTGGTAGGCCAGCTCGGCCCCCCGCTGTTCGCTTGTTGTGGTGACGTGAAGCGCAAAGAGGTTTTTGTCGGCGTGTTCGACGTGTTGCAGGAGGAGGTGTCCAGCAGCGTCGGGGTCTTCGAACCCGGTCACGACCGCTAACGCTCCTGCAGCGAGGTCGATTTCAACGGTTTGTCGTTCGTGGCGAAGGAGCTCGCTCAATGCGTTGAGGTCGTCGGGGTCGATGTCTTTGAGGTTGGCGAAGACGGGTTTTCCAACCGCTCCAGCCACGGTGCAGCCAAGCAATTCGGCCGCTGCGGGGTTGGCCGTGAGGACCCGAAGGTTCTCGTTGAAGAGGACGATCGGGTGCGGCGCTCCGCGAAACGAGGCGCGCACAAGTGCCAGCAGGTCTGCTGACGGGGGAATCGGAGGTGGGAGATGCGTCGCCATGTAGTCCTAACATCGGCAAAAACGGTGAGAAGCCTTAGGAGAGTCAGCCGTTAAGGAGCCAGTCCTAGGGCCGGATACTGTTAGGCGATGACCAACGACCTGCCCGAGGGGCTTCTCGCCTACGAAGATGGCGCTACCGGATGTTGGTGGGCGGGCGACGATGGCCTCTACCGTCACTACCACGACACCGAGTGGGGTCGGCCAACAACCAATGATGTGCAGCTGTTCGAAAAGGTATGTCTCGAAGGCTTTCAAGCGGGTCTGAGCTGGCTCACGATCCTTCGCAAACGCGAGAACTTTCGAGCAGGGTTCGCTGGTTTTGATCCCGAAACGGTGGCGTCGTTCACATCTGCTGATGTCGACCGCCTTCTGACTGATGCCGGAATTATTCGGCATCGTGGCAAGATCGAGGCCACGATCAACAACGCCCAACGGGCCTCGGAGATGCTCGACGAGTTCTCGAGTATCGCCGCCTATTTCTGGCAATTCGAACCTGGACCCGAGGCCCGGCCGGTCAGGGCCGACTACACGTCGCTTGCGCCTCTGGCGGTAACGCCCGAGTCGACGGCACTGAGCAAGGATCTGAAGAAACGAGGGTGGAAGTTTGTTGGTCCGACGACGATGTACGCCCTCATGCAGGCGATGGGATTGGTCAACGATCACCTCGAAGGTTGCGACGCCCGGGCACAGGTCGCAGCGGAGCGTGACGCGCTTGTTCGTCCGAGCTGAACGTGTTGCGCACGCGCTGGGGAAATTCTGCGGGAAGGTTGTTCCGGCGAATTCGCCCGGTAGCGTTGCGTGGTCGAGTCCTCTCGACATGTTCGTACTGGTGTAAGGGCGGAGAACCCAACCACCGGAAGTGAAAATGGCTGTTACCGAGCCCTCGGACTCCGAGCTCGTACAAGCTTCAACAACAGAGTTCCCCCCATTCAACGGACGGGTACTTACATCCCCGCGTAGCCTCGCCACTCCGGCGCTGATACCTACGTGGTACGCCACCACAGGCAAACGCGCCTTCGACCTTGTGGTCGGTTCGCTGATCGCGGTTGCCATGGTGCCATTGCTGGCGTTCGCTGCTTTGGTGGTCGTGCTATCGATTGGTCGCCCGCTGTTCTACCGGCAGCTTCGCGTTGGCGAGGATGGCCGTCCGTTTCGGATTCTCAAGTACCGCACGATGCGGCCTGAGCCGATCATCGATCTGACCGACGGTAACGCTGTTGGTCTCGTGGTCGACGTGTACGACCGAACCACTCTTGGAAGTCGTTTGCTCCGTGCGCTGAGCCTCGACGAGCTTCCCCAGATCTTCAACGTGCTTTCGGGCAAGATGAGCTTGGTCGGTCCCCGGCCTGAGGTGTGGGGCAAGGCTGCCCAGCACGGGCTGGTCGACCATCCTCGTAACCAGGTAAAGCCCGGTATGACGGGACTTTGGCAGATTTCGCCCGAACGCCGTGGCGACATCATCGACGGCGTCATGCTCGATCTCGAATACGTGCAGACCGTGAGTCTCTTCACCGACCTGAAGATCTTGTTCCGCACGCCGCTAGCGGTTCTGCGTTCCGATACCGACTAGGAATCTTCGGTTTGGCACTATAGTGCTTTTCATGTAATTTCAATATATATCAAGCACAAGCCGATGACGTGTTACGGCTGAGGGCGTTCCTGCCCCGCTTATCGGCGACTGTTGTCCACTTCCCCCGACAACTTCAGAAACGCTTTCGGTAGACGCAAGCGATTTCCGTCCGCGCATCCTTGGTGATGGAGCGGATGTTGGTTTGGGAAGGCGCTTGTCGTGCCGTCGGCAACAGGATTTTCGATTCGCGAGTATGAGCGGCAGGCAAAGGAGGCCTCGGGGCTGGCGCGCGAATTTCGCGAACTCGCTCGTTCGATCCGCTCGATTTCGGCGCCCCTCACCTCGGCGTACGACCTCGCCAGCAGCCGTCACCTCGAAGGAATCTGGATAAGCGCTGCTGCTCACCGGTCGCGTCAAGAACTGGCGTCGATACGAGCGAGCTGCGGGTCGGCGAGCGAGGCCACCGCGCTCATGGCGGCCGCTCTCGAGCGGGCTGCGCTCGGCGCCGATGCCGATGCCCGTTCGGCCAGTCGTCACGCACGGACGCTTCGCGATGAGGAAGCTGCAGCCAAAGAAGAAGCAGCAGCCAAAGAAGCAGCAGCAAAAGCAGAGCGGGAGGCAGGCGACTCGTGAGCGGCGGAACCGAAAAGCTCGCCATCGACCTCGAGGCCGCAGACATCCTTGTCGACACCTACCGGTCCACCAGCCGGGCTCTCGACGAAGTCCGACGCAAGCTGGCCCCACCCTGGTCGAGTGCGCAAGCCCATATGGGCCCGGGTTACGGGTCGGTGCCCGACGTGCTGCGAGGGTTGATCGAGCGCACCGAGGCTGGAGCCCGAGACCTCGAGTGGCGTCTCAACTACATTCGCGCCCGGTATCCGGATCGTGGTGGGCACCGCTTACAAGTTCTCGAATTGCCTCGGCGCCTTCCGGCTTTGCAACGGATCGCCACGACCGAACTCGTAAGCCGACTTCGCACCGGCAACGATCTGCAGGCCATTCGCGAAACCCTCGAGGAGCTGCTCGCCCGCTCGGCCGGCCACACCGGGGTGGCGATCGATGTCATCCGCCGACTTACCGCCGCCGATGTCGACCGCCTCCTCACCCACCCCGACCTCATCGCTGGTGTCGAGGATCTCGTGACACCGCTCGGGTTGCTCGTTGCCTACGCTCACTCAGCACAGCCGCTCGATGCCGCCCACCTTTTTCAAGGCGACGAGCCGCTCGATGTGCTCCGCATGGTGATGTTGCTGCGATCAGGCGGCTATCCAGCAGCATTGGTCGCCGAGGTGCTCGACAGCGTTGCCGCGCTGATGTCGGACCCGACCTTCGCCTGGCGCTATGCGACCCTCCCAACAGTCCTTGCCGAGAGCGACAGCGCCGCACGGGCGTGGCTCTTTCGGTTTGAGAACCCAGTCGTCAGCGTCCTCGGGTCGGTCACCGATCCGGCGGTAGCGTTCGAGCTCGCACAGATGTCTGGAATGGTCGAGCTTCTCCTCGACGTGCCCACCGAACTCGCGAACGGTCAGAGCGCGGCCGAATCGCTTTCCGAAGCGAATCGAGTGGTCGGCAACCTCCTCGCCCTCGCCGACCAGCATCTTGCGGCGCTCTTCGATCGAGCGACAAGCGGCGACCCGAAAGCGATCGCCGGATTCACGAAGGCGCTTGCCGAGAGCTACGACATGTTGTTGGCGCTTCGTGATACCGCTCCTGACGCGACGATCAACGGCGATCCAGTCCGCGATGCCGCCGCTCGGCTTACTTCTTGGCATTTCACCGAGATGGCCGGAGGTGGGTGGCCACTCGGCGAGTCTTCGGGCGCCTTCGCTCGGTGGATGGCGGTTAGCGACGATGCCATGGCGGCATTGATCGTTGGCGCCAGCGGGTTCCTAGCGTCGGTGGTCCCCACCTTGGTAGCCCGCTTCGAAGCCAACCCAGTTGCGGGTGAGTTGAATGCCGCGATACCGCTGGATCAACTCAAGACGGTGTTGGCGTTCCTCACCTTTGCCGTAAGCGAAAGCCCGGCTGGTCCGAAAAAGGTGTCGGAGTGGCGAGCGCTCATCGACCTGGTGTGGTCAGCGGCGATGACGATTGCGCCCGGAGTTTTGATCCCCGGCACGACCATGAATCTCCAGCTCCTTCGGTTGATGTTTCGCCGGTTCGCCAACAGCTCATTCGCGTTCATTGCCGACGCTGGCGGCGTGGTTTCGCCAATCGATGTCGACTCGATTGCCGACGTGCTAGCCGAGTTGTTCTTCACGATCGATGGGTTCGGTGGCTCCAACGACATTGAAGATGTGCGTCCGCTACAGATTGCGCTCTTTGCCCAGCTCCTCGGCTACCACCCAGGGGCCGTCGACAACGTGGCTGGGCTTCGCGAGTTCGTTATCGACGGAAATCTCATTCCGCCGCCAATCTCCGACCCGGGCTACGGCGACTTCCTCGAGGGCTTCGCCGAAGCGACCACCAGCGACTCCGACCTTGCCCGCCATTACCTCCGGCTCTGGGACCTCATCACCGAATGGGCGACCAAAGGGGTGCAAGAGGTTGAGGTGCATACCTCGTGACCAGCTGGTCAGGTCGGCAACCAAAGCCTTTCGACTTCCCCTCGAAATGCCGTGACTGATGAAAAGTCATCGATAACAAACCAAACGGAAAGAGCATCAAAAATGAGTAACGAAGTTCTGATTATGAACAAGGCCGACATGGTCAACCTCAAGAAGGAATTCATGGCTCGCAGCAGCGAGGTGGAACAACTCCAAACATCGCTAAACAGCCTGCTCGCTGGCACGACTTGGGATGGGCGGCGGGCTCGCCAGTTTCGTCAACTTTGGGAGTCAGAGTTCGCTCCCAACCTCATCAAACTCCAAGCCGCGCTCCGGGAGAACGGGGCGTTTATCGGCAAGGAGCGAGCCAATGCCGTAACGGCAATGGATTCCTAAGGGGGGAGAGCTCGGCATGGGAGAGGTACAGAGAACGAGGCGCAATCATCTCGATGAGGTACCGGCATGAAGATCGTTGTCGATACCAGAGACGGTCCGCTGATTGTGGCGCTATCGCTGGCAACCGACGATGGTCGTACCCAGTCCGGCGAGACCGTCGGTGATGTCCTGGACGCCCTGCCTGCAACGGCGGGGTTCGGGGATGTCGTCAGCGTCGACGGGGTGCCGGTTCGGCGTGACGATCGCCTCGCTTCTCTGCCTCTCCACCCGGGCTCGCGGCTCGCGGAGCTGTCCGAAGCCTTCCGACAACGTGCATCGTTGGGATCCATCGACGTGGTTGCCGGCCTCGACTCGGGAATTCGTCAGATGATCCAGCCGGGTCGGTATTTGGTTGGACGGTCGGAGTTCGCCGACGTGGTCGTGGGTCTGCCAACGGTCTCTCGGCGTCATGCCCGCCTTGAGGTGTCCAACGCCGGAGCGCTGGCGATTGCCGACGTCGGATCTGTCAACGGTGTACGGGTTGACGACCGCAAGGTCGACCAGATCGAGCCGCTGGCATGGGGCCAAGCAGTGCGCCTCGGATCGGCCACGGTGCGGGCCCGCCGGCCATCGTTGGACGCTCCACATCACTTGGCCGCCCAGCGCACGCATGCGGGAACGGGAACACTCTTGGTGTTCAACCGAATGCCCCGTCAGGAGTTGCCGGAGTCTCCGGTGCCGCTGGAACTGCCCGTTCGGAAAAGCCCCGAGCACTACCGGCCACGGTTCTCGTGGGCGGTGATTGTGGCGCCGCTCATCATGGGTGTGGCGATGGCATTGTTGTGGAATCCGCTCTATGCGTTGTTCATGATTTTGAGTCCGATCATGTCTCTGATGAACCTCTGGGAGGACAAACATCGGCTTCGGCGCGAGCACAAACAGATCGAGAAGGCCTTTGCCCAAAACCTCGAGCGCTTCGAGGCGGATCTCCGCAGCCGTCTTGTTCATGAGCGGCAGCGACGCGAGGACCGCCACGTCGATCTTGCCGAGCTGCGTCGCCGGGCAAGCGCTCCAAGTGTCCACCTTTGGGAGCGCCGTCCCGGCCACGCCGACTTCCTCGAGGTAACGGTCGGCCATGGCCATCTTCGCCTCGACACGGCCGTGACGCAGCCGCCGGAGGTCCAGTCAACGCCCAAAGCGCCGGCCGAACCCGAGGTGGTCGAGCTACTCGATCGAGTCGGCATGCTTCAAAACGTGCCGGTTGAAGTCTCCCTCGAGTCGGGATCGGTCACCGGCGTCACCGGACGGCGCAGTGTGGCCCAGTCGGTGGTGCGGTCCTTTGTTGGCAACGTCGTTTGTAACCAAGGTCCCGCCGATGTCGAACTCGTCGTGCTGTGCTCTGCTGATCAATCCGAGGCTTGGGGCTGGGTTGGGCTACTTCCCCATGTGGCCGACCGGCGATCGGCGACCAACAAACCCCTCATCGCCACAACCGTGGCTGCGGCAGCCGACATCGTGGCCCGGCAACATGGGACCGAGTCGTCGTTTCGTACCGTCGTGATCGTCGATGGCCCCGAGTTCCACGCTGGACGCCATGCCGCGGTTCGAGCGCTGGCCGGTCTCGATGGTTGTGCACTTGTCGTCATTGCCGAGAGTCTCGATTGGTTCCCGTCTCAAACCTCGGTGGTCATCGAAACGGCCGGCGACGACGGCATCGGCCTTCTCGTCGACCCGAGCAAAGTGAAGTCACCTGTCGAGGTAGTCCTCGATGGAATGTCGAGCGCCACCGGTTGGGCCTTGGCATCGGCACTCGCCCGGTTCGACGACCCCGAGGTCAGTGCGGCCGGAGCCGGAATTCCCAACCGAGTCTCGCTCGGGTCGGTGCTTGGCGGGCCGATTGACCCAAACACCATCGCCCGCCGCTGGGCCATGTGTCGAAACAACCCTGGTTTGCCGACCCCGATCGGCAGCGACGAACACGGGCCGGTTGTCGTCGACCTCGTCACCGATGGACCGCACGCGCTCATCGGCGGAACGACCGGTTCGGGAAAGAGCGAACTCCTCCGATCGATGATCGCCTCGATGTCGGCGTCGGCGGATGCCGAACATCTGGCCTTTCTTCTTATCGACTACAAGGGCGGAAGCGCCTTCGATCGATGCGCCGATCTGCCGCACACCGTCGGCGTCGTTACCGATCTCGATCCGCAACTGAGCGAGCGCGCCTTGCGGTGTCTCAATGCCGAACTCGAGTACCGCGAGCGGCTCCTGCGGAAGTCGGGCGCCGACTCGATCGAGTCGTATCGACGCCGCCGCGATGGCAATGCCGCACTCGAACCTCTTCCGCGTCTGGTCGTGGTCATCGATGAGTTTGCGACCTTGGTCAGTGAGCTTCCAGAGTTTGTCGATTCGTTGGTGGGAGTGGCCCAGCGGGGCCGAAGTCTCGGTGTGCATTTGGTGCTCGCAACACAACGTCCGAGCGGGTCGATCAACGACAACATTCGAACCAATACCAACCTGCGGATTGCGCTGCGCATGCTGGATTCGGTGGATTCGGTCGACGTGATCGGCACCGACGCCGCCGCCTCGATTGGCAGAGATGCCCCGGGGCGGGCGTGCCTCCGCTTAGGGCCTGGCCAGTTGGTGAACTTTCAGTCTGCCCTCGCCACGGGACCGGTCTCGGAAGCCGACGTCGCTTTCGTGTCGCCGGTGGGCTTTGGCCAGTTGCCACTAGCGGCTCTGCCGGTTCTGCCGGTTCTGCCGACTCTGCCGGTTCTAGTGCCAGCGCTGTCACCAACGGCTGAGATGAATGAGCCCGAACCGCGCACCGACCTTGACGTGCTTGTCGAGTCGATCGCCGAGGTGCATCGTGCGCAAGGGTTCACCGACCCTCGCTGTCCGTGGCCTGCGCCTCTCGACACCACGCTGTTGCTCGGCGAGGTCCGTCGTCGATACGCACCGTTCGACGAAATCGGTGCGCTCTTTGGCGAAGTCGATGATCCCGGCAATCAGCAGAAGATTGCGGCGCAGTGGAATCCCACCGCTGGCAACGGGTTTGTCGCTGGCACCGCCAAGAGCGGCCGAACCAGCACGCTTCGCACCTTGGTCATTGCGGCGTGTCAAAAGTTCACCCCCGACCAACTGCATCTCTACGTGCTCGATCTTGGTCGGGGCGAGTTTGGCGACCTGGCCGCGATCCCGCACGTAGGAGCGGTGGTCGGCCCGGTCGAATTCGAACGACAACGACGGCTCTTGGACCTGCTGGCTCGCGAGATCAAGGTGCGCAAAGCCGGTACCGAAGCACCGGGCCCGCCAATCCTCTTAGTGCTCGACGGGCTCGACACGTTCCGTCGAGAAAACGACGACCGGTACGACCTGCTCGACCTTCTCGACACCATCTATCTCGATGGGCCTTCGGTCGGGGTGTACTCACTCGTGTCAGCCTCGACGCCAACTGAGCTTCGACACTTTGCGGCGGCCACTAGGTTTCGGCTGTACCTCCGAACCAGCGACACGATAGAACTGCGGGAGATCGGCGTGCTGGGGGCCGTCGACCCCGACCCGCCGGCCGGACGTGGCTACCTTGCTCCGCACGGCCTCGAGGTGCAGGTGGCGCTCTGCGATGACGCTGACGTCGAAGTGGCGGCCTCCCATGAGCCGGCCAAACATCCACCACTGGTGGTTGGGATTCTCGAGAACGAACTCTCCCGAACGACACTGACCCCAAAGGCTTCGCTCGACGGCGACCGCCTTTGGATCCCGCTTGGATTACGGAGCGCCGATCTGGTGACGGCAGGGTTTTCGCTTGCCAGAGGCGACCATGCACTCGTCGTTGGACCTGGCCGCAGTGGCAAAACCTCGGCGCTGTTGAGCATTGCGTGGCAGCTGATGGACTCGGCCGATTGTGTGGTGCGGTGGTTGGGCGATCAGAGCCCAGCGGGCAGCATCGAGACGGTGTCGATCGAGGCGCTCGCTGCGTTCAGGGGTCATTCGGGCCGTGTGGTTGTGCTCATCGACGATGTCGAGACGATCTCCGACCATGAAGTGTTCATGCAACTCTTGGCCCAGCGAGACAGCCCGGTCCATCTCATCGCAGCGGGGCGGGTCGATCTTCTTCGTTCGGCGTACGGCCACTGGACGAACGAGTTCAAACAGACTCGACGTGGTGTGTTGTTGTGGCCCGACATTCTCGACGGCGACGTGGTGGGTATCGACCTGCCAAGCCGAACCACGACGCCAGCGATTCCCGGGAGGGGAGTGCTGGTCCAGAACGGCGACGTTGACGAACTGCAACTGGCTCGTTAGTTGCCTTCGTTGCGTTCGCGCAGAAAGTTCTCGACCTCGGCGGCCAAGTCGACGGTGATGTCGAGGGAGTCTTTCGCGTCGAATGTCGCTTCGAGTTCGCCCACATAGGACAGAACTTCGGGATCATTGACCACGGCAGCATCGACCATCGATTGCCAGCTCTTGGCCTGCTGGTCGAGTCCGTCGCCGTTGGTTGGCACGCCCGTGACCTGCTCGAGCTTCCGAAGTAGCGCCTGGGTGGCTTTCGGGCTGGGCTCGCCCATGACGTAGTGCGGTACCGAGACGCGAAGCGATATCACCGGCATTCCGGCCGAGTCGATGGCGTCGTGGAGAACGCCCATGACGCCGCTTGGCCCCTCGTAGCTCGGCCGACCAAGACCAAGACGCAACGCGAGTTCGGCATCGGTGGCGCTGCCCACCACTTCGATAGGCCTGGTGTGGGGCACAACGCCCGGGGCTGCTCCGAGGGTTACGAAGAGCTCGGCGCCGGTTTCTCGGCCGATCTCGACGACTTGTTCGGCGAAGGTGCGCCAGCGGAGATGGGGTTCGACGCCGGTAATCGTAAGAACATCGTGTTCTTCACCGGGGCTAAGGGCATAACAACGAGTGTCGGGCCAGTCGATGATGCGCTTTCCCTCGACCAACCGGACCTGCGGCCGTTCTTGTTGGAAGTCGAAGAAGGTCTCGGGGTCGATAATGGCCAGTTCGTCCGGGTCGTGTTGCTCATGGAGCCAGTCGATGGCTGCCGTTGCGGCCCCACCGGCGTTGAAATAGCCGGCGAATGCGGCCACAACGATGGGTCGGCGGGCGCTGCTCGCGGCGTCGTTACTCCAAGAAAGTTCACTCACAGCAGCACTCTAGTTTGCGGAAAAGAAACTTGGCGACGCCGAAACTTTCCCGACAAGTGGGCGCATCTCAGAGGTGGAGCAATCCGAACACACCAACCAAATGCGAGCGAGGACGTCATGGGCGAACAAGAGAACACGAGTGGATTTCCGAAGGGGAGTCAACCAAACGACGGAGAAAAAACACTGTCCGCGTTTGTTTTTCCTCCAAATGCTTGGAAAAGTGATACCTGTCTCGAGTTTGACACTCGTTCCGCAGCCGCTGTGGAAAGAAGTCGAGATGGCGTCACCGGACAGAAGCTGCCAAGCTGGCAGCCACCGGTGGGGGAGAAAATGCGACCGTTGGCGACGGCGCATACCAACAGAAAGCGTGGGCGAACGATGAGTGAACGGCTGGCAACGGCGGGTGCAGCGAAAGCTGCCGTGCTACTAGTAACGGTTTTGGCGATGGTGGCAGCGATGCTTTCGGTCTCGCCATCCACCGCCACGGCATCAGGGGAGGTCGAACCGGACTTCTCGGGAATCAACTCAGCCGACCTGGCCGGCGACTTTGACATCTCGGCAGCGTCAGCAGCTGCACCAGGTGTGGCGGCATCACAATTCAGTGGGCTCCAAGCGGCCGACGGCTCGCTTCTGGTCGAAGTGCTAACAACCGACACCGAAGGTGTCGCTGCGCAGGTCGAAGCCTTGGGCGGCTCGGTTGAAGGCATCAGCGAAGGACTCGCTGTTCACGCCAAGGTCAACCAGCTCATCCTCGCGGATATCAACAACATCGATGGTGTCCTTGGGGTTATTCCGTCGCTTTCGACGAACGCCAACAAGGGTCAGGTCAAGGGCGAACAGATCGCCAAGATCGGGGCCACCCGTTGGCATCAAGCTGGCACCACGGGCAAAGGCGTCAAGATCGTCATCATCGATGCGTTCGGCGGAACCACGTGGACCAAGTCGCAACGCTCGAAAGACGTGCCGAAGCCAAAGAAGACCTTCTGTCGCGACGGCGGCCAAGCCTGCAAGATCTGGACCGTGAACGGAGCGACGGCCCAACACGGAGTCGGCGTTGCCGAGATCATCCACGAACTTGCGCCTTCCGCTGAGCTCTACCTGGCAACCGCTCGACGCACCAACGACGTCATCGCCGCTACCAACTGGGCCATTGCCCAAGGCGCCGACATCATCTCGATGTCCCAGGGTGGCATTGCCTTCCGTTCGCCCGGCGATGGTCGGGGTGTCGAAAACGCTATTGCGGCCAAAGCAGCAGCAAATGGCGTGGCATTCTTCGCCGCCGCAGGTAACTCGGGCGGCAATGAAGCCCAGCAACGCGATGGCATCTACTACCGCGGCGTCTTCACCGACACCGATGGCAACGGCTTCCACGAGTTCGCTCCCGGCGATGAGTCGTTGGGCTTCTTCTCCTGCTCGGCCGGAGTCATTTCGACCCGCTGGAACGACTTCACGACCACGTCGAACAAGTTCCAGTTCTCGGCAACCAACGCCACCGACTACGACATCGCCGTGGTGAACCTCAACAACCAGCTCGTGAGCACCGGCGAAGATCCACAGGGCGCAAACGGCCAACTTCCGCTCGAATATGCTCAGGGTTCCAACTGCAACACCGGCGAACCGGGCTTCCTGTTTCTCCAGCGGTCGGCAGTCGGGAACGGCTCGAATGGCGACATCATCGAGATCATGGTCGGCAATGGCGTTCTCGAGTACTGGCAGGATGCATACTCAGCCGCAGTGCCGATCGTCGATAGCAAGATCCCTGGCGTGATGGGTGTCGGTGCTATCGATCCTGCTCGCGGCAAGGCGATTGCTGCCTACAGCTCGCAGGGTCCAACCAACGATGGTCGGATCACTCCTCGAATCTCGGGCGCATCTTGCGTACAGACCGTGGCGTACGGCAATACCTGTTTCAATGGGACGAGCGCAGCGACGCCAGCGGTTGCCGGTTACGCAGCCCTGGTCTTGTCGGCTCGACTCGCTACCACCCCAGCCCAGCTCGAGGCGTTCCTCACCCGCTATGCGGTCGACCGTGGAACGAAGGGCCCTGATTCGACCTTTGGTTACGGTGAGGCAATTGCTCCGAGCGCACCATGCGGTGGGCGACTCGCCACAATCATGGGTACCAACAAGGCTGACAAATTGAAGGGCACCAACCGCTCCGATGTCATCGTCGGCTTCAACGGCAACGACCGCATCGAAGGCCTGGGTGGCAACGACATCCTCTGCGGCAACGGTGGCAAGGACACGCTTATCGGCGGGAAGGGCAACCGAGACATTTGCTTCTCCAATGCCTTTGGTCTCAGCAAGGACAAGGGCACGATGAAGAGCTGCAAGCTCAAGCGTTAAGCGTCACCGACCGGTACGCACCGAAAACACATGCAAGCGATCCGCCGGATCCGCGCTGGTACATCCAGTCCGGGTTCGGCGGTCGTCGTTTTGTAGGGTTGTCTCATGCTTCGAATCGCCGGTGTGCAGCACGACATCTTTTGGGAAGATCCGGAGCAGAACTTCGCCCGGCTGGGTCCGCTTATTGCTGAAGCAGCTGTCGACGCTGACCTGGTTGTCCTCAGCGAAATGTTTGCCACCGGTTTTTCGATGGAGGCGAGCCGGTTGGCGGAACCCGCCGACGGCCCTACCGAATCGTTTCTCCGGTCTCAGGCGGCGGAGCATGGGGTTCGTATTGCAGCGTCGCGGCCGGCGGTCGATGCCGACTTCGAGCGACCGGTCAACCAGTTCATGATGGTCTCGCCGGACGGATCGGTTGATCGATACACCAAGACCCATCCGTTCTCGTTTGCCGGCGAACACGAGTTCTATGACGCCGGTTCGGGGACAACGCCTCTTTTGGTTGGAGACGTGCGCGTGTCGCCATTTATTTGTTACGACCTTCGGTTCGCCCCCGAATTCTGGGACGTTGCCACACAGACCGATCTGTATCTGGTCGTGGCGAACTGGCCCGAAGCGCGCCGCGAGCACTGGCTGGGGTTGTTGGCGGCCCGAGCTATTGAGAACCAGGCGTACGTTGTGGGCATCAATCGAGTGGGCGCCGGTGGGGGGCTCCGGTATAGCGGCGATAGCCGTATCTTCTCGCCTTTGGGAGAAGTACTGGCTCAGGCCGGCACTGATGAGGCGATTTTGCGGGCCACCGTCGACCCGCAGATTGTTGCCCAGACCCGGACGACTTTTCCCTTTCTTGCTGATCGAAGATAGGTCGCTCGGGTCTAGGACCTGCACGTTCTGACGAAATCGATGTGGTTTCCGGTAGTGTCGATCTATGGCAAAGAACAACGATCCACTCGCAAAGGCCGAAGAAGTCGGTCAGCAAGTCTTTGAAGCGGTTGCTGCAGGGCTCACCGAAGTCGTGAGCAAATTGCAGTCACTCGCGGAACAAATCGAACAAAAGGTCGAGGAGCAGCTGCGCACCACGATCGGGACACCTGCCCCCGGAGCAAAGACCGACAAGGCCGACAAGACCGACAAGGCCGCTAAGACCGACAAGGCGGCTAAGACCGACAAGGCGAGTAAGGCCAAGTCGTCAGCGAAGTCGTCGGCAAAGAAGTCAGCGAAACCCAGCAAGCCGGCGGTAAAGGCGAAGTCCGCAAAGAAACCAGCAGCAAAGAAGCCTGCGGCAAAGAAGAAAGCGGCTCCGAAGAAACCCGCCGCGAAAAAGGCCGCAGCAAAGAAGCCGGCAGCAAAGAAGTCAGCGGCTCCGTCAGGTCCGACGCGCGATGAGTTGTACGCCCAGGCCAGCAAGCTGGAGATCGCCGGCCGTTCGGGAATGACGAAAGCCCAGCTAGCGACAGCAATAGCCAAAGCTACGAAGTAGCGCCGGGAAGAGAGCTACGAAGTAGCGGAGTTCCGTCCTCGGCGCGCCTGAATCCCCTAGGCTGTGTCGGGGGTCATATGGGCATCAATCGCATCGTTCGGAGTTTCGTCGCATGTGTCGCGGCTCTGTTTGTTGTTTTCGGGGTGGTCTTCGGATCGGTTTTCATTGCTCCGGCTGCTCTCGCCCAAGACGACGATGAGTGTCCGACCCAGGAGGACCTTATTGGTGACGCCAGCGCCATCGTCCTCGGCAAGGTCATCGATGTTCGTACTGGTGGAAGTTCGACGGCTGGGAACGAGAGCGGCGATGATTCGGTCATCGTCGAGGTCCTGGGCATCGAAAAGGGTGGAGCTCAGAATCCTCTTGCCGTGTTCTACCCGGGTGAAGAGTTGCCCGAGATCGCCGCCGATTCCGAGATCCACATCGTGCTTTCTTACGATCTGGAAACCGCTCGCGCCGAGTCGTCGCTTACCTGCGGCTACACGCTCTACGCCAGCGGCGATTCGATCGATCCCGGGTCATCGTCGAGCGGCACACTTGGCGAGACGGCGGGCGAAACGCTCACCCAAGCGGTGCAAGCGGCCGGTCTTGCCGGTGCGGCTGTTTTGGCGGTCACCCTCGTGTGGCGGATGTTTCGGGAATTTCGGCCCCGCCTGACCTAGTTGTAGGTAGAGGTGTTGTAGGTAAAGAGGTTGTACGCAAAGATAGTTGTACTACCGCCCCCCAGCTTTCTTACCCGTAAGGCTTTGCCGTGAAAGTCCCCCAGATCTTGTCGTTGGCCGTCGTCGTTGCGGTCCTCCTCGTTGCTCTCCTGCTTACGTCTGGTGTCTTCAGCGTGAATTGGCCGTGGAACAACATCAGTCTCGACGTCGCCTCGTCGAAGACAGTCATCGCCCCCGATGCCCCTGCCCAGATTTATCGCATCGAACCACTGGCCCTCGATTGTCGAGCTCGAATCTCTGCGGTTGTGCCCATCGAAGGCAAAAAGGAACACGAACTTGCCGGTCGGGTGTACCGGACCGACACCGTCGAGATGGAGGCGTTCGGCGATGTCGACACCTGTGTCAACGCCGAACTCGTGCAGATCGAACAACTTGAGGATGGCCGTACAAAGGTCACTATCCCCGCTGAGGCGATCGAGTTCGTGCGGCCCCGAGTCGATGCTGTTGCTACCCGCGACAGCGTGACGTTCGACAAAGGCCTGATCGGCAAGATCACCGATGCGTTCCCTTGGGTGAGCGATAGCGAGGGTCTCACGCCGTCGGCGTATGCCTTTGCGCAGACGGTTATCGGTGGCAGCGAATGTATGAGCCAGGCGTACACGGTTACCGAACAGGTATTGCTCGATGCCTACGCCGAACATGCGCGAATTACCGGCACGAACCCGGACCGAGTCGAGGTCGAGATCGTGGGCACACCTTCCTTCGACCAGAATCCGCCGCTCACGGATCTCGACGGTGTCGACTTTGAGGTACGGAACAACGATGTGCAGTGCGAGGTTGCCGATGGCGCCACCGATCAGGCGGGCGTCATAATCGCTCAGTAGTAGGCGATATTCGTGCTTGTGTCTTTCGGTTAGTTTCCCTTAGCTCCCAAACGCGCATATGGTCATTGCGCTATGGCTTTCCCCTCGAGCCCCGTCCTCAATTTTGCACGAGCTGCCTCTGAACAAGAGGCGCGTCTGTTGGCGAGCAAACTCGTTTTACCCGAACACCTTTTCTTGGCGTTGCTTTGGCCCGAGGCATCGTCGGGGCCCACGGTGTTGTCGGCCTATGGCATCACCGTGCAGCGGGCTCGGGTAGCGATGCATGAGATGGCCACGTGGGGTGGCGAGCCGCTGCGAGGTGCGCTGCCGGTAGCGGTTGCCACCGAGCGGGCGTATGAGATTGCCGAACGATACGCCGAAGATCAACCGGTACAGCACAGCGATCTTCTCATTGGCGTGTTGTCGGTGGCAGCGCCGGCACTCGAGCGGCTTCTGTTGAAACTTGGGGTGAGCCGTTCACACCTTCGTGCGGCGGTGCAACAGACCGAAGCGCGGCAGAGCTCGGCCCGCCCTCGTCGGCGGACCGCGGTGCAACGTATCGATGCCGCTCCTCCGCCTTCGCCGGCGCCGGACGTGATCGATTTGCGACCAGCGGTCGCCCGGCCGGCGATTACGCTTCCTGGCAGCGTTGGCGCAAGCGCTCCTTCCCCCGGTGTACTTGGCGCGCCAGATGCGCTTGAGCTTCGGGTCGGCGAACTTTCGCTGCGAGTCGATGCCCTCATCGCCCAGGTCGAACGCCTGCTGGCTGAGCCAGCAAACCGCTAAAAGCACTCGGTAAACGGGTAAAGACCGCCCGGGCGGGCGAATTGTTCGTCTGATCATTCCTTCAAGTTGTGTCGTTCTTCGGTCGAAGCCTTTTCCAGGCAATCAAGCCAGGAGAAGGACACAACGAATGCCAGCAACAGACATCGTGTCGTTTCACGACGCTGCCCATCTCCTTCGTCGCGCAGGATTTGGCGGTTCCAAACGGCAGGCTCGAGACCTCAAGGGTCTCACACGCGCTGAGGCGGTCGCCTCGGTCATGGACTTTGGCAACGCGCCGCGGCCCCCCGAGCACCCAAACGAAAGCGAATGGCAGCAGAACCTGCGCGCCCAAGAGTGGTGGCTCACCGAAATGGCGACGGGTGCTGATCCACTTCGCGAAAAGATGACGCTGTTCTGGCACGGCCACTTCGCAACCTCATGGGACAAGGTCGATGACCAGAAGCTCATGAACGACCAGAACCACCTGTTTCGTACCAAGGGCATGGGTGATCTCGCCGAACTTTGTACCGACGTTTCGCTCGGTCCAGCAATGCTTATCTACCTCGACAACGAAACCAATGTTGCGGGGGCCGAGCAAGAGAACTTCGCTCGGGAGCTCATGGAGCTGTTTACCGTTGGCGTTGGAAACTTCTCCGAGGCCGATGTTGTCGCGATGGCCAAGGCCTGGACGGGTCACAACACCCGAGGTTTTGTGAACCGCAATGGCAGCTGGGTGTACGACCCGACCTACGTGTACAACAAGTCCGAACACGATGGCGGTTTCAAGACGCTGTGGGGTATTCGGAAGCGTTGGAATGGTCCCGACACCATCCAAGAACTCGTCCACGGATCCCAACAACAGCTGACGGCCCGCTACATCGCCGAGAAACTTTGGAAGTTCCTGGCAACCGGCACGCCATCAGAGGCGGTCCTCAACCGGCTGACCCGCTCCTATATCGCCTCCGGCATGAAGGGGAAGGCACTCGTCAAGGCCGTGCTTCTCGAAGATGACTTCTGGTCTCCCGATGCCCGCTATGCACTCATGCGCAGCCCCGTCGAGTACGTCGTTGCCCTCATGAAGGTCACCGGCTGGACCACCGATGACATCCCAGTGCGGTGGTACATGGAGCCAATGGGGCAAATCTTGTTCAACCCACCCGACGTCGCAGGTTGGGGAACAAACGAGTACTGGCTCTCAACCGCAACCGCTTGGGCACGAGCTCGTTTCGTGACCGAATGGCAATGGAAGATCCGCGATACTCCTCTGCTCGCCGGCATCGAGGACCTCCCGGCAAGCGAAGCCGCTGATCTGATCTTCTCGAGCTTTGACATCAATGAACCCAGCGCCGAGACGCGAGCGGGCATTGAAGCGTGGGTTAACGCGGCACACGCCAACAAACACAGCTGGTCGATCCAGCCCAACAGCTTTGTTCTCGGTGCCCTGTGCCCCGAGTTCCAGATGGCGTAGGGGAGACAACCATGCCAGCTATGCGACCTCTACCAACCCACGACGCCGAACTCGGCGACATCCTCCGATCACTCAGTGTTGCCGATACGCAACCTGGCGCGATCCGTCGTCGCCGTTTTCTTCAAGGATCACTTGCCCTCGGTGGCGCTGCGGCGCTTGGGCCAACCTTGTTTGCTGATAGCGCTCAGGCGCTTGGCGCCGACGACCGTATTCTCGTCTGCATCCAAATGGCAGGCGGGAATGATGGTCTCAACACCATTGCCCCGCTCGATAGCGGTCGATACCACGATGCCCGCAGGACCCTCGCAAACGACGAGGCAACGTCGCACAAAATTGCCCCGAACCGGTACCTGCACCCGATGCTCGGCGGACTCGCAAAGCGTTATCGCGACGGCGAAGTCGCCATTGTTGAGGGCGTCGGCTTCCCCGATGACGACCACAGTCATTTCAGCTCGATCAAAACCTGGATGTCTGCCAACCGCAACCATGGGCCCGGTTCAAGCGGCTGGCTTGGTCGGTATATGGAACGCGCCGGCCTCGGCGATCTCGGAGCCGTCAACATCGGCGACAGCGGCGTGCCGCTTCTTATGGTTGGCCAACGCTCCATCGCCACCGGACTCCCATCCGACGGCAACCTGTTTGGCGCCGACGTCACCGACCAGTGGGAACACGACTTGGTGAACGTCTTTTCCAAAATGTCGCGAGCTGACGCTGGCGACTCGGCGATGGGAACCGCATGGGCAAACCAGCTCGGTTCGGCAATCGGGGTCGCCGAGAAGGTCAACCCGATCTATGCCGACAACCAAGAAGAACGAAACTTGATTCGCAAGCTTGGACTTGCCGCCAACCTCATCAACCTCGACGTAGGCACCCGAGTAATCGGCACAAGCTTTCAGACCTTTGATACCCATGATGATCAAGCAGGCGACCACGCTGCTCGACTCAAAGAGTTCGACGATGCCGTAACTCGGTTCTACACGAACCTGAAGCCGAAGTTTCGCAACCGGGTGGTCTTGATGACCTTCTCCGAATTCGGGCGACGGGTTGCGGCGAACGATTCGCGTGGAACCGACCACGGAACCGCCGGACCAATGATCATGATTGGCCCCTCGGTGAAAGCCGGTTTTCACGGTTCGGCCCCCTCGCTCAACAATCTTGATGATCGAGGCGACCTGAAACACACCGTCGACTTTCGCGAGGTCTACGCAACCGTGCTCGATCAGTGGCTAAGGGCCGATCACGCCGAAGTACTCGCCGGGTCATTCTCCACGCTGAATTTGTTCGCCAAACCAAGCGACGCCCCGCAAGCGCCGGTGCTCCCCGACACGACGACGGGTGGAGGCGACGAAGAACTCACGCGCGATGGTGGTGCGCCGACACTTCGTATGCCCGCCGACGTCACCAAGGCAGCGCAATCGGTTCGACCGCGCTTGGCATCAGGCTTCTAGCAGCAGCTCCTCAGAGAGAGCGTCTTTCCGGGGATTGTTGAGATAACGCCCACCGTGCCGATGGGATGGTGGTGTTTGAACGATCAGAGCTCCTTCTTCTGCGCACGGCGCTGGACCGCGTGTCGCGGCTCCCGCTCCGTCCGCTGCTGACCTCTGCGTTCTTTCTCCTGACCTTTGTGCCATTGATGGTTGGCGGCGGCATTGGCTGGCAGCGGTTGCAAGAGGCGCAAAAGCTCGATGCAACGCAACGCATCGAAGCGTTGGCAGCCAACCAACTAAGTCGTCTGCAAATCGAACTCGGCGCTCAGGAGCGGGCCTTTGGTCGGGTGCTCGATGACCCGTCGCTCACCGATCCGGCGTTGGTCGCCAACGATCTCCGGGAAGTCATCGACTTGTACGGTGACGAACTGGTTTCCCTTACCCTCTTCCAGGTCGACGGAAAGCTCCGCGTATCGACGGACTCCTCGATGGCGGCTCGGATCGACGGACTCGATTTTCGTCTCGACGACGACTCTGGCCGTGCCCAAGCAATCGGTCGGATTCGGGACCGGGCCGGGCGGCCGGTTCACCAAATCGTCGACCGGGTGATCGTGGGCGGGCAAGTCGTTGGTTGGCTTCTCGCCGAATACGAAACCGCTCCGTTCCGCAAGATCATCAACGACTACACCGCGCTGGCCGGGACCGGCGAAACCCTGCTGGTCGAGCCGACGGCTGAAGGTTCGGTTGCGCTTCTTTTCGATAGTCGCACATCGGAGCGGGGCGAGACATGGTCGGGGTTCTCACAAAGTACCTCACCGGTTGCGCGCGCCGCCGATGGCCGGGCGACAACGAGTTTTGGTCTTGAGGATCACCGAGGCATCGAGGTCGTCGCATCCACCCAGTCGCTTGGCGAGTCCAACTGGGGTGTTGTGGTGCAGCAGGACATTGGCGAGGCATTGGATGTGTCTGAGGACTTCCGCCTGGCCCTGCTTGTCGGCCTTGGACTTGGATTGGCGCTGATCCTGATCATTGGTTGGTGGGTTGGTCAACGAGTGACTCGTCCGCTTGCTGAACTCCGCGACGTGGCGAATGCCGTCGCAGCTGGAGACCTCAGCCAGCGCGCAAAGGTGCACCGTGACGATGAGATTGGACAACTCTCCCGAGCCTTCAACGTCATGACCAACGAGTTGGTCGCCAACGCTGAGCAGGAAGCCAGCAGAACCGTTGCTCTCGAGCATTCGAACCAGCGACTTGTCGAAACCGAGACCCGAACCCAGACGATTCTCGAAACCGCTGCGGAAGGCATCATCGAGACCGACCGGCTCGGTGTGGTCACTTCGGTCAACGCAGCGGCCGAGCAGATCTTTGGCGGCGATGCCCGGAAGCTGGTCGGCGAGTCGGTGAACGAGTTCCTCGTGATGCCACCATCGAGCGTGTTGGGGCACGCCTTCATGGCGGCCGAAGAAGTTGGTGGCTCGGGGCTTGAGATCTCGGTAAAGCGGTTTGACGGGACCTTGGTGCCCACCCACCTCACCGTCAGCCGGCTCAGTGTTGACAGTGAGGTCGCCTACACCGGTTTGATCCGAGATATCTCCGAACGGGTCGCGTTCGAACAGGAGCTCGCCTATCAGGCCAATCACGACGCCTTGACCGGCCTCCCAAACCGAAACGTACTTTCTGAAGAGCTCGACCGGGCGCTCCTTCGCTCGGCGGAAACCCTTGCCCCGCTGGCGTTGCTCTTCCTCGACCTTGACCGATTTAAACAAGTCAACGACACGCTTGGCCACCAAGCAGGTGATGACCTTTTGTGTCAGGTGACGTCGCGATCGCGTATCGCGCTGCGTCCCTCGGATCTCCTGTCGCGATTCGGTGGCGACGAGTTCGTCATTCTCGCCGAAGGCCTCCGTGGCGAAGCAGACGCCTTGGCTTTGGGTGAGCGGGTTCGAGAAGCGCTCGACGAACCGTTCATCATCGGTGGCCAGGAGGTGTTTACCTCGGTCAGCGTGGGCATCGTTGTGGCGTCGGGTGTCGATCTCAATGCCGAAGAACTTCTGGCCGACGCCGACAACGCCATGTACCGGGCCAAAGAGACCGGCCGAAACCGTATCGAGATCTTCGACGCCGGCATGCGTGAAGAGGTAGCGCAGAGCCATGACCTTGATATGGCGCTGCGTAAGGCCACCGGCAACGACGAACTTCGGTTCGCCTACCAGCCGGTTATCGATGTCGATACCGGCGAAGTTGCCTTTGTCGAAGCACTCGCCCGGTGGGATCGCCCAGGGTACGGTCCGGTCGCTCCCGACCAGTTCATCGAGATGGCCGAGCAATCTGGCCTCATCAGCAAACTCGGCCCGAAGCTCTTGCGCATGGCCGTCGAGCAACTCAGGGTTTGGAACACCGACCATAGTGACGCTCCGCTATCGATGTCGGTCAACGTGTCGTCGCAGCAGCTCACCAAACTCGACTTTGTCGATGAGCTGAAGGTGCTCCTCGACGAGTCGGGTATCGACCCCTCGAGCCTGATTCTCGAAATGACCGAAACCGCTGTGGTCCGAGATCTCGACATCGTTCGCGACAACCTTGAAGGTTCCCGTCGCCTCGGTGTTGTTGTTGCGGTCGACGACTTTGGTTCGGGTTACTCATCGCTCGGTTACCTGCAGGAACTTCCGCTCGATGTTCTGAAGATGGACCGGATGCTCGTCGATGGCATCGAACACAAAACCGATACCTCTATCGTCGACATGGTCGTCACCATGTGTAGTTCGCTCGGCGTCACGATCGTGGCCGAAGGTGTTGAGACCGCACCCCAGTTCGAGAAGCTCCGGGAGATCGGTTGTGAACAGATCCAGGGCTATGTGATCGCTCGGCCTATGGACCCGGAACAACTTGAGGAGACCGTTTGGGACGGGCGGGCGAAGGCCAACCTGTTGCCCGAGGGAATCTCGGTCCGAGCCAAACAACGGTAATCGTTTCGGTTGCCGTACCCTTTGTCCCCTATGACGCCACCGGTTGTGCTCACCATCGCAGGCTCCGATCCTATTGGCGGGGCCGGGATGCAGGCCGACTTGCGTACCTTCGCTGCGTTTGGCGTGCATGGTGCTACGGCGCTTACCGCAGTCACTGCCCAGACCACCGAAGCCGTCAACGCGTTCTGGCCGGTCGAACCCGCACAGCTCCAGGCGCAGCTCGATGGGATCCTCGGTGATCTCGACGTGGTCGCCGTAAAGACGGGACTCCTCCCGAGTGCCGGACTGGTCGATGTCGTCACGAGCTATGCGTCGCAAGGTCGTTTGCCGAACCTGGTGGTCGACCCGGTGCTCGTGAACCGCACGGGAAAGCCGTTCGTCCAAATCAGCACCATCGAGGCGTACCAACGTTTGTTGCCGTTTGCGGTTCTTGCCACGCCAAATCGTTTCGAGGCTGATCTCATCGATCTGGCGTTGCCTCAGCTGTCGGTAGTGACAAACCGGGGCCATGACGTCGTGAGTGACGGCAGCGAACTACGGGCCGAACACATCGAGACAAGCAATACCCGTGGGACTGGCGACACCTTCTCGGCCGGGGTAACGGCCCGGCTCGCTCATGGGGATTCGCTTGATGAGGCTCTTGCCAAAGCAAAGGCCTGGGTCACGCTAAGCATTGCTGGGGCGGTCGACTGGCAGCTGGGAGCGGGTCCAAGCCCGATCGATCAAATGCACTGGGAACAACCCGGTTAACGCAGAGAGAACACCGAAAGGGTTCTAGTCCGACAGGTGAGAGAATCCATCTGGCCGGATACGGATGTGCACCTGGTCGCCAGTTGTGGCGGCCGCTGGCGAGAGAGCCAGCACTTGTTGGCCTCCGGCGAGCGTGATCTGGACTCGGAAGTGATCGCCTCGAAACCAGACAGCCGAGACATGGCCGGTCACGGAGTCGGCTGTTTCAGGAGCAACGAATGTGATCGCTTCGGTTCGCAAGACGGCTGGTCCAGCCGGACCTCCTAGCTCGGCGCCGTCGTCGAAGATGTTCGGATGGCCGAGAAAGTCGGCCGCAAAGGCGGTTTGCGGATCGTTCCAGAGCTCTTGGGGACTTCCGTGGCGCAGGACGCTCCCGTCTCGCATCAGCACCACGGTGTCGGCCACCGTGAACGCCTCGTCCTGGTCGTGGGTGACGTGAACTGCCGATTGGCCAAGCTCGTTCAGTACGGCCCGAATGTCGATGGCGAGGCGGTCTCGGAGCGAGCGGTCGAGTGAGCCGAGCGGCTCATCGAGCATGAGGAGTTGCGGCGACGGTGCAAGCGCTCGGGCAAGCGCAACCCGTTGCGCTTCACCTCCCGACAGCGAATCGACCTGACGGCTCCCAAAGCCAGCGAGGTCGACCAGTTCGAGTATCTGGGCTACTCGAGCTTCGCGTTCGGCGCGGCCCTTGCCTTGCATCTTGAGCCCGAAGGCGACGTTGTCGGCCACATTGCGATGGGGGAAGAGCGCATGATCTTGGAACATCAAACCAAAGCCTCGATCCTCCGGCGGCCGTGCCCCGATGTCGACGCCGTCCCATTCGACCGTGCCGGATGCGGGTTGCTCGAGACCTGCGATCACCCGAAGAAGCGTGCTCTTTCCGCAGCCGCTTGGGCCGAGCAGAGCAACGATCTCACCAGGAGCGACTCGCAGTGACACATCGTCGACCGCCACGGTTGCCCCAAAGGTAACCGTCACGTTGTCGATCGCGAGTCCGGTCACAGCAGTCCCCGCGAGGTGCCTGAGAACCGCTCGATGAGGAGGGCGGAGAGCCCGGTGATCACCATAAGGATCACACTAAGGGCCATGGCCTGCCCGCGAATGACATCACCAGGTTGGCCGAGAAGCCGAAAGATGGCGATGGGGGCAGTAATGGTCTCGGGCCTTCGGGGCACAAACGATGTCGCGCCGAACTCGCCAAGTGACACCGCAAACGCAAACGCCGCACCTACCACCAAAGCGCGAGCCACGAGCGGGAGGTCGACTTCGCGGATGACCTTCGTTGGTGACGCACCGAGTGTTGCTGCCGCCTCGCGCAGCTGTGGACCGATGCCTCGCACCGCTGGCACAACACCCCGCAGCACGAAGGGAATTCCGATCATCGCGTGGGCGACAGGCACGATCCACCACCGAGTTCGAAAGTCCAAAGGTGGAGTATCGAGGCTGATGAGAATCCCGAGTCCCAGGGTGACGGCCGAGGTTCCGAGGGGCAGCGTGAGGCCAACATCGAGGATCGAGCCGAGTCGATTGGTTCCGCCGGTCGAAAGAGCTGCGAGGCCACCGATGACGACGGCGATTCCTGCCGCGATTGCCGCATACAGAAGCGAGTTGGCGAGGGCCTTCGCGGCCGAGGCGGGGAGGAGGTTTACTTGCTCGGTGAGCGCCGTGTAGTTGGCGAGTCCGTAGCCGTCGCCGGTGGCCAGTGACCGTTCGATCAACGTCAGGATCGGGATGCCTAACAGAACGGCTGCGCTGGCGGCGACGAAGGCGATGAGCGCCCATTGACGGCCCTGGGGTTTCCGGAGCCCTCGGCCAGCCACGGTTGCGGCATCGACGCTGCGGGTCTTTTCGGTGCGGGTGGTGAGGATCACAAGCAGTACCACGGCCAGGAGCTGAAGGAGCGCTAATGCGGCGGCGACGTCGAACTCGGTGCGGTTCACGGCATAGCGCCAAATCTCGGTTTCGACGGTCGCTAGGCCGGGTCCGCCCAGCAGAAGGATGACGCCAAACGAGGTAAACGAAAACAAGAAGACGATCGCTGCTGCCGAGCCCAGCGCAGGTCGAAGTCGCGGGAGGGTTACCTGCACTGCGGTCTGGAGCGCCGAAGCGCCGAGGACACGGGCGGCTTCTTCGGGCCTTGGGTCGAGCTGATCCCAAAAGGTACCCACGATGCGCACGACCACGGCGTAGTTGAAGAAGACATGAGCAAGGAGGATCGCCCAGGGGGTGTGGCGGAGAACAACGGCGCCGTCGTCGAGCCCAAAACGGGTAAACACTGCCTCAAACGCTCCGGCCACAACGACGGTAGGCAGAACAAAGGGCACCACCAATAGCGCTCGTACGACCCTTCGACCAACCACGTCGTAGCGGGCCAGAACGTAGGCCGCGGGAAGCGCGACGATGATGGTCAAAATGGTGGACGCAACCGCCTGCCAAACAGAAAACCACACGATCCCGGCAAATGAACTGCCAGTGAGAACCTCCTGAACTCGGTCGCCCGTTGCCGAGCGAAGACCGCGGAGCAGTATTGACCCAACTGGCAGGGCAAAAAAGATTGCGCCAAACGCGATTGGTATGGCGAGTGCCGTCCCACGAAGGAGACGATGCGAGATCAACGCAGGACGAGTTCTACCCACCGCTCGGTCCATGCGTTGCGGTTGGCTTCGATGGTGGCCGGGTCGATAGTGAGTGGGTTCTCGGCGATTTGGGCGTGCTCGACGAATTCGGGCGGGAGTTGCGCTCCCTCATGAACCGGGAAGACAAACATGTTGAGCGGGACGTCTTCTTGGAAGGTCGGGGTGAGCATAAAGTCGATAAGTTGCTGCGCCTCGTCGGTGTTCTCGCTTCCGTCGAGTACCCCGGCAAACTCGATTTGGCGGAAGCAGCTGTCGAGGAGCACGCCAGTTGGCGCCGTATCGACGGGCGGATCGGCAAACAGCACCTCGGCGGGTGGGCTCGACGCATAGGACGTCACGATCGGGCGTGTGCCGCCGCCGGCGATGAACTCGCCGTAGTACGCGTCGTCCCAGCCGGCGGTAATGGCCACGTCGTTTGTGCGTAGCGATGTCCAGTAGTCCTCCCAGCCGTCGCCGTACTTGGCGATGGTTGCGAGAAGGAACGCTAGGCCCGGGGAAGAGGTTTCGGGGTTCGGCGTGACGAATTGGCCGCTATACGCCGGGTCGATCAGGTCGTCGAGGCTGGTGGGAGCCGGGCCGTCGAGCTCCGAGATCCAGTAGTTGGCACAGACGTCGCCGTAGTCGACCGGGGTGACCTGATGCGTCGGGTCGAGTTGAAACTCGTCAGGAACGTTCACGAGGTTCGGCGACTCGTAGGAGGTGAAGATACCGGCGTCGAGGCCCCGTTGGAGGAATGTGTTGTCGATGCCGAACATGACATCACCAATGGGGTTCCCCGCGGTGAGGATGGCTTCGCTCACCATCTGGCCAGCGTCGCCCGACGCCAGTTGTTCCACGACGATGCCGGTTTCGGCGGTGAACGCTTCGAGCGTTTCGGGCGAAATCGCGAACGAATCATGAGTGATCAGCGTGATGCTCGACGCCTCATCTGATCCGCACGCACTTGCGAAGACCGCAAGGGCGATCACGAGGATCGCAAAAGGTCGAGAGAGGGTTGAAAGGATGGTCATGGCTTCCTCCGCTGGCATTACCCAGTTCAGGTGTGCGGGTCGACGAGCGTGCTCGTCCTCTCAGCCCAACTGCTCTTGGGCTCCCCGGATGGTTTGTGCGGCTGATGATATCAGCATCGATTTGGGAGCGTGTGCTCAGGCCGGAGTTACTCCCAGAGCGCTATTCCCAAGGCTCCTCTTGACAGAGTGCTATTCCCAAGGCTCCTCTTGCCAGGGTTCTTCTTCCCACTCGCCGTACTCGGTCTCCTCTTCGAAATACGCGTCGGTGCGAGTCGGAACAAAGACGCTCAACAGCTTTGCGAGCACGGTGCCGACTAGGAGAAGGGCGAGCAGCCCAAGGATGAAGAACACGGCCCCCTGGCGCCAGAGATTGCCCCACGCCACGTCGGCGTTGCACCCCTCCGATGCTTCGGCTCGTTCAAGCGTTCGGTTGCCGTCTGCGCTGAACGCTTGGCCGATCTCGAGCTGATCGATCTGAAAGGTCAGCTCGTTACCGCCGGGGCTGGTGCGAAGGGTATAGCTGGTCGACGGAAGCATCGGCGTTGCGAGCGGCGTGATGGCATCCCAGCCATTCGGGGTGCCGCCGATCCGCATCTCGATTTGAGCCGCGTTGGGTGACGCGCTGCGACGGAGGACTCCCCAAACCACACCATCGGCGTCGCGCAGCGAAACTTCCCGCAGCGCCGGGCAGTTGTCGACGATGGCGAGAACTGGCTCGCCGGGGGCGATCATGGTGACCTGGAGCGGGGGTTCGGGTCGCAGTGTCGCACATGACGTCAGCACCAGAATGGCGACGATGAGCGCGCCGAGGCGAGGGACGACCGGGGACATGGAGGCAGCGTAGCCGTATCGCCCATAGGGTTTCGGGCGGCGACCTGCCCAAATGCAGTACGATCGCATCGCTTCTCAAAGTGGGAATGCACCCCCATCTCCTAGGAGACCCCCATATGTCTGGAATTTTTGAACAACTGCTCGGAATGGTTGGCACTGGCAACGAGCTGACCTCGATCTCAAACGCCATCGGCGGCGATCAGAGCGCGACACAACGAGGCATCGCAGCAGCCCTTCCTTTGCTCCTCGGTGGTCTTGCGAACAACGCACAGTCGCCGCAAGGAGCCTCAGCGCTGTTCGGTGCACTCGATGGCCATGATGGTTCCGTGCTCGGCGACCTCGCCGGTCTCCTCGGCGGCGGCGGCAGTGGAGGCGGTCTCGCCGACGGTGCGAAGATCCTCGGTCACATCTTCGGGGGTCGAAACGACAACGTTGCGACCGCCGTGTCACAAAAGAGCGGCCTCGATATCGCAACCGTGATGCGTTTGCTGCCTATCCTGGCGCCAATCGTCATGGGCTTCATCGGCAAGATGCGCAACGAGAACTCACTTGACCAGGGCGCCGTGTCGCAGTCGCTCGCTCAGGAAAAGTCAGTCGTTGTTGAGAAAGAACCAGAGCTCGGCGGCCTGCTCGGCCTGCTCGACGCCGATGGCGACGGAAACATCATGGGCGAGATTGGTGGCTTGCTTGGTGGCAACACCAGTGGCCTCGGGTCAATCCTTGGCAGTGTTCTCGGCGGTGGGAAGTAACCCTTAGAGCAGGGTTTCGCGAAGAAAGGGGTGGAGCTGGCGAGCAACTTCGTCAGGATGGGTCTGGTGCGCGTTGTGCCGGGCCCCCTCCACCACCGCCAACGTGTTTTCGGCGATGCGAGCCTCCAGAATGAGCGATGCGCCGTTGAAGGCAGCATCATCTTCACCGATCATGATCAGTGTTGGCACGTCGATTTCCTCGAGTCGGTCGATCACTATCGTGTCGGGAATCAGGCCGAGGTTGCAGGCGACAGGGGCGATTCCCAAGTCGTCGGCGTTGTTGAGCGTGGCGTCGTTCCATTGCACCTGCGCCACCAAGTTTTCAAATCCGGCGGTGGCGCCAAGAAGCCCGAGTCCGCGAACCGAGTCTGCGCGTTCGATCACATAGCTGAGCGCAAGGTAGCCGCCGAATCCGTGCCCGATGAGGAACGGGGTTTCGCCGACCTGTCGATGTTCGGCGATGAGCTCGTCGATGTCCTCGAGGGATCGTTCGCGGCGGTAGGCGGCGGGATCCGGGGGAGTGGGGGATGCGCCATGTCCGAGGAGGTCGGGGCAGACGACCCGGTAGGCAACAGAAAGTCGGGTCGCAACATCGGCCCAAATGGCAGAACTATGTCCCATTCCGTGCAGACAGATGACGAGCGGTCCTTCACCGACATCGCTAACTTCAAGACGCATGCGGCTAAGGCTACTGTGACGCCATGGCAGAAACGTTCAACGGTACGGCAGCGCTCAATGAGGCAGAAGGGGCCACGCTTGGCCCGACGGAGTGGTTCACCATCGATCAAGGTCGGATCGATGCGTTCGCTGACGCGACTCTCGATCACCAATGGATCCACGTCGATCCGGCGGCCGCAGCGGATGGACCGTTCGGTACGACCATCGCTCATGGGTATCTCACGATGTCGCTGGTCAATCACTTCTTGCCGCAGCTCCTCGAGGTCCAGAACATCTCAATGGGCATCAACTACGGCGTCAACAAGGTGCGATTCCCCTCGCCAGTGCCGGTTGACTCCCAGATCAGGGCCACCGGAACCGTCAGCGAAGTAACCGAAGTCGCCGGCGGTGTGCAGGCCGTCGTAACGGTTGTGATCGAGATCGAGGGAGCTCCGAAGCCCGCTGCGATCGTCGAGACAGTCTCGCGCTTCCTCGACTAGCGCTAGCTTGCAGGCCCTTGGCAGGGCAGGTGAGGGGTAGGGGCGGTACGATGGTGCCGTGGCAAAAAGAAAGCGTCGTGGCGGAACCGCCACCCTTGCACCTCCGTCCGATCCGCCGATTCTTCCGGGCGTCCAGTCGCTCCGACGTTCGGTGCCGGCTTCCGTAGAACTCCCGCCGTACGCCAAGACCGGCGAGCCCGGCCCATCGCGGTCGCCGCTTGTGCGGACCGACGATGAGATCGCTCGCATGCGCAGGACCGGCGCCAAGGCGGCTGAGATTCTGATGATCGTGGGTAGCCATGTGGCTCCTGGTGTCACCACCGACGAACTCGATCGCATTACCCACGAAGAGGCGCTCAAGCGCAACTGCTACCCAAGCCCGCTGAACTACCGCGGATTCCCCAAGTCGGTCTGTACGTCGATCAACGAAGTGATTTGCCACGGCATCCCCGATAGTCGGCCGTTGGCCGAGGGCGACATCATCAACGTCGATGTCACCGTGTTCTGCGAAGGCGTGCACGGCGATACCTCCACCACGTTTATCGCTGGCGAGACCGATGCGTTCTCGCAAACGTTGGTGACCGAAACCCGTCACGCGCTCTACGCCGGAATGGATGCGCTGCGACCCGGTTCGCCGGTTAGCTCAATCGGGCGAGCAATCGAGTCGCACGCAAAGATCCACGACCTCGGTGTGGTTCGCGAGTTCATTGGTCACGGCGTCGGCACCGACTTCCACGGCGGATTGCAGATCCCGCACTACTACGACCGGCGAGCCAGCACCCGTATCGAGTTGGGTATGAGCTTCACGATCGAGCCAATGCTCACCCTTGGCGCCCCCGATATGTACATGTGGGACGACGACTGGACTGCGCTTACCGTCGATGGCCGCCGTACCGCTCAGTTTGAGCACACCATGATCATGGCCGAGGACGGCGTCGATGTGATGACCGTGACGCCTGCGGGCGATTGTGCCCACGACATGTACCGCTAATGGCCGAAACCACCAGACTTCTCTTGGTTCGCCATGGCGAATCGCAAGTAACCGTCGATCGGGTTATTGGTGGGCCAAAGACCTGTAGCGGTCTCTCGACCCTAGGCAATCAACAGGCCGAGGCTCTCCGCCAGCGCCTCGTCAACGCTCCCGTCGCGATCGACAATGTGTGGGCAAGCACGATGCCTCGGGCCATCGAGACCGCCCAGATTATTCTTCCGGCGATCGGCGATCTCGAACTCCAGATCGATGCCGATCTCGAGGAACATCGCCCTGGTGACGCCGATGGGCTCCCTTTCGCCGAGTTCGGCGACGTGTTTGAGATGTTCGACTTTGTCGACGAGCCCTTTCGTCCCATGGCCCCAAACGCTGAGTCATTGACCGATTTTCATCATCGGGCAGGTGCAGCGCTTCACCGCGTGGTCGACGCCCATTCGGGGCAAACCTCGCTGGTTGCTTGTCATGCCGGGGTGGTCGATGTGGCGCTCCGGAGCTTTCTCGGGTGGGGCCTGCGCCCAACTTTCGATCTGCACACGCTGAATACATCGATCACCGAACTGAAACGCGACGACGATCGCGATCGTTGGACCTTGGTGCGCTACAACGACGCCGGCCATCTGGCTGGGCTGCCTACTGCCACGAATATCTCAGAGGGCTAGAAACCCCGGACTGGTTCGGCCAAGCCGTCCAAGAGGTCGTTGAGCACTCGACGAAGAGTCGGTACGAGTTCGTTGCCGTCGTAGGGTGCCCAAAGCGGTCCACCGACCCAGAGGTCGACGAAGCCGTGCACAAAGCTCCAACCCGTGGCAACGATGTCCAGTGTGTCGCGGTCTGAGGCCCAGCCATTTTCCTGGGCTCTCACGATGATGCCGCTGAGCCCAAAGAAGCCGCGTTCTCTGGCGGCCCAGAGCTCGGGGGCATCGACGTTGGTCTGATCCAACCGGCTCATCACGGCAAACGCCGACGGGTTGTCGAGGGCAAAGGTCGCATAGGCCTCGCCGACTGCGAGAATTGCGTCTCTATCGTCGTCGATGGTCGAGGCCTTGTCGATGCCATCGGCTACCCGCTCCCAGGCCCGGGCGATGTACGCCGTCATGAGTCCTGGTTTGTCTTTGTAGTAGTGCGCTGCTGCGGTATGGGAGAGGCCGAGTTGCGAACCCACTCGTCGAAGCGTGACCCCCGATGGGCCATGTTCGATGATGACGTCGTCGACGGCATCCAGGAGCTGTTCGGCAGTACTTGTCATGCGGGCGTCATTTTACGCAGGCCGGCGAACTGGATGAGGGCAGCGAGTCCAACGATGACTCCGTCGGCGAGGACGATGCCCTGTCCTTTGTCGATCAGGAAGATAGCGACACCGAGCATCATTAGCGGGTAGGGGGCGATCATCAGGAGGTTGATCTTCGTCCACGTCATGATGCTCGATTGCTGGGTTGCCCAAGAGAGGACTGCCGCGTGACCAATAAGTCCGATGCCGAGGAGTCGGAGCCAGATATCGATGTCGACACCGAGCCAGCCGCCAACGGTTCCGGGCGCAATTGTTAGGAGTAAGCCGGTGCCGATTGAGAAGACGGCGTTGAGGGCGAGGCCGGCTTGTGCGAGCGAGGGCGAAGATGGGGAGGCGGTGGAAGCAGAGTTTTGGGAGTCCATAGGGATCACCGTACAGAAGGAACTTTACTTTGTAAAGTACTTAGTGAAACGCTGTGACCGGGCGATTTGTACACCAAGCGCAACATCTCAGCGTGGACGAATAGCGGCCGATAGAGATAACGTCCTCAAAAGAGGGCCTGTTCTACTTCTCCAATCGGCCCGGAAGGTCCACCACCATGACTAGTCTCGCAACCATCGAGGGCATCGGCCCCAAGTACGCAAAGGCCATGGCCAAATGCGGAATCAAGACCACTCAGGGTCTGCTGAAAGACTGCGGCACCAAGCCGGGTCGTAAGGCCGCCGCCAAGGAATCCGGCTGCACCGAGAAGCAGATCCTCGGCTGGGTAAACCGTGCCGACCTGATGCGTGTCAAGGGTGTCGGCGAAGAATACAGCGACCTCCTGGAGCTCGCCGGTGTCGACACCGTGAAGGAACTTCGTACCCGCAACGTCGACAACCTCCACGCCAAGATGCTCGAGGTCAACGCCAAAAAGAAAGCTGTTCGTCGTCCTCCGTCGCTACCCGAGGTCAAGCGCTGGGTTGCCCATGCGAAGAAGCTCAAGCCAGCGGTTACCTACTAACGCTGCTAGCTCGAAGAACGAAACCAGGCTTGTAGTCGACGGAATCCCTCATCGAGGGAGACCGTCGGCTGCCAGTCAAGCGCGTGTTGTGTCCGCCGCTGGTCGAACCAGTGGGCGGTCGAGAGTTGCTCGGCCAGGAAACTCGTGAGCGGCGGATCGTTGTCGGAACCCGACCGATTCCACACCGACTCAATGAGCTGGCCACCACGAAAAGCCGCCGCGGCAGGAACCGAGCGTGATGGCTCTGGTAAGCCAGCCGCCCCGACGATCCGCTCGAGTAGCTCGCGCACCGTCCGGGGCTGGTTGTTGGAGACCACAAACGCCTGGCCACCAAGGTCCGCTACGCGGTCAACCGCCGCTACCAACGCGTCGCCGGCGTTGTCGATGTAGGTGCTGTCGATAAGTGCGCTGCCGTTGCCGATCAACACGAGCCGCCCCTGGTTGGCCCGCTCGATGATCCGGCCGACGAGTTGTGTATCGCCCGGACCCCACACGAGGTGGGGGCGAATAGCAACAACCGGAAACGTGTCGCTGTTGTAGTCGAGCGCCAAAAGCTCGGCTTCAGCCTTGGTGGTGGAGTAGTGCCCGCGGGTGGTGGTTGGATCCGCAGGACTCGCGTCGGCGCCAACAAGGGCCGTACCTGCATGCGCTACCGAGGGTGACGACACATGCACCATTCTGGCGACGCCGTTTCGCTGCGCTGCTTCGATGACGTTGCGGGTGCCATCGATGTTGATAGAACGAAACGACTCTGCCGAGCCGGTAACCCCAACCTTGGCCGCAAGATGGACGACGGCTTCGACGCCGCTGGTTGCCCGGTCTAACGCTGACGGATCACCGATATCGCCCAAGACCTCAGTCGTTGCCACCGAACCGGCTGACCGCTGGAACGAGACCACGTCGTCGCCGCGGTCGATGAGACGTTCGATGACCGAGGCGCCGAGCAGACTGGTGCCACCGGTGACAAGCACCCGCATGGCTAGTTTCCAGCCAGATGAATGGCTGCCTGCTGTGCCATGAACCGCCGGTCGATCTTCGAGTTGTGTCGTTGATCCACCGGGATATCCGGCGTGAGCAGCACGGCGGCAATATCGATATCGGGGGAGCATTGCTCGGCGATTGCCGTGCGGATCTGGCTGCGAAGAAGCGACGATGCTTCGCCCCATCGACGTGGAGGATCGTCAGGCTGGATAACGATCACAACGATTTGCGCGCCAACCGGACCCACCCCGACCGCGGCCACCAGCGACACGCCAGCGACCGTTTGTGCTGCGAGCTCGAGCGATACCGGTCCGAGCGGCCCAGCAGCGGTGGTGATGACGTGCTTGAGTCGACCGGCGATCCAGAGTTGCCCGTCGTTGTCGATCAAACCAATATCGCCGCTGCGGTGCCAGCCAGCGGGTTGGGAGGACAAATGGTTGGTGTACCAGAGTCGGTCGTACCGCTCCTTGGTGTGCGGAGCGTGAACGACCACTTCGCCAAGAACTCCAGCATCGGTGGTTGGGTCGGGCGAGGGCTCGCCGTTGGGGTCGAGCGGGTAAATCCGTACCCAGGTTTCGGGTACGACTCCACCGACGCAGACGCCGCCTCCGAGAGGGTTGGTTCGGCGCTCTGCGAGTTGCTGGGCCGAAATATCGGCGACGGGCAGGACCTCGGTCATGCCATAGGGCGTGTGTGCTGCAGCGTTTGGGAGGATCTCGACAGTGCGTTGAAGGAGCGCTTCGCCGATAGGGGCGCCGGCCGAAAGAAAGAGTCGCACGGAATCGAAGGCCGTCCGGTGGGCCGGGGTGAGACCGGATTTCGTAGCCAGCACGTTGGTAAGCGCAGCCGGCGAGGCAAACACGAGAGTTGCGTCAACCTCGGCAGCGGATTGACCCAGGGCGGCAGCGGTAAGGGTCGCCGGTTCGGTGATGTCCATGTCGGGGACTGCGCTGGTGATTCCTAACGCTGGCCCGTAGAGCGCAAATGGCGCAAAGGCCGCCACGAGGCGATCATCAGCGTCGATGTTGTAGAGCTGGCGAAGCATGTCGCGCTGGGCCTGCACCTGATGATGGCGATACAACACACCCTTCGATGGACCGGTCGAGCCCGACGTGAACACGACAGCAGCTTCATCGTCGTCGCCTGGCGTAGGTGGTCGATCGTCGGCGGGTTCTTGGCCCAACTCTTGGAGTTCGGCAAGTGAGGTTTCGACGTTGAGGAGGCGCCGCTCGACAGCGTGTAGTGGATCGACACTGATGCGTCGGCCAGGCCAGCGAAGCGCTTTGGCGCCGCGCAGGGCACGGTCGATGCCGATGAGAAACGCCGGTGCCGACGATTTCAGTGCTCGGCTCATGTTTTTCGGACCAAGGCCAGAATCGACCAGGACGATAACGGCGCCGATCTTCCAGCAGGCATAAAGCGCAACATTGAGCTCGATGCCCGGAGGAATCATCAAAGCCACTCGGTCGCCCTTGGATACTCCATGGCGGGCAAGCCCAGTGGCTACAGCATCGACCCGTCGCGACAGTGCGGCGAAAGAAATTGAGGTTGGGGAACCCTCGACCATCTCCACGACGGCCGGTTTCTGGCTCGCATGAAGCCGATCGAGTTCATGCCAGAGCGGGAGTCGTTGTGCCCGTTGTTGGGGAGCAGCACCGGGTGGTCGGGCCTGCTCGTTCAGCCAGGCGAAGAAGGCTCCAGCCACGTCGGCATCTTCGGGTACAAAGTGGCTGGCTCCGACAAATCGATGCACATCGGCATGAGGGAGCCGAGTTTCGAGGTCGTGGAGGTACAGATCGGAGAAGACCGGATCTGATGGCCCCCAGAGCAGCAGGGCGGGAATATCGCCCAGTTCGGCGAGACCATCGGCGATTGCTTCGAGTGGTCGGAACGTTGGGTGGCTTGGGTCGAGAGGGATATCTTCGACGAAGTCACCGATGGCTTGTCGTCGTTCGGCCGTGCGATACGGGGCGAGAATGCCTTCGCGCACGCCCTCGGCGAGTCGGGGCCGAGATAGCTCGATTGCGCCGTGGACAAACGTGGCCGTGTTGATAGTTGTGGCCTGGAAGAGGCCGGGAGCACGCGCCGCTCGGATCAGGCTTGGTGCGGGCGATCCTTCCGGCTGGCAGACCGAGGTGTTCGAGAGCACCACACCGTCGAGTTGATCGAGGTGTCGTAGCGCCCAACCGAGTGAAACGGGGCCGCCCCAGTCGTGAGCGAGCGTAACCACCCGGCCAGTGAGCTCGAGGTGATCGGTAAGCGCGCAGAGGTCATCGACCCGATTGGCGAGTCGGCGATGAACGCCCGAACGCTCCGAGAACCCCATATCGAGTTGATCGACGGCAATGACCCGAACGTCGTCGGGTGCTCCGGCAACTACGGAGCGCCACAGGTAGGACCACGACGGATTGCCGTGCACGCAGAGCACCGTGAGGCGGGTCGAGTCGGAGGCGCCGCTGTCGAGTACGTGCCAGGTGCGTTGGTCGCCGGTGTGATCGGGACACGTAACGAGCCGCGACCATTCGCGCCGGAGCTCAAAGAGCCCCGCCGGAGGAAACTCCGCCGGAGCAAGAGAACCGTTGGTCACCAGATCAGTTCGATGACCGACGCATTGATGCCGGAGCCGGCACCCATGCAGAGGACTTTGTCACCCTCGACGAGCTTGTCGGCGATTTCGGCCAGCGTGAACGGAATCGCCGCTGGGCCGATGTTGCCGAACTCGGGGAAGGTGCGCACAACGCGCTCTTCGTCGAGGCCCAGCAGGTCGATCATCGCTTGGGTGTGAACTTCGGAAATTTGATGCAGGATGAACGCGTTGGCGTCGTTCCAGTCGGGTCGCTCTGCTTCGTCCCAGCAGACCTTGACCACGCCGGTGCCGGCATCGAGGAGAGCGGCAGTATCGGTGCGCATCTTTTCGAGCGAACCAACACAGAGTTCGTGATATTCGGTTGCGGCTCGGAAGAACCCACCAACGATCTTGTGGCTTCCGGGGTTTTCCGAGTGACGGCCCAGCACCATTGCAGCCGAGCCAGAGCCCAGAGTGAGCGAGGCGAAGTTTTCGAAGAGGTCTTCGATGGTGTCGCTGGTATCGAGCCGGTTGATGGTGTTGTCGTGGATCTCGCGGGTGCCTTCGCCATCGACGACGAGCGCGTAATCGATCTGGCCGCTCTCGATGAGTACGCCGGCGAGATGCATCGCGTTGAGGAATCCGAGGCAGGCGTTGCCGAGGTCGTAGTTCATGCAGCTCGAGGGAAGCCCGAGACTGTTGTGAACCGTTACGGCGCTCGATGGTTCGAGACGCTCACGGCACACCGAGGTGTCGACGAGAAGGCCGACCCTCTCGCGGTCGATCCCTGATCGTTCGAGTGCCAGTTCGCCCGCTGCCGCGGCGGCGTCCATGAAGCTGAAGCCTTCAGGCCACTGGCGGCGTTCGTTGATTCCCGCAAGGTTCTGAAGGAGTCCAGGCTTGGCGTCGACCCGCTCGTAGAAGTCGGCGAGGCGAGTATCGATGTCGTCGGAAGTGATGACTTCGGGGGCGTGCACGTTCGCGAGTGAGACGACAGCGATATCGCTAAATGTGAAGCTTGCATTCCCGGCCATCAGGCCCCTTCCGAATTACAGATCATGGAGTCTGTCACGTGCAGGACAAAAAGCCTTGTCCGGCACCCCGCTAAGACCACAACTGGGGGCGGTTGGTTACATCTATGCTGCCCTGGTGCTTCCACTTGTATGTATCGATGTCGACGGGACTCTTGTAGGGCCGTCGGGTGAACCCACCGACGCCGTTTGGGCGGCAACCGCCGCTGCGGTTCGCCGAGGTCAACACCTAGCGCTTTGTACCGCTCGCGGGGCGTTTGGGAAGTCCTGGGACTATGCGGTGCGTCTCGATCCCACCGGTTGGCACATCTTCCACGCTGGGGCGTCGCTGCTCCACGCCGGCACGGGCGAAGAGCGCAACCTTTCGCTAACCGACGACCAAGTTGCTGGATGTGCCGCCGTTGCGGCCAGCAACGATTGGGTTGCCGAGTTCTACGAGACGAGGCAATACGTCGTCGATTCCGATCACCAGTCGGCTATCGCTCATGCGGCTCTCATGGGCGTGCCGTTCGAGCGTCGACCGCTCACGGATCTCACGGGCGAGATTGTGCGGGTGCAGCTCATCGTGCCGGTCGAGCGCTCGGCCGATGCATTGGCGGCGGCACCCGAGGGTACCCAAGCCACGTCGGCCACATCACCAATCCAGCCCGGCGTGGCCTTTGTGTCGATCACCAAAGCCGGTGCCAACAAGGGCACCGCAATCGAACGTTTGGCGACCGAGATCGGCACCACTGCGGCGCAGACCATGATGATCGGCGATGGACATAACGATGTGTTGGCCCTGGAAGCAGTCGGTTACCCGGTAGCCATGGGCAACGCCGACGAACATGCGCTGGCTGTATCAGACCATGTAGTGGCCGACGTAGAGAACGACGGCGTCGTCGAAGCCCTCGCCCTCTCGCTCGAGCTCTAACCAAAAGTAAGAACGCTGGGGTCAGACCCCAGCGTTCTTACTTTTGGATTCGACCTAGTTCATGGTGAGTTGTTGGCCGTCGGCTCGGTAGACGTCGAAGGTCACTGGCTGCATGTCGGCGGAAGCCGTGAATAGCACGACGCCATCGACCGGGCGCATCACTGCGTGGCCACTCATATCGAAGCGAATCAGCACGTAGGAAGCGTCGTCTGGGAGCAATGCTCCTGTCACGCGTTCGTCGCCGAATCGGGTAGCGACCGTCGTTTCGTAGATTCCGATTCCACAGCCCAGTTCAACTTCAGTGTTCTCTGGACGGCCTAAGAAGTCGGGCGCTAGGTCGACCAGGAGACAGTCGGCTGACCGCCTTGCAGTGGCGAGCGAGCCCGCCAATCCGCCCTGTTCTGACAACCGGCCAAGTTCGATGAGCTGGATCTGTCCGCCGTTTGGAATGAGATCCAGGTCGACTCCTGGTTCTGTGCCAAGCTCACCGCCAACAACGGACCACCCGTAGCCGAACATTCCGGGTTGCGCACAGATCGCGATTCCTTCCGGCCAGGCTTCAGACCATCGTGGTGACGCCACCGGCACCGGTTCCGCTGAAGCCGCTGCTACGCCAGCAAGCGCATCGACGGTTCGACGAACGGCTGGAGTTCGGGTCAGAGCTGCCAACGGCTGCAGGCGCTCGAGGTCTCTGCTCTCGATCAACTGGTCTCCGGAGAAGAACAGCGACCACAGCTCTCCACACACCTCAAAGAATGCTTCGCGGGCCTCGCTGGCAGTGCCGGTTGTTCCATCGCTGAACACGAACGTTGGCTCGGCAAGATCAACCGGCGAGGTCGAGGGAACGCCCGGACCGACCGAAAGAAACACGCCGTCGCGGAACTCGGCGTCGACGACGTCCACGATCTCGTCGGAGTTCACGGCTCCGGCAATGACGGTGCGCGCTGAGTCAGCAGATGACGCAGTGAGAGCACCGAAAACGTTCTTCGACGTAAACACTCGACACGTTCGTGATGCCGGTTCACCGGTCGGCTTCTCATGCATCACGCAGACCGCTCGATCATCGACGGCTGGAACAATCCACACGGTAATTCCCTTTGACTCCAGACCGAGCCGCGACCGCTCCAGATCGAACTCGAGGGTGCCGTCCCTTCCAACAGGTGTGTGCTCGTCGAATGATGCTGCGATTCGTTCCGGAAGCACATCCGCCTCGGTTCTCGGCCGATCGAAGACAGCTGGAAGCCCAAAGTCGATGGTGCCCGTGGCGGTCACGTCGGCAGACTCCTCGGTGCTGTCGTCGCTTACCTTGACCGATTCTCCCTGGCCGCCTCCGAACAGAAGGAACGTTCCGACGATCACAACGACAGCCGCGGCAGCAACCATCGGCGCCCACGAACGCCTCCGTTCCGAGTGCAGAGTTACGGGTTCGACGATCTCCCGATTCAGTTCCGACGGGGCAGGTGACTCCTCGTCTACCCGTTGCAGCAGAGCCCGAATGTTGTCATCGTAATCGCTCATGTGAACATCGCCTTCTCTGAAACGGCCTTCCGAATTTTTGCTCGGGCTCGAGCCAGCTGTTTTCGGGTCGTGCCGTCGGAAACATCGAGTGTCTTGCTGACCTCGGCAATGGATTGATCTCGCCAATAGGTCAAATAGATGACCGCACGTTGCTGCACCGACAACACATTCAGCGTGTCAGCCAGGTCCGAATCGGCGAACGAATCGATCGCTTCCTCGTGGGGCAGTTCGAGGAACGACCACCGAGTCTCGCGAGTGCGGCGCCGTTGACCAGCACGCAGCCACGAGAGGCCCTCGAAGTACACGGCTCGATGAAGAATCGCCCGGGGATTATCCGCCTCGGCCTATATATCACTGCCGATTAATCGAAGCAGGGCGTTGGACACCACATCTTGCGCATCAGCAGGTCCGGCAATGGTGGTCGCAAACGAAAGAAGCTCACGGGCATACAGGTCATACGCCGAGTCGATTCTTTCTCTGCCCACGCTCATCAACCATATGTCGCCGCCACCCAGCCATCCGGGTGACAAGCCACGCCAAAGTAAGAACGCTGGGGTCAGACCCCAGCGTTCTTACTTTTTGTCTGGAATGAGGCTGAAGGTGATTTCGCGCCTGTCGGGGATTGCGCTGTCGAGGCGTACCTTGACCTCGGCGCCTAGGTCGGCGGCGCTGGTGGCGATTCGGGCCACCACGGCGGGGTCACGCAGTTGAATCTTCGACCGGTTGTCTTCTTCGTCGACATCGACCACGACAGCGTCGAAGGTTTCGCCGGTCCGGGGCTCGAGCACGACGGCCTCAACGAAGTCGACGATTGCCTTTTCAAGACGGCGGTCTCTGGAAACGCCACGGCCCATGGCACTTGGAATCTCGGGCATCGCCTTGAGCGCCCATTCGGGGGTCTCGTACTCGCCACAGAGGGCGAGGATGGCCTCGTTGGCGTAACGGTCGGCTACCCGTCGGAGCGGAGCGGTGACGTGAGCGTATTCGGAGGCGATGGCCGAGTGGGTGCGAAGCTCAGGCAGCTCACCATTGAAGGCCACATATCCGGCGCCTCGTAGGGCCCGGGCCGACTGTGTGAGAAGCGCCGCCTCTCGGGGGATGTTGGGATCGAGCTCGCGGACCCGGTCGGCATAGGACATTTCAGCAGGCCAATCGATTCCGAGTGCCTTTCCTGCCTCACGGATGGACCGCACGGTCTTGCCGTACGGCTTGGGCAGCGTGCGCAGGAGGCCGTGGCCGCCATCGAGCATGATCTTTGCGGCGGCGATGCCGGTGAGAAGCGAGATCTGAGCGTTCCAGCCCTCCACCGGCCGACTGACGTCGTACTCCAGTACAAAGGCGCCGTCGGTTCCGTGCACGACCTCTTGAGAGGGGAGCGAAAGACTCACCGCTCCACGTTCGGCTTCGAGCGCCTCACGTAGCTGGCCAATGGTCTTGAGGAGGGCAAGCGATTCGTGGGCGGTGCCGTCGTCGATACGACTCTGGGCCATCTGGTAGTCGAGTTGCTCACGGCTACGGACGGTTGCCCGCTCGAGGTGGGCGTGCTCAAGGCGGCCCTCGGCGTCGAGGTCGATCGTCCAGAGCAGCGCGGCGCGGTCCTGGTCGGCCAGCAGGCTTGCTGCACCCTCGCTCAGCTCTACCGGGTGAAGGGGAGTGCGCATGTCGGGGCTGTACAGGGTGACGGCCCGTTCGAGGGCCTCGTTGGAAATGGGGCCATCGTGGGCGATGAAGGCCGCAACATCGGCAATGGCATAGAACACGCGGAACCCGTTGTCGCGACGTTCGGCGGCGTAGGCCTGGTCGAGATCCTGACTTCCAGGAGGATCGACCGTGACGAACTCGATATCGCGGCGATCGATGATCGAAACCGTTGACGGAACACCGGCCGGGAGGCGTGGCCCGGTTGTGGCCGAATCTGCCGCCTCCTGCAAGACAGCATCACTGAAGCTGGTGGGGATCTCCAATTGCGACCGGATGATGGTGAAACCATCGATGAACGGCGTCTCTACAGGGCAGCGAATTGGCAGCGTTGGCATACCTGAAGGGTACCTACCGCTGCGCGCTTACTTGCGCCGCTGCGGGTCGCCTATTCGATGATCGATGCCCGGTCGGTTCGGGCCAGGGTGATCCAGGTTTTTCCCGGGTTAAGTTCGACGAGGTTGTCGTCGGCATCGCGGAACACGGTGTGGCTTTCGAGGGTGGGTCGGTTCCAAGTGCCTTCGATGAGCTTGCCGTCGAGCAGCATCCACGCAGGTGCGCCTCCGACCATGATGGCCTCGGGCGATCGGCCATCGGCGGCGCTTGGCCGGTACCCGACGAACTGAATGATCACGTTTGGCGGAGCGACTTGAACGCCATCGGAGTCGACGTGGCGTGAACCGTTCTGGCTTCGTGCCCAGCCCGTGCCGTTCCATCGGTATTCGATGTCGGTTTTGCCAAACGGCACGGCAACGCCAGCGATGTCGATGGCGGATTCGGGCAGTTCTTCGCCGGGGCTGCGGAATCGGAGCTGAGGCGGTGGGGTCGACGACCGGCTACCCGCTCGTTCATAGAGATCGACGGTGCTGGTGAAGAGGTTGTGGGGCGCCCGGCGACCGGCCTGGCGGTAGTAGGCACCGCTCTCTGCATCGTGGCCGACGTCGATCAGGGTCGAATTGCGCAGCGCACTACGGGCGCCGTCGTTGCCTCCCGAGCTGGCGAAGAGTGGCGACCCGAGGTTCGACAGGATCTCGATATCAGAGGTTCGTACCGACCGGATCGGGCCAACCGGGTTGGAGTCTCCGGACTGGAAGATCGCGATGAGCCGGGTTCGGCCGTCCTCGACCTGTTCCTCGAAGACGATGTCGGCCTGGTTGATGCCCGTCTGAGGGCGAGCCGCATCGACGTTGTCGATCTTTACCGCGAGTGCGGGTCGGTCGATGGTGGGGCCGGGCATGCCGGTGAGGACCCAGCCGTCTGCGAGCGACTCGAGCCAATCGATCCGCTGGTCGATGATCTCGGTGTCCTCATTCAGCACGCTGAGTTTTGCAGCAGCCGAGGCTCGGGCGCTTCGAGCGGCGTCGAGCTCAGAGAACCTGGATCGTTGACTATTGCGAAGTTCGTCGACCGCGTCACCAAGGTCGCGAAGTCGCTGACGTGCCACCTCGACCTCGTTGCCGGCATCCTCAACAACGACGGAGTACAGCTTCTGGCGATTCTGCGGCTCGATGTCGATGTTGAAGCTGTCGATTTCGCCGACGAGACCCTCGCTGGGCTGATCGCTATCGACGAAGCGTGCGATAGCGGCTTGCTGTTGGATGCGTTGGGGAACATCGCGGTCCTCGACGGCGCGGGTGAGGTCGTCGAGAAGTAGTTCGAGTTGGAGCTCGGTGGACGAGACGCCGTCAGAAAGATCAGCGATGGTGGCCTCGGCGTTGCGCAGCGTGGTTGTCGCCTCGGCGATGTCGTCGGGGAGCGATGCTCGTCGCTCGAGAAGTTTGTCGAGATCGGTGAGTTCCGAAGCGGGGGCCTCAGTGCTGTCTTGGGCGGCCGCTGGAGGCGTTGTTGAGACGGCCAGCAGTGCGACGACGCACGAAACTACAAGCGCGATTGTGCCGGTCAGCCGGGCGCGTGCGTAGAGAGAAGCGTTTGGTTCAGTCATCAGCACAAACCAGCCAACCACGAAATCTGGTTGATTCCTCTGCACCCCGGCCCAGAAGGGTCAAAAGGCCCACCCTCCCTGCTAGCCCTCATACGGAGGGAGTCCCTCCATTGCCCGAAGGGTGTTAATCCTTGTGGCCAACGGCGGATGGGTATCAAACATGTCGTTGAACTTCTTCCCGCGTTTGCCGTTCTGGTGATCGTCGGGTGTTTCGATCCACAGGTGCGACGTGGCGTGCGAGGTTCGTCGAACAACCGTCCGGTCGGCGTCGAGCTTCTCCAGCGCCATCCGTAGACCGGCCGGGTAACGAGTAATTGCAACGGCGGTGGCATCGGCGAGAGCTTCACGGCGGCGACTCACGGCGGCTTTGAGCATCGCGGCGGCGATCGGCGCCAAGATTGCAATCACCACAAGACCAATGATCGCCATTGGATTGTTGTCGTCGTTGCCGCGACCGCGACCCCTGCCGCCTCCACCGAAGTAGAGCATGCGCCAGAAGACGTCGACGATGATGGCGATGGTTCCAGCAGTGGCGACCGCAACCGTCATGACCCGAATGTCGAGGTTGCGAATATGGGCTAGCTCGTGGGCCATGACGCCCTCGAGCTCGTCTCGGTTCATCTTGGCCAGCAACCCGGTGGTCGCAGCGACGGCCGCGTTCTCGGGGTTCTTGCCGGTTGCGAAGGCATTGGGTGACTCGTCATGCACGATGTAGACGCGCGGTTTCGGAATTCCCGCCGCAATTGAGAGCGCCTCAACGATGTTGTGGAGTTGCCCAAACTCCTCTTGGGACGCCGGAACCGCCCCAGTGCTCTTGATGGCGAGTTTGTCCGACTGCGTGTAGCCCATGATCGAGGAGCCGCCGGAAAACAACAGAGCGAACACGACTCCGATAACTCCGGCCTGGAGCACCGTCGACACCGTTACCGACACGATTGCCAGCAGGCAGAAAAAGCCGAACATGAGAAACCAGGTGTCACGACGGTTGGCTGCGGCCAGAGCGTCGAAATCGAGGCGTTCGTTCACCGGCCCCACGGTAGAGGCTGGAAGGCGCTAGACCCGACCGGGCGGCGTGATGCGTCTTGTTGGTTTGTGAGTGGCTTGGGTTGGCTGATGACGAACCCCGAGCTGATCGAGCACCGACGTGAGATGTTCGACTTCGGTGGCGGAGCCGCCAACGATGACGGCGGAGTCGGCAAGGGTCGCAAGTTCGAGGCTGAGTTGGGTCAGAGCAACATCGGGGCCACTGAGAAAGATGCGGTCGACGGCCGGCTGCACACTGGCGACGACCTCGGCAACCTGTGTCCTGGTCAGCCCGCCAATAGAGACTTTGATGAGTCGGCCGTCGGCCGTTGGAATCGAGGTGACCGCGTTGCCCAGGTCGTGGCTGCCGTCGGCGCCAAACGTGATGCTTTGGTTGGTCGGGTCAGCATGAAGGTGCGCAACGGTTTCGCCTCGTTCGCAGGCATCGAGGGCGAGCTCGAGTGCCGATTGGTGTGCTTGTCCGACATCGTCGAGTGCCAGTACGACTTCACTCATGGAAAACCGACACTACATGAATGGCTATGAAAAGATGCTCACCGAGGCTGGCAGGTGGGGCACAGGGTCGTTGTGCGGGCGTCATAGGTGCGTTTGATGAGCACGTCGCCACAACGATCGCATGGTTCGCCGTACCGGCCGTAGCACCGGAGGTGGAATTGGTTCGATCCCTCGCCGCCATCGGGGGTTCGATAATCCCGGAGGGTCGTGCCCCCATTTGCGACGCCCTGCGTCATGACTTCTTCAATGGCGTCGCGGAGCCGGTGGGCCCGAGGTTTTGAGAGGGTTCGAGCGCCGGGGTGCACCTGTGCGATCCACAACGCTTCGTCGGCGTAGATGTTGCCGACCCCGGCAACCGGCCGTTGGCTCAGCAGCTGGGTCTTAATGCGTCGAGAGCTGGCCTTGAGGGCCCGGTGAAACTCGTCGCCGTCGAAGGTATCGCCGAACGGTTCTGGTCCGAGTTCGTGCAGGGTGGCGATTGAGGAATAGTCGCCGGTCGGCACAACCCGCAGCCGTCCGAACCGGCGGACGTCGCGGAAGATGAGCAGGCGTCGAGCCGACGATGGCGCCCCGGACTCGGGTTCGAGGTTCCAAGAAGCACGAACGTACGGGTCGTCGATGCCGCTTTGGTCCGACGACGGAGCCTTGAGGAGGAGCTGGCCGGTCATCCCTAGGTGCACGATGAGCTCGGTGCCGTCGTCGGTGCCAACAAGGAGATACTTTCCGCGACGGCGCACCTCGGTAAATGTCGAGCCGAGGGCATCGAGGGCCGGTGTGAACTTTCCCGACGGGTGACTCCATGCCGCGTCAACCCGCAGACCGGTGAGTTCTGGCGCAAGCGCACGGCGAACCGTCTCGACTTCGGGCAGCTCTGGCACCTGCCTACGTTAGCGCTGTTTGAAAAAGGCTAGTGTCTGGCGCCGTGAGCGCCTCTGACGAACCAACGCAACCCCATTCGGTTCTGGCCGATGCCCAGGACCTCCTAGACCTCGATCCGGCGAGAGCCGAGTTGTGGGTTTCCGGGCTCCTCGCCGACCTTGATGAGGCGGAGTTCGACGAGATTGTCGCTGTTCTTGAAACCGCCGTGGTTGAACGAAAATCCGAGGCACCGGCCGCCCGACTGCTTGCTGCGGTGATCGCTGTTGTTGCTGAACCAGCTCTTGCCGAGCGGGCTCTCGCCGTGTGCCGCCCCACCGACCTTGCATCGCCAGCGTGGGCATCGATGTTGGGCACGGCCTCCCCGGTGGACGCTATGGCCGTGGTGGTCGAAGGCGTGCGTCGATCAATCATCGTTCGTTTCGCCCATCACAACGATGATCGCCACCTGATGTTGGTCGAACTCGATGATGACGTCGTTACCGATCTGCGGTTTGCGCCAGACGGCCTCTTCGACGAAGAGCTTGGCGACGAGTCGATCGAACTCGTCCCAGTGCCGCTTGATGGCCTTGGAGCCACACTCGGTAAGGCCCTGGAGCCTGCCGACCTCGACACGCCATCGATTGCCCTCAACCGCCTGGTAGCTCGTCGCCGGATCGAGGCTCTGGGCGCACACCTTCCCGAGGCGGCAGACCCGACGGCATCGCCTGAGACGCAAGCCGACGCTGCTGCGAATCCGGGTGACATCGTCGACGATGAACTCGAGTGGCAGGCCGAGGGAGACGCTTCGGCCATCGAACTGCTCGAATCCGCCTTGGCCAAACAGCTCGCGGCGCCTGGACCGGGCGATGCCATGTTTGAAGAGATTGCGGGTCGCCTTCGCAACGGTGGATCTGAGAAGGCGGCAGATAGTGCGGCCGATATCGAAGCGGTTAGCGCAACAGCGGGGCTCAGTGGTGATGAGCCAGCAGAGACATTCGTCCTGCGCTTTGTGTCGGCATATGCCGTACCGCGCCGCCTTGATCTGTTTACCGCCGAGGAGCGAGATGCAATCCGCCACCTCGAGTGGGCCGACTGGTTAGGTGCCCTCATTGGACTGACCCGGGCAGGCGAAGGAACGGTCGTGTCGCCGCAGGGCATGGTGAAGGCCATCAATCGGTGTCCCGAGATCACCACAACGATTCCTAAGGCCGATGCCGAGTATGTGGCTTGGTCGTTCGAGCTCACCCTTCACGCGTGGGGCCTGGCTGGGGTCATCGACGACGAAGAACGGCTCACCGAGTTCGGGGCCGCCGTTCTTCCGCGTGCGTTTCGTGCAGCATGGCAAGGTCGCGGCTAGTGCTGCAACCAGCTAGTGCTCTAGCTGCCGCCGACCGTTTTGCGGGTCCGGCCACGGGTCTTGGCCAGAACTGCTCGACCACCAAACAGCAGTGCAGCAAAGATCATCGCGAAGAGAATACCGAACCCGAAGAGTTGGCGGGTTGGTGCCGGGGGTTCGGTGGTGAGTGTCGGTAGGGCCAGGTCGCTGGTGCTTTCGTCCGACGGGACCGTCACGTTGTTCCCGTCGTTGATCGCAAAGGCACGGCCGGTGAATCGACCCCAGCCTCGGTCGTTGAGTAGGTCGCTGAGTTCGGTCGATGAGGCTGCTTTGCCGCCGTCAACCGCGAGTTGAAGATGGAGGAGATCCTGGCCCTCTGGCCCCACAAGGGCTTGAAGGACAGCTACTTCGTCGTAGCCGTCTTCGGAGATGAACTCGACACCGTCGACCTCGACACTTCCACCGGTGGCGCTGATGGGGATATCGAGGTCCTGAAGCTGATCGGCCGAGCCGCCGACGATGATTCCTGGCAGTTGGCTCGAGATGACGTCGTCCCAGCTAGCGATCTTTGGTTCGAG
>CALGZB010000057.1 GCA_937934655.1 uncultured Acidimicrobiales bacterium | reverse complement strand
TGAGCAACGCCGATCCGTAGCGAGCCGCGTTCGAGGATCTGGCTCATGCGTGACCCCGAGGGCATATCGGCGGGCGTTGGGAGCGGTTCGGTTGGGGCGATGCTCGGCCGGGCGTTGTTGACGTTGCAGCCGGGGTCGTCGACGACGTCAGCGCCGCTGCTTCCGCCCGACTCATCGGCGTCGACTGGGGGAGAGGACTCGAACGGAATTTCCGAACTCACCGTGCAGGCAGATGCAAGGACGAGAAGGCCGAGCAGAACAGAGAGGGGAGAGAGAAGAGAGAGAAGAGAGAGAAGAGAGAGAAGGGGTTGGGCAGAAGAGCGTCTCATCAGCGGTACTCGTTGATTCGGGATTGGATGCCAAGGAACGACAGGATGGCGGCGGCGATGGCCAGAGCGAGTGATCCAAAGGTAAGGAAGTCGGTTGCCCCGTAGGCCACATCCATCGATGAACGGAAGTCGTTTTGGTTTCGAGTGAGCTGGGAAACAATCGCCGCGTCGAACTCGTCGAATTCGATGTTTGATTCGCCAAGCGCCACCTCCTCGGCGGTTGTCCGGTCGCCGGCTTCGACCGCACTGATAATGGTGCGGTGCGTGTTGAGGTAGTCGTCCCACTCGCCTTGCGGGCCGACGGCTCGTTCGAGTGCCTCGATGGTGCGGATGGCTTCGGCATCGAAATCGGCGGTGCTTTCGCCTCCTCGAGCAATGAGGTAGCGAGACTCTGCGGACTTCGCTCGGAACGCGAGTGCTCGGGCGTCGACCAACTCGCGAACGGTTCGGTAGGAGTCCTCACGTGCGTCCGAGGTGTTGATCGACTGTGAAGAGAACGCAAACGCTAACCAAAGCGCCAGGATGAGCGATAGCACCGTGGCCGCAACCAACAGCGGGTTGAATCGCCGTGAGAACTTGTTGGCGATGTACCCCTGTGTGCGGAGTAGCACCACGATGAGTACCACGGCCAACGCGACCGACAGCACGGGGAGTGCGATGCGGGAGCCAATGAGTGCTTGTACGTCGCTGCGGTACTGGCTCGACTGATTGTTGGCGACGAGGTCGGTGAGTGGGTAGACCTCGCCGGTGAGCAGGTCGGACGCATTGGTCAGGTAGGCGGCGCCAACCGGGAAACCCTGCCGGTTGTTCACTCGGGCGGTTTCGATAAGGCCGGTGTAGGTCGAAACGGTCTGCTGGATCTCGACGACGGCGGCAGCCGATTCGGCATCGTCGGCGACGAGGGCGGCGAGTCCGGATAACGATGCCTCAGCGTCGGCGATCGCAGCCTCGTAGCGAAGGCGCTGATCGGCGTTTTCGATGCCGCCGGCTAGGAACGCCGTAGCCGCCGAAGCATCGGCTTCGGCCAAGCTGGCCTGGACTTCGCGGGCCACCAAGATCGACGGCTCGTCGACGGTGCGAATTCGGTCGGTGGTACTGGCCCTATTGCTTACGACGATGCTGGCGAAGATCCCGGTGGCCAGCGCAAGCCCCAAGATAAGGAGCGAGAGGAACCGAAGTCGGGCCGGTGTGGTGGTGGTCGTTATCGTAGGAAGTGCCAGTGCCATCGCCCTCCCAACCTACTCGGCGAGGTCCTGCACCGCCTGCCACACGTGGTCTTCGACATCGACAGAGCTGGGCCGATTGGTGTTCTGGCCCGGCAGTCGGGCACCGGGTTGCTCGGTGATCGACGCAGCGAGAGCAGCCAAATGGTCGTAGAAGCCGGCATCGCTATACGCCGATGGATCGATGACGATGTAGAACTGGCCGAGGTTATGGGGCGGGCCCTCGGGTGCCTTTAGAGGGGGCACATCGGCGCTGAGGTTGGTGCCAGTGAGGGCTGCAGCGAGCACCTCGACCATGAGTCCGATGCCGTATCCCTTGTAGCCGCCCGAGGACACGAGCGAGCCCTCGAGTGCGGCCTTTGGATCGGTGGTGGGCTTGCCATCGGCATCGACCGCCCAGCCCAGGGGAATCTCTTCGCCTGCAGCGTTGGCCATCGTGATCTTGCCGAGAGCGACGGCACTGGTACTGAAGTCGAACTGAAAAGCCACCCCACCTTCACCGTCGGGCACCGCCATGGCGATGGGGTTGGTGCCAAGCACCGCTTTGGATCCGCCGGGTGGAGCGACGCGTGGGGTGGCGTTGGTGGCTCCGATGGCAAGCATGCCGGCGTGGGCGAGTTGCTCGGTGAAGTATCCAAGCGAGGTGCAGGTATGGGTGTGCTCGATGGCGAACCCGCAGATGCCGTTGGCTTTGGCTGACTCGAGGGCGGCGGGTAACCCGGCGGCAAACGCAGCTTGCGCAAACCCCATCTTGCCGTCGACCCGCACGGCTCCGGGTCGGTCGACGTGTACCTCTGGCTCAGCGTCACCGATCACTCGCCCGGTTTTGAGCTGAGTGCAGTAGCTGTCGAGGTAGTACAGCCCACAGATCTTGTTGCCGTTGGATTCGGCAATGCGAACCGCGTGAGCAACCTGTCCGGCCACGTCAGATCGAGCGCCGGCCTTCTCAAGAGCGGTCTTGGTGGTGGCTTCAATATCGTCGAGCGAAATGATTGGCATGGGTTAGATCTGTCCTATTGCTGAACCGATGACGCCGGGGTGTCCGAGGGTCATCGTCGGATCGTAGAAGTCGGGAATGAACAGGGCAAAGATCGACTGACGAACTTGCTGCGCTGGTTTCCCGATTGGTGGGAAGCTCTGCGTGGAACGAAACGTTTCCAACTCCGCGAATTGGAATGCCGCTCGTTGTTTCCACGGCTAGAAGTAGGAATTCTTTCAGTCTTATTTCAGATTTGTTTCGGGACTATTCCAAGACGCTGTCCGATGATGTTGCTCTCGTAGCCGAGATTCTGAGAGGTCGTGTAGACCTACCGCATGGTCTTCCTTGGGAACTCGTCTGGAGCGGTGCGCCAAGGCATCCCGTTCAATGACCTCCGTTGACATCGTCGAAACCGCGGAGCTGTTCGTTCGAGAGTTTGGCTTTCGCCAGTTAACGATTCGTAGCCTTGCCGAGGCGGCCAACGATTCGAAGTCGCAGGTTGAACACGCCATCGGCTCGATGCCGCAGTTAACCGATGCGCTTGAAGAACGGGCAGCCGCTCACTTGTTTGGAGCCCAAACCGAGTTCTTTGTTGACCGGGTGGTCGACCAGCCTGAGTGGTGCAGAATGGCTCTCGTTCCGCGTAGTGGCGTTCCGCAGCGCTGCACATATGCCGGTCTTCTTTACGAAGCCTGGGGTGAGGCGGCAGACTCCGCTTTGTCGAGTCGCCCCTGTTTCGAGGAGTTCGTGCGCAGGTCAACCGGAGCCTTGGCCGAGCTCATCCTTTCTCTTTCTGCCGAACCCGTGGTCCGAGAATCGCTCGGAGTGATTAGTGATCAGACGTTCCGGCTTCATCGTTCGGTCGAGGCACTGCTACGCGATGCAGTCCCTTTATCAATTGCCGAGTCGGGTCTTGGCGTTCCGACACCCGAGGTTCCCGACAACGCACCGACTCGCGATCACGTCGTTCATGCCGCCACGGTGTTGGTGAAAGAACACGGGATCGACAAGGTCTCAGTTCGGGGCATTGCCGAGGAGGCCAACTGCGGGAAGTCGACGGTGCAGTCGATCGTCGGCGACCGGGCTTCCTTAGTTGATGTGTTGCGGGCTTCGGCACGCGCTGACTTCAACGACGCTTTGTCCGGCCTAGGGTCTCGCGAGTCCCCAGATTTCCGGGCGGCGTATCTGTCGAAAGTTGTTGACTACCAGCAGTCCAATCACTACTGGGCGCTTCTTGCTGCTGACCGAGGTTCGTCATGGGGAACCAAGGTCTCCATGGTTCGGCCGGGATTCGCTGGCACCGCTGCCTGGAAATCCCCGAGGGAAGTGGTGGGCGTAGCCGATTTCGTCGCAAGGTCCACGGGCACAGCCCTAGAACTTGCTGCTCTGTTCGACAAAGCGGTGGCGGTCGGCATGCTGTCGGTAACTTTTGACGCACTCGTTGAAGCTGTTTCGACGCTGGACGGGTGCCTAAGCCCTCGATAGCCAGGTCTCGCTCCGTGGAGCGACGACCCGCCATCGAGGACCGGCGACATGGGGGACGCCATGTCGCTGGTTTTTTTTACCAGAACTGCTGATGCCGCTCCTGTGGACTATGTCCGCTTTCAGCGGCGTCGGCTGCGACTGCCGACCAGAAACAAGGCGCCGATCAGCACAAACACCGCACCAGAGGCGGCGAGCGGGATGCTTTCGCTACC
>CALGZB010000056.1 GCA_937934655.1 uncultured Acidimicrobiales bacterium | reverse complement strand
GCCTTCATCGAACGGTTGTCCCAGGATCGATCGGCGCTAAAACCGGCCTCACGTAGCTCGTGGGTGAGTTGCAGCGCCACGTGGGCGCCGCTCACATCGACCACAAACACATCGGGTGAAATGTCGGGCGCTGGGAAGGTGTCTTCGGCATCGCAGGCCAGCAGGATCCGATCGACGCCCAGAGCAAAACCGATGCCTGGCGTGTCGGGGCCGCCGAGCGATTCGGCCAAGCCGTCATAGCGACCGCCACCGCCGATGGCATTCTGGGCATTGTCCAGTGCGTCGGCAGCGAACTCGAAAGTGGTGAGCGTGTAGTAATCGAGTCCTCGAACGAGACGAGGCGATAGCGAGTAGGCGATGTCGAGCTGCTCCAGGCCTTTGCACACCTGGTCGAAGTGCTCCGCTAGCTCCGGGGTCAAAAACTCGACCATCAGCGGGGCACCATCGATAAGCGGCTGGTCTTGCTCGCGTTTGGAGTCGAGGACACGCAGCGGGTTGATATCGAGCGTGAGCGCCGACTGCTCAGACAAATCGGTGAGGTTGTCGCGGAAATATGATTCGAGAGCAGCAAGGTACGCCGGCCGACAGGTTTCGTCGCCGAGCGAGTTGAGCATCAAGGTGACTTGTTGCAGCCCGAGTCGCTTGTAGAAGTCAGACGCAAGCGAGATGACCTCGACATCGAGCTCCGGATCCGGCGAGCCGAGCGCTTCGATCCCTACCTGGGTGAACTGTCGGTAGCGGCCGGCTTGCGGTCGCTCGTAGCGGAACTGCGGGCCTTCGTACCAGACCTTCCATGGCGTCGTCGGCCGGTGCTGCACAAACGCACGAACCACCGAAGCGGTCAGCTCTGGACGCAACGCGATGTGGTTGCCGTCCTTCGCTACGAAGTCATACATCTCCTTGGTGACCACGTCGGTGGCCTCGCCAAGACGAAGAAACACCCCGATGTCTTCAAACATCGGGGTGCTGATTGCCCCGTAGCTAGCCCGCTCGACGACCTCGGCGAACAGATCGATAAGCGCCCGCTGTCTTGTCGACTGCGGGGGAAGGATATCTCGGGTGCCTTTCGGCGCTTGAAATGAAGGCGATGCCACTAGAGCAGAGTAGCGGCTAGAGGCCGAAGTCCGCCGGGTTTAGCCCCTCAGCTTCAAGAAACTGACGAGCGGTTTCGGGATCGAGCTGATCGACCGCTCGGGCAACTCGATCAAAGTCCGCCTGGGCGACCGCTTCGATCTGGCGGGCATAGAGGTCAGCCCCCTGTTGCTGTCGCTCCGGGTCGTTTCCGTCGACCCCGTCACGCACCTCGACCAGTGCGTCGTAGACGGTCCGCCACAATCCTAGATACGGGGCAAATGTCTGACGAAGATCGGCTGATTCGGTGAGAAAGAGATCGATCTCTTGGCGTTCGAGTTCGGTATCGATCGTTCGGAGCACCTGATCGCTTGTGTCGAGAAAGACCTCGCGGGAGCTGCTGTCGGCGTCCTCCGAGTTAAAGACGTTGTAGGTACTCCAGAAACTCTCGAGTTCGACAGCGAGGAGCTGTTGTCCGTCGTCAAGGTTGTCCAAAAATCCCTTGTCCGAGAGCGCAAGCGGTGTCGGAGAACCGACTACCAAGGCATCGAAGGTCTGCTCGGCGGTCGGCGCGGGCGAAGAACATGAGGCCGTTGCCACCACCAGCAGCGCCCAAGCTGCGAGACTCACTACACGGATCTTCACAGCTCTGGTCTACCGGACCACGCTCGACAATCCACAGGCGGCTCCGTCCGCAGCTCTCTTAGCCCAATCATCCCTCCAGCCGTCCCCTGGCGACACCCACGAACTTGCGCACCACCACCAACACCCCCAACTCATCGCCCACGCTCTCCGCTGTCGCCGCTCCGCAAAGGCCGCTACTCGGCCAGCGTGCGATCGGCGCCCTTTTGCTTGGTGCCGCCCTTCTGCTTAGCGCTTGTGGCGACCGTACCCCCGGCCCCATCGCCGACATCGAAGGCGACCGCTTCATCCTTGAGGCGCGGTCCGAGGGCGAGCACTGGTACGACGTCACCGAAAGCCGCGACGGAGGAGCGACGTGGACGCTGCTCTCCCCCGAACGATACGGGTCTGACGATCCCAACGATCCCAACTTCGGCTTTGATGCACCCCAGGTTGCGCTCGAACAGATGCTCGAAATCTGCAACGACGAGACCTGCTGGCGCGCCGCCGGCACCACGGTCGAACGCTCCGATGATGGCGGTGCGACTTGGGCGGAAGACTTTGCCCTCGCCGAGGGGCGCGACCGGTTCGCCCCCGACGGATATCCCACGATCGTCGACATGACCATCGTAAGCCAGAGGGGCGACTCACTCGTCGTTGCGGCCACCGCCGAAAATGGCCTACTCCTCGGCCGACCAGACGGCACGTGGGACCGACGATCGATCGACCACTGGCAGGCTCCCGAACTCACCGGCAGCTTTATCCATGTTTGGCCAGAACTTACCGGTGTCGTAATCGCAGCTGCCCTAGGGCTTGCACTGCTTGCACTGCTGTCGTCGACAATCATGCGACGGGCACACGAACAGATCGCCCATTCGATTGTTTCGCTGATTGCGGTTCTTGCGATCGCACCAGCGGCCTACTACGCAACCCTGCCGATACTCGACTGGGCCGATGGCACCATCGTTGCCCGCCAGGACGCGATTGACGACGCCATCGCAGCCGCAACCTTCTATGGCATCATCGCCGCCGTTGTTGTGGTCGTGCTGTCGCTTCTCGTCCGTCTCCGCTGGAGCCGGCGACTTGGGCCACTTCCGTTCCCGGACACGCCCGCCTAACTGTGAATATTTGAACCCATGGTGCGGTACACGTCGTAAACGCCATCAACGGTACGGAGCTGCCGAAGCGTGTCATTGAGTTGCGACACGTCGCCAACCTCGATCTCGAACCGGAACCGGGCGACCCGATCGGCTCCTGTCGCTGTCGATGCACCACAAATGTTGATCTGATTGTCAGACAGCACTCGGGTGAGGTCGTTCAGCAGGTAGCTGCGATCGAGGGCCTTCACCTCGATACCCGAGACGAACTCGGCACCGTGGGCGAGATCCCACTCGACGTCGATGAGCCGTTCGGATTGGGTGAGCAATGAATCCGCATTGGTGCAGTCGGCGCGGTGAACCGAAACGCCCCGACCCATGGTGACGAATCCCATGATCTCGTCGGGCGGCACCGGCGTGCAGCACTGAGCGAGGCGAACCATGACGTCGGGAAGACCCTCGACGTTGACGCCCACCACGCTATGGCTACGCCGGTCGACACGTTCCGGCATGGTTGTCGCAGGCAGCTTCTGGGGCACACCCGCATCTGGCTCTTCGATATGTCGCTTGAGTTTCTCGATGACCGAGTTGGCGGTGACATGTCCTTCGCCAACGGCCACAAAGAGCTGTTCGAGATCGGTGTAGTTCATGTCCGATGCCACTTCGAGCAGCGCTTCGCTGCCAAGCATCTTCTGGATAGCCATACCGGCGCGTCGCAAGGCCTTCGACATGTCGTCTCGGCCGTTGGCCTGAGCGTCCTCGCGTCGTTCTCGAAGAAACCACTGCTTGATCTTGGAGCTCGCGCGATGGCTCACCACGAAGGTCAGCCAATCTCGCGACGGACCAGCCTCGGCGTTCTTTGAGGTTACGACTTCGACCGTGTCGCCCGAGGCGAGCCGCGTCTCGATGGGTACCAGCTTGCCGTTGATACGACCGCCGATGCAGGCGTGTCCAACATCGGTGTGCACTGCGTAGGCCATATCGACCGTCGTCGCTCCGACCGGAAGGGTGATGACATCGCCATCAGGCGTGAACACATAGACCTCGTCGTGGTCGAGGTCGACCCGAAGGTTCTCCATGTAGGTCGTACCGCCGGATTCACCTTCCCAGTCGATGATGCGGTTCAACCAGGCTTTGTCGTTGAGTTCATCTTCGCCTTTGTATTGCGAGTGCGACGCAACGCCACTTTCGGCCCGGTCGTCCATTTCTTTCGTACGAATCTGAATCTCTAGAGGCCGGCCTTGGGGTCCAACCACCGTCGTGTGCAACGACTGGTAGAGGTTGAATTTGGGCATTGCGATGTAGTCCTTGAAGCGCCCGGGTACTGGGTGCCACGTGGCGTGGATGGTTCCGAGCGCCGAGTAGCAATCGCGCACCGACGGGACCACAACGCGGATGCCAACGAGATCGTAGATGTCATCGAAGGTCCGCCCCTTCACGACCATCTTCTCGTAGATGCTCCAAAGGTGCTTTGGTCGTCCTGAGATCGTGGCGTCGATCCCAAGTTCGGCCAATTCGATCTCGACGGCGCCGATGACCTGCTGGAGGAGAAGTTCGCGCTCCGGGTCACGTTCGGTAACCATCTGGTCGATCTCGCTGAACCGTTTCGGGTGAAGCGCTGCGAACGACAGATCCTCGAGCTGCTGCTTCATCAGGTTCATGCCCATTCGCTGAGCAAGCGGGGCGTAGACATCGAGGGTCTCACGAGCCGTGCGCTCCTGTTTCCACTCCGGTAGGGCTGCGATGGTCCGAAGATTGTGGAGCCGGTCGGCGAGTTTGATAATCAGCACTCGCACGTCTTGTGCGATAGCCACCATCATCTTGCGCATCGAGGCCGATTGCTGCTCCTCTTTGCTGTCGAAGTGCACCCGGTCGAGTTTGGTGACCCCGTCGACAATCAGCGCGAGGTCAGCGCCAAACTCCGCCACCAATTCGTCGCGCGTGATCGGCGTATCTTCGAGTGCATCGTGCAGCATGGCAGCCATAACGGAGGTGCCATCGAATCCCAACTCGGCCACGAGGCGGGCAACCGCGATCGGGTGATGAATGTAGGCCTCCCCAGACTTGCGGGTCTGACCGTCATGGGCCGACTCAGCGATCTGGAACGCCCGGTGAAGCGGGACAACATCTTCGTCGGGGTGGTGGCTGAGAAACGTCTCGAGCAATGAATCGAACTCGCCGTGCAACGACTCACTATGTCGCCGCCAAGGAAGAACACGAGCGCTGGGGAACATCGTGATGCCTCCGCTTAGTCCGTGTAGGTGATGAGCGAGGTGACAGGCACGTCGCCAAGCTTGGCACGCCCACCCAAAAATGCCAGCTCAATCCAGAATCCGAAGCCCGCCACCGTGGCACCGGCACGCTCGACAAGCTTGGCGGTGGCCTCGGCCGTTCCGCCGGTGGCCAACACGTCATCGATGATGAGCACGTTGTGACCCGGCTCGATCGCGTCGACGTGCATCTCAAGCTGATCGATGCCGTACTCGAGCGAGTACTCCTCCGACACTGTTTCGAAGGGCAGCTTCCCCGCTTTGCGAACCGGGACGAACCCCGCACCAATGCGGTACGCAACGGGAGCGCCGGTGATGAAGCCTCTGGCTTCGACGCCGATGACCAGATCGATCGACGAGCCGGTGTACCGATCCGCCAGCGCATCGGCGGCGAACCGGAAGGCATCGGCGTTCCCGAGCAGCGGTGTGATGTCTTTGAAGCTGACCCCCGCTTCCGGGTAATCGGGAATTGTGCGAACGAGATCCCGTAGCCAGGTCGTGTCGGTCATGCCTTCACGATACCGGGGCTAACCGGCTCCGGTGCCTGGCAACCGTTTCTGGGATTAGCGCTTCTTCTTCTTTCTTGGCCGGGGCGGGATCGACCCTCCCGGTTCCGAACCAGATGCCGCTGGAGCAGCTTTGGAAGACTCGGCCTTGTCTGACTTGTCGGACTTGTCGGATTTGGGAGACTCAGTCTTGGACTTCTCTGTCTTGGATTTCTCGGTCTTGGCTTTCGAAACGGGCTTCGCATCGGTGTCGGATGCGTCGGGACCTTCGTCGGCCGAAATCGGGCGATCCTTCAATGCGGTATCGGTGCGTTTTGCACCGGCACCACGACGAGGTGTCGTTCCAAGCACCGCATCGTCGTTGTCGACGGTTCGGGTGCCTTCGGTAAGGCCCTTGGCTTCGAGCTTGTCGCGAATCTCGCTGTGGCGAGGTTCCTTCTCCTTGAGCCACGCCACGATCGACGAAGCAACAAAGAGCGACGAGTAACCGCCGACGATGAGGCCCACCAACAGAGCGATAGCAAACTCTTGAAGGGTGACGGCACCAAGGATGAACGCACCGATGATGAGCATCGAGAGCACCGGAAGAACCGAGGTGACCGTGGTGTTCAACGAACGCATAATGACCCGGTTCAGCGCCAGGTTCATCATCTCGGTGTAGGTGTACTTGCCGGTCGCACCGACCCGGGCGGTGACTTCGTGAACCTTGTCGTACACCACAATCGTGTCGTACAGGGAGTAACCCATGATCGTCAGGAAGGCGATAACAGTTGCTGGCGTCACCTCGAATTGAAAGATCGAGTAAATACCCACGCTGATAATCAAGTCGTGGATAACCGCGACGAGCGCCCCCACGGCCATTCGCCATTCGAGACGCGCCGAAATGTAGACCGCGATTGCCAGGAAGAAGAACAGCAGAGCCCGTGTGGCTTTCTGGGTGATCTCTTCGCCCCACGTCGGACCAACCGATTCGAAGCCGGTCACGTCTCCAAGGGCGGCCAGCTCATTGCGGATCTCGCCTGCCCGAACGGGGTCTTCGATGTCAGAACGGATCCGGAGTGTGTCGCCGTCGACGATCTGGATCTTGGAGTCCGCCGCACCGAGGCCCGAGAGGAAGTCGCGAGCTTCGGAAACGGAGGTTCCTGGTGACACGACTTCGAACGAGGTACCGCCCTCGAAATCGATACCCAAATTGAGTCCCTGCACAAAGAAGGCACCGACGCTCAAAAAGATGAGGGTCAACGACGCAATGGCCGCTGGCCTCCACATCTTGGGAAAGTCGATGTTGTTGGTGCCTTTGAAGATGTCGCCAATAGTGCTCATGCTGACTCCCCTGCTGCTGCGGATGCCGCAAGTGCGCCAACCCCAAACGATTGGGGCTTGTCGGCAAAGTGCCGGGCAAGCCATTTCACTGCTGGTCCCATGAAGAAGTAGGTGGCGACAAGGTCAAGAATTGTCGCCAGTCCGAGATAGAAGGCAAAGCCTCGAACCGCTCCACTGGTGAGTGCATAAAGAAGCACCGCAGCAATCAGCGAGGCCACATCGGCCTTCACGATGGTGCTGAAGGCGATCGGGAATGCCCGTTCGACCGAAGACCCAAGGGTCCGGCCGTTACGCATGTCTTCCTTGACGTGCTCGAAATACACGATGTTGGAGTCGACCGAAACACCGATCGACACAATCAAGCCAGTGATGCCAGCGAGCGTGAGCGCCAAACCTTGCGTGGTTCCTAGCCAGGAGATAATGGTCCAGAGCAATGCTCCGGAGATAAGCAGGCTGGCGATCGCGACCATGCCAAGCACCCGGTAGTACCAGATGACATAGACGGCGACGAGCGCAAGACCGATGAGACCGGCGATCATGCCGGCGTTGAGTGCGTCATCGCCAAGCGAACCTGAAACGACCCGCTGTTGCTCGGGCTCAAGCTCGACGGGAAGCGCACCAAAGCGGAGCGCAACGGCGAGGTCTTTGGCCTCTTGTTCACTGAATGGGCCACCGCTGATCGTGATCTGGTCGCGGCCGAACTCCGCAGCGTTTACCTGGGGCGCACTAATGACGCGACCGTCGAGCGCCATAGCGACTGCACCGACCGAACAGGTGGGGTCCCGGTTAAAGCACGCCGTAGCGATGGCGTTGAAGGCATTGATGCCTTCGTCGCCGGCTTTAAATTCGGGCGCTACCACCCATTCGACACCTTGGAGAACGGCGTTAGCATCGGTGAGGCCTTCGCCCTTGAGGCCAACGGGGCCAAGCTCGTAGCGAGCGGTTTCGTTTCCTTCATCATCGAACTCGGCCATGATGACGTTGGTCGTGCCATCGTCGTCTTCGAGATCGGTGAGACTGGGCGCTTGTCCGATGCCGAAGAGGTTTTCGACGAACTCGATCTTCTCTTCGTCGGTCTCAAGAATGGTGGTAGTTGTCGGCGGGATCGTTGTTCCGGGCACGCTGGTCGAGGGGAACTCTTCAGCGCCTTCCGCAACGGTCGTATCAGGAGCCAATGTGGTCGAGACTTCGGCGGCCTGACTCGATGCGATTGCCTCGTCGTAGAACTCGACGGGATCGTCAATGCCAGCGTCAGCAAGTGTGGCTTCGGGGTTGAACCGCTGGACAACCGGACGGAACTCAAGTTCGGCGGTTGCGCCAACGAGCTCGAGGGCACGATCGGTGTCCTTTACGCCCGGAAGCTGTACCAGGATGCCTTCATCGACCCGAGAGATCTCGGGTTCGGCGACACCGAGGCTGTCGACGCGGCTTCGGATAATTTCGACGGCCTGGTCGAGACTCTCGGTAGTGGTTTCCTCGGTGGCCTGGTAGCGCACCTCGACACCGCCCTGAAGGTCAAGCCCCAGGAGGGGCTCGTTACCGGCCGCAAAGGTGGCGATAAGGCCAGCAATGGACAGCACGGTGATGCCGATCAGATGGACCAGCTGTCTTCGACTCATTCGTCGTCTACTTCCACGCCGTCGTCGGCGCTATCGGTCTTTTCGGCCAGGGATTCCTGGAACTTCTCGAGCTTGGACTTCTTTGCTGGAGCGTCATCGTCGGACGCGTCATCGTTGCTGGTGTCGCCCACGATCGAGGTAACCGCTTCGCGTGCCACTTTGATCTCGACGCCTTTGGCGACTTCAAGCCAAAGCACCGGACCTTCGAACTCAACAATGTTTCCGTAGACACCACTGGTGGTGAGTACATGATCGCCCTCTTTGAGGCTTCGAAGCAGCGCTTGCTGCTCCTTGACGCGCTTTTGCTGCGGAAGAATAAGCAACACGTACATCAAGACGGCAAAAACCGCCAGAATTATCAGCTGACCCATGGGAATCGGCTCCTTTCACCGGACCGATTGAGCCTATAGGCCCGCAGGTGCGCTCTTGCGGCACGGGCAATGGGTTTTTGTAACGCCCTACCCGGAAAAACGCCTAGCCCCAGGTGTCATGAACCTGGCTTTGGAACGCCTCGAACCGCCCTTCGAGGATCGCTTCGCGCAGATCGTCGACGAATCGAAGTAACCACCACAGGTTATGAAGGGTCAGCACGCGGGCCGCGGTTGGCTCCTTCACCATCAGCAGGTGGCGTAGATAACCCTTTGACCATGTGGCGGCGGGACTCCCGGGACTATCCGGATCGAGAGGGTCTTCGCTGCGCTGATACTCGGCTCGGGTCAGATTGGTTCGCCCGGCCGAGGTAAGCAACGTGCCGTGACGGGCGAGCCGCGTCGGCAGCACACAATCAAACATGTCGACGCCATTGGCGACGGCGTCGACGATACCCACCGGGTCGCCTAGGCCCATGAAGTACCGGGGTTGGTCTGCCGGCAGAAGCTCGGTCACCACACCAAGCGCCTCCACCATCTCGCCTTGGCTCTCGCCAACCGAAAGTCCGCCCACTGCATAGCCGTCGAAACCAATCTCCATCGTTCGATGGGTGCTCTCGATGCGAAGCTCGATGTCGGTGCCGCCTTGCACGATGCCGAACTGGCTTTGGCGGTCGACGGTCGCCCCCTCAAGAAACGCGGTGCGGGCACGTGCGGCCCACGCTGCACTGGTGTCGACGGCGTTGCGAAGAACTTTCCGGGGCGCTGGAAGGCCGGGACAGACATCGAGAACCATCTGAATATCGGCACCGAGCTGCCCTTGGATGTGGGCCGCAGATTCTGGGGTGAGCTTGTGGGTCGAACCGTCGTACACCGACTTAAACGTGGCACCCTCGTCATCGACCTTCGGCTCCAGCGAGAAGATCTGGTAGCCGCCAGAGTCGGTGAGCATGTGCCGGTCCCATTTGGTGAAACCGTGAAGCCCGCCAAGTGCCTCGACGGTATCAGCGCCCGGCCGAAGCATGAGGTGGTAGGTGTTACCCAAAACCACGTGTGCATCGAGGGATAGGAGATCCTCAGAGGTCAGGTGACGTACCGCTCCCCTCGTGCCAACCGGCATGAAACACGGGGTAGGAAACGAGCCTCGGGCTGTCGTTACTCGACCAGCTCGCGCCGAACCATCTGAACCTTCGAGTGCGAAACTTGCGCGCATTCCCTAACCCTCGCATACGCGGAGCCGGGCGCCTGCGGCGGGCCGAATCCGAAGGGAGTTAGGAGGGAGTTAGAGGGAGTTAGGAGAGAGTTACGAGAACAGCCCGGACTTCTCTGCATGTTCGATCTGCTCTTCCTTCGTCGCCGCATCTTCAACGGCTTTTGCTGCGGCTTCTTCTTTGGCCACGACATCGGCAGCATCCTGTGCCTCGCCGTACTGCTGGGACGCCGAGGTGGGGCCGGAACCCACAGCGGGCGCATGACTGGCTCCGACGAGCGGCACCATAATCTGCAAACCAACGATTCCAAGCGGTTCAATCAGGAAACCGTTGATCTCGCCCTCGTCGGTCACCGTGATCATCCCATTTGGCAGGGACGCCACCTTGGACACGAGAAACCACCCGAGCATCTCTTCAGGCCGAGCATGTACGACATCTCCGACCTTTACGTCGATGCCACGGATCGTTACGACTTCTACCATTCCACGGGTCATATTCGTAGTAACGGCACCCTTGGACCGGTACTTGACCTGCGTTGATCTATCGAAATTGCCGCGTCAAGAACATTCCGTCGCCGAACGACAGCATCCGGTACCCATCGTCGATGGCCAGTTGGTAAAGGTCCCGCCACTTCGGACCAATGAAGGCCTCGATCATGACGAGCAATGTGGACTTTGGCAGATGGAAGTTCGTGAGAAGCGCGTCGACCACCTGGAACTCATATGGCGGACGGATAAACAGATCACTTCGTCCATCGAGTTCGCCTCGTGCCGCGGCCGATTCGAGCGCGCGCACCACGGTGGTACCGACCGCAACTACGCGGCGGGCGTCTTGTGTCGCCGACCATGTCTCGGCCGGGACTCGATACGCCTCGGTGTGCATGTGGTGGTCGTCGAGCGATCCGTCGTTGAGCGGCCGAAAGGTGTCGAGCCCAACGGCAAGTTGCACCCGCTCGATCTGCGCACCTCGGGCCTTCATAGCGGCGATGGTTGCATCGGTGAGGTGTAACCCGGCGGTGGGGGCTGCCACCGAACCCGGATGGGTGGCGTAAACGGTTTGGTAGCGAGCGAGGTCTTTCACCGACTCGGTGATGTACGGCGGCAGCGGCAACTCGCCCGAGGCCTCGAGCGCCTCTTCGATCGACCCGGTGGTCTCTAGCGACACGAGCCGTTTCCCGTTATCGAGGATGTCCTCGATGATCACCGCGAAACCAGGAGCAACCTCGAGGCGACTCCCGGGCGGCAGCTTCTTACTCGGCCGGACAAGTGCCTGCCAGCGGCCGTCGCCCTGCGGTTCGAGAAGAAGGACCTCGGCCTTTCCGCCGGTCGATCGTCGCAGCCGAAGCCGAGCAGGAATGACCTTGGTGTCGTTGATCACCACAACATCTCCCTCGCCGACCAACTCGGCGAGGTCAGCCGTGGTGCGATGCTCCACCAGCGGAGTTCCATCCGGTTGTGTCCCGACATCGACAAGCAAACGAGAACTCGACCGATCCGCTGCCGGATGCTGGGCGATGTTCTCGGTCGGGAGCAGGTAGTCGTAGTCCGACGCCGACTCGGTCATTCCTGGTCGAACAACTCGAGGGGCTGGGCCGGCTTGGCAGCCGCATTTGGAGCAACGAGACCGAGGTGTTTCCACGCAGCAGCCGTCGCGACACGCCCTTGTGGCGTGCGCATCAGAAATCCCTGCTGGATGAGATAGGGCTCGTACACGTCCTCGACGGTCTCGGTTGGTTCGGAGACACTGATGGCCAAGGTCTTGAGCCCGACCGGACCGCCCTCGAACCGCACACATACGGACTCGAGAAGATTGCGGGACGGTTTGTCGAGGCCCCGATCATCAACACCGAAGAAGGCAAGCCCGTCTTTGGCCACCCGCAGATCGATAACGCCGTCGCGATCGACGTCGGAGAAGTCACGCACCTGCCGCAGCAGCCGGTTCGCGATTCGCGGTGTGCCCCGCGACCGTCCGGCGATTTCGAGAGCGCCCGCTTCATCGATATCGACGTCCAGAATTCCGGCGGCGCGCAACACGATGGATTGAAGATCATCGGCCTCGTAGTAGTCGAGACGAGTTTCGAGCCCGAAGCGGTCGCGCAATGGCCCGGTAAGCAAACCGACACGGGTGGTTGCGCCGACCAAGGTGAACGGTGAAACGGGAAGAGGGATCGAGCGGGCAGCTGGCCCCTTTCCAAGCACAATGTCGACCCGAAAGTCTTCCATTGCTGGGTAAAGGACCTCTTCGACCGCCCGCGAGAGCCGGTGGATCTCGTCGATGAAGAGGACATCGCCCTCTTCGAGCTGGTTGAGGATCGACGCAAGGTCACCGGGGCGTTCGAGCGCCGGGCCCGACGTGATGTGGAGTTCGGCGCCCATCTCATTGGCTGCGATGTGGGCCAGCGTGGTCTTGCCGAGTCCCGGCGGTCCGGCAAAGAGCAGGTGGTCGGCGGGCCGGTTGCGCTTCTTCGCAGCACCAAGGATGACGCGTAAGGTTTCTTTGAGCTGCGGTTGCCCAACGAAGTCGTCGAGCACTGCCGGCCGAAGTCCGACCTCGTCACCCTCTTCTCGTTGATTATCGAGACTGGCTGCGAGCGAAACGGCCGGGTCAGAAGATTCGGTGAGGTCTACTTCTTCACGACGTGAGTCGTCGTCTTCTTCATCACCGGTGTCGCCACCAAGGAGTTCATCGCGTCCACTCATCGGGTGGCCAAACGCTTCAGTGCCTCTTTCAACAACTCTGAACTCTCGCCAGCTGGGTCGAGGTCGGCGACCGCAGACCGGATCTCCTCGCTGCTGTAGCCAAGCCCTTCGAGCGCTCCGCGAACATCGGCCAAGGCACGTGGGGCCTCTTCGGCCGAGGCCGAATCGGAGAGCGCCCGGAGGTCAACAACATCGGGGAGGTCGAGCTTGCTCTTCAGCTCGACAAGAAGTCGGGTAGCCGTCTTCTTGCCAACACCCGGAACCAGACACAACGCGTCGACGTCGTCGGTTGCCAGGACGGACCGGAGTTCGTGAGGCGCATGCACGGACAAAATGTCGAGACCAAGCTTGGGGCCAACACCGTGCGCCGAGATCAAGGCTTCAAAGGCCACCCGTTCCTCTTTGGCAAGGAACCCATACAGCGTCTGCGAGTCTTCGCGAATGTGATGGTGCACGTAAAGGAAGAGTTCGCTTCCAAGTGACGGCAGCTGCTCGACCGACGCTGGCCCCAGCACAAGCCGGTACCCGACGCCGCCAACTTCCACGAGCGCTTCATTTCCGCTTCGATCGAGGAGTGAGCCTCGAAGAGATCCGATCATGAGGTGATCTTTCCATTCTTTTCACGACCGCTGGAACCGGCCTCTTCGCCCACTGTGGAACTGGCCTTTCCATCGCGGCGAGGGGTAGCGGCCAGAACTCGTTGGACCGCTGCGGCTGTGGGTGCTTGTGCAAGGTGACAGATGGCGACGGCGAGCGCATCGGCGGCGTCGACCGGCTTGAGCGGAACCTTGATCTTGAGCAGGGTCCGCACCATCTGTTCCATCTGAGTCTTGTCGGCACCGCCCCACCCAGCGACCGCCAGCTTTATTTCGTTTGGCGAGTATTCAAAGACCGTGCATCCAGCGCTGACCGCCTCGGCCATCACCACGCCACTCGACTGCCCCACCGACATTGCGGTGCTCACGTTGACCTGGAAAAGAACCCGTTCGATCGCAACGACATCGGGTTGCTGCTCGGCAATTAGAGCGCGGACTTCGGCCTGCATTTCGCCGAGGCGCTCAGGAACGGAGTTGTCGGGACTGGTTCGAATAACCCCAGCGCTTCGTGCAACCTGCTTCCGGCCATCTTGCTGCACACAGCCGTAGCCAAGGCGCGTAAGTCCGGGGTCGATCCCTAAGACTCTCATCGATTGGCGCACTTTCGACGTTCGAACACCTGTACGACTCTACCGGCTCGGGCATGGTCCGAGGTCCACCCCGCAACCCGGTTGGCTGGTTAGCTCGCTCCGGCGATGATCGAGGAGTCGGTACTCCACGGGAAGTCGATCCACTTGTCGGTGTTTTTCCAGATGTAGTCGCATTGCACAACCGACTTCGGCTTTTGGTAGAGCACTGCGGTGCGCACCTCGCCAACCTTGCCCTTGGAGAACTCATCGACGAGTTTGAGCGTGTTGCCGGTGTCGGCGACGTCGTCGACCACCAACATCTTGGAACCTTCGAGATCGACCAGGTCGAGGTACGGCGGAAGGACCACGGGAACTTCAAGACGTTCGTCGACGCCGGTGTAGTACTCGACATTCATGACGAAAAGGTTCTTCACAGAAAGCGAGTAACCGAGAGAGCCGGCAAGGAACAATCCACCGCGGGCGATCCCGAGAATCAGATCGGGCTTGTACCCATCGTCGGCGACCTGCTTTGCCAGCTCAACGGATGCGTCTCCGTAGCCAGACCAGGTGAGTACTTCGAGATCGGATTGAATTGAGGTCACGTACGCGAACCTACACCCGATGCCGGGACCGTTTGAATATCGGGAGCCGCTTAGCCCAACAACGAAAGGAGAACGCGTCGAATGGTGACCGGCGAAACACCTAAGCCGACAGTCGATGCCTCGACCATTTGCCGTGCAGCGGTGCGGTCGTCTGCGCTGAGGTGAAGCAGCGCCGGGACGAGCCGCTGGCGATCCTCAAGGATCACCGAACACTGAAACCGACACCCGGAGCGGGTTCGCCGTTGCGAGACTCCGACGACCTTGCGACCGCCAAGCGTCACTTCGCCGGGCCCAACCGATGCGAAGCACACCTTCCGGTTCCACTCGTTTCGTTCGAGCGCTCCGGTGTGCACCGCAAGCTGGGTCGCATCGAAGGGCGATTCAAGCTTCGCTTCCGAGGCAACGGCCTGCAGTGTTCGTTCCCAAAGTTCGCCGACCCACTCGAATGCTCGACCAACATCGTCATGCCATAGCGGATCACCAGGGCCGATAAAGAGATCCACCCACAGGCTCGACGAGTCGACCAGCACGGCTCCCCCGCCGCTGCGTCGTTTCGCGAGGGCCAAACCGGCCTCGGCGAGAGCAGACTGGTCGACTTCGTCGTCGGTTTGGGAACTCCCGAGCACTAATGCCGGCGCCGTCGGCACCATGAACCAGACCTCCCGGCCCAGATCAGTCGGAATGTCGGTCGCGTGGAGTTCGGCCACCGAATCGATGCGGTCATGCACCGACCAACCGCCGGCAATCTTGTGGTCTGCGTTCGTCACGTCGCTCTAAGTGTACGGAGACTCAGGCCCCAGGCACCCGAGAGATTCCTCGATCTACCGAACCTCGAGACTCGGCTTACGCTGGACGCCGTTCGGCCATCTCGAGATACGGAATCCAATCGTCGGGCATGCGCCCAACTGCGGCACGAAACCACACGGATGGCCGGGGCGGCCCCGGCGTAGAGCGCAGCTTCATTGTGGTGTCCGAGAGAAGCCGGTCGCGCTTCAGCATGTTGCAACGTCGACACGCCGCAACGACGTTTTCCCAAACATGGAGTCCACCACGGCTGCGCGGCATGATGTGGTCGATGCTGTCGGCGACCTTTCCGCAGTACTGGCACGTGTGATCGTCCCGAGCGAAAAGCGCCCGACGGCTGAGGTTCCGACGATGGGTCTGAGGCATTCGCACATACCGGGTGAGCCGCACAACCGACGGTTCCTTCACGGTCATACGTTCGCTTCGAAAGACACGATCGGTAGCGGTTTCGAGCAGCGCCTTTTGTTCAAGGACCAAAATGACCGCTCGGCGCGACGACACCACGCTGAGGGGTTCGTACGTTGCGTTCAGCACCAGGACTCCACCCATTAGACCCACGGTAGTACCTACCCGGAAACGACGACGGGTCAAATCTATTGGGTGGCGTTCCAGTCTTTGATCCACTCGAGGTACGTGACCAGACCATCGACCGGAGGAGCTTCTTCAGTGTTGCCGTAGGCGGTTTGCAAACGGAACCCAAAGTACGAAGGATCGGGAACCGGCAGGAACGGAGCGGTCTTCCACCAACCATTGGGAGCGAGCTTCAGAAGCTGACTCGCTGCGGTCGGCCAGAGTCCTGGTCGGGTAACGAGTGCTTTGGTCGACCCAAGCCACCAGGCAAGGTCACCGGATCCGGTAGAGCTCATGAACGAAATCCTACCGCTGCCGCCCCGATGAGTGGAGCCGAGTCACCGAGCAATGCCGGGACGATCGAGGCACCCCTGGCGTAGACGATTGTCGAAAGTCGGTCGATTTCGGCCTGAGCGGCCTCGAAGAAGATCTCACCAAACCCGAGTGCCACCGATCCGGCGACTGTCGCGAGTCGAATATCAAGAAGATTCACCGTGGAGGCAACGGCGCGTCCGACGAGCATTCCGGTCCGCCGACGCATGTCGTCATCGGCCTCAGCCGCAGGCCGGCCGGTGATAGCAGCGATTGCAGTGCCCGAGGCCTCTGCTTCGAGACATCCGCGGCTGCCACAGACACACTCGCGACCATCGCCGATGACTTGGATATGGCCAATATGGCCAGCGTTCGCCCCAGCCCCATGGAGGAGGCGACCGTCGACCACAATTCCCCCGCCGACACCGGTCGACACGACCATGCCGATGTAGTTATCTTCGCCCTGAGCGGCGCCGAGCCAACCTTCAGCCAACGCCAAGGCCTTTGCATCGTTGTCGATCGCCACATGCAACCCGGTGAACTCGGCAAGCTTTGACCGAAGCGGAAAGTCACGCCACGCAGCAATATTGAGCGGCGACACCGTCTCACCGTTCGGCGTCATTGGACCACCTGAACCAACGCCACAGACCTGGAAGTGGGCGAAAGAGCCATTGGACGAGCACTTTTGCACCAAATCGCTTAGAACGTTGAACAACTCGTCGCCGTCGGCCGTCTGAGGGGTTGGGCATTGATGCCGCTCGAGGAGTTCGCCCTTCTCGGACACCCGCCCAACGGCGAGTTTGGTGCCGCCGATGTCAATCGAAAGGGCCTCTGCGAACTCCGTAGATTTCTCCACATCACGACGCTATCCGAGACCTTTACCTCAACCTTCACCTAGCCTTGCCATGGTGACGTGGCCGACGCTTCGTCGCTGTTGGCGTGAACTCGAAATTACCGAAAGAACCAATCAAGTGACGATGCCCGAACCGGCACCCCGAACGGAAACATTCTCCGAGCTGTTCGAACAGATCTGCGGAAATATTCGCCTGGCTGTTCGAGGTAAGGATGAGGTGATTCGCCTGATGGTCTTGTGCCTGGTCGCCGAAGGGCATCTCCTCATCGAGGATGCGCCAGGAGTCGGCAAGACCAGCCTGGCCAAAGCGCTCGCAGCTTCGATCGAAGGCACCCTCGGCCGAATTCAGTTCACTCCCGACCTTCTCCCTGGCGATGTCACCGGTATCTCGGTGTGGAACCGCTCAACCGGTGATTTCGACTTCCGCCCCGGCCCGGTCTTCAACAACATCGTTCTCGGCGACGAGATCAACCGAGCATCGCCCAAGACCCAGTCGGCACTCCTCGAAGCAATGGCAGAGAAGCAGGTGACCGTCGATGGGTCAACCCGCCAGCTTTCAAACCCCTTCATGGTCATCGCCACCCAAAACCCCATCGAGCACGAAGGCACCTATGTGCTGCCCGAGGCACAACTCGACCGTTTCCTCATGCGAGTTTCGGTTGGCTATCCCGACCGCGATGCCGAGATCGACATTCTCACTACCCTCGAAGACGGCGACAGCACGTCGCGACTCAAGCCGGTGGTAACCGCCGACAACGTGCGGTTGATGGCGAAGGCCATCAACTCGGTTCATGTGGCGCCGTCGCTGCGCAACTACATGGTCGACCTCGCTGCCGCCACCCGTAACCACCCATCATTGGCGTTGGGCATGTCACCACGAGCTGTTCTGGCACTGCAGCGGATCACTCGCACTGCAGCTGCAGCGGCGCACCGCGATCATGTGATCCCCGATGACCTCAAGGCGATGGCCGGCCCAACGTTGGCTCACCGTCTTATGCTCTCGCCCGAAGCGCAGCTACAAGGCGTTTCGGCCAGCCAGGTTCTTAAAGAGATCATCGGGGGCCTCCCAATCCCTACTGGCCCCGGTCTCGTATGACACCCGGACTCCTAGGAAAATGGTGATGCGCTGACATGCCAAGCCGTTCTGGGTGGGGCTTAGCGATCATCGGCGTGGTTCTCGTCGCTGCCGGGCGGGTGCTGGGCAGCCTCGAATTATTCCTGTGCGGGATCATTGCAATCGCCGTGGTCGCCGTTGCCATCATCTACGTACTCGGCCGAAGACTTCGCCTCGAGGTACGGCGGAAGATCCAGCCACCCAAAGTCCATGCTGGCACACCGAGCCGGGTCGATCTTTCCCTCACCAACCGCGGCACCCGTCGAAGCCCTGTGCTCACCGTCCACGACAGTGTGTCGGGAACTCATGGAGCGCGACTCAATGTGGCCCCGTTGCGCGCTGAGGCCAGCGCTCGCGCCGCCTACCGACTCCCCACAGCCCAGCGAGGGGTCGTTCGGGTTGGGCCTCTCGATGTCGAGATCGCCGACCCGTTGGGACTCGCTCGCACCCGGCTCGTGGCTGCCGGGGTCTCCGAACTCCTCGTGTTTCCGACGGTCTACAAAGTCGTTCCGCTTCCCCAAAGCGACAGCATCGATCCCTATGCATCGGCGTTTCAGACCTTGGCGCTCGGCCGAACCGGCGAGGACTTTCATGCGCTGCGACGATTCGACCAGGGCGACGACCTCCGACGGGTGCACTGGCCCTCCACCGCACGCCATGACGAACTCATGGTCCGCCAGGATGAACGCCCGTCTCTCGGCCGGGTCACGGTAGTCATCGACAACCGGTCTTCCACGATGACCCCCGACGAACTCGATCTGGCGGTCACCATCGCCGGGAGCATTGCCCTCGCAGCGCAACGCCAAGAAGACCTCGTGCGGGTCACAAGTAGCACCGGCGGTGCGGCACGATTCGCCTCGAGCCACGCCGACATCGATGGCATCCTCAGCATGTTGGCGGTGCTCGAAGTGAGTGACGAGCGCTCGCCAGTCGCGGCCTTTAAGAACGCGCAAACCCCCGATGCAGGCGGCGCCGTCGTGCTCATAACCACCCAACCCGAGCTCGGCAACTCCCCCGCTGTGCGCCGACTGCTCGCGTCCTACTCGGGACTCACCACCGTGATCCTCGATCCTTCAGCCACCGACCCTTCCGCGAAAGCGACCACTAGTGCAGCGAGCACGCGAAAGATCGTCGTCAGTGACTCGCACCCGTTTCCTGCCGTGTGGAACCAAACGGTCAGCGCCCGTCGCCAAGTAGGAGCCCGCTCGAGATGACCGCATCAACCCCTGTCGCCGCCGAGGAGAAGCTGCCGCTTACGATCGCGGCAGAAATCGCCGTCACCCTTATGGGGCTAGCCGTGGCACTCAGCTTCGCCCGGGTCTATGAGGACTCCACCTACCGCCGCCCCCTGATCCTCACGGTGGTGTTGGCCCACGGTCTCGCAGTTCTCGCCCGGCGGCTCGGTATCTCACTCTGGATTTCGGCGCTCATGTCGGCGGCAGGAATGTTGATCTCGCAGGGGCTTATTCACTACGGATCAAGCACCCAGTTTGGGCTTCCTACATCGACAACACGAACGCAGATCCAAACCGATCTCACCGACGCATGGACGGCCTTCGGCAGTATCAGTGCCCCCGTCGCAGTGCTTCCGGGCTTCGTTCTTGCCTCGGCGGTCGCTCTTTGGCTTGTTATGTTTTTGGCGGATTGGGCCGCATTTCGAATGCGTTCGGGCTTCGAAGCCATCCTTCCTCCAGCGGTCATCTTCATCTTCCTGTCACTTTTTTCTGCCGAGCAATACCAGCTCAGGTCGGTCACGATGTTCGCTGCTGCGGTGCTGTTCTTCATCGTGATGCACCGAGCGGCGGCGATGCAGGAACTAAATACCAGTTGGCTGGGTGGGACCTCGCAACGCGGCACCCAGGCCGTCGTCGCTGCGGGCGGCGTCATCGCCGTTACGTCGCTGCTGTTTGGTGTGGTGGCGGGGCCTCGATTGCCCGGCGCCGATGATGCCCCGATTGTCGACCTTGAGAAGGTCGGCGACGGGCCCGGTACCCGAGTGGCGCTCAATCCGCTTGTCGACATCCAGGCCCAACTCATCGACCTTCCCAACACGGTGGTCTTCACGGTAAAGACCGATGAACCCACCTACTGGAAACTCACGTCGCTACCGGTGTTCGATGGCAAACAGTTCACCGCCAATGAAAGTTTCGAGAAGGTTGAGGGCGACCTCGAGTCCATCGAACCGCGCGATATCTCCTACGAACTCGAGCAGGAGTTCACGATCAATGGCCTTGCGGGCGAATGGCTTCCCGCTGCCCAGGAGCCGGTACGTGCCGAACCGTTGGCGGGCGATTTCGAGATCAGTTGGAACTCCAACATCAGTTCATTGATCACCCGTGACCGATCGACAACCGTCGAAACCGGCATGCAGTACTCGGTTACTTCGGGAATCGTCACCCCCGACCTTGCCGCCATCAAGAACGCGACGATCCCTTCTGATGTCGACGATGTCTACCTTGAGTTGCCTGACGACTTCAGTCCGCGGGCGATCGAGACCGCCCGCCAGGTCACCGCTACCGCGACATCACCGTACGAGCAGGCGCTGCAGCTCCAGAAGTACTTTCTGACCTTCGACTACGACATCGATGTAGCACGCGGCCACAGCATCAATCGTATCGACGACTTCCTCGATGCTCGGGTTGGTTACTGCGAGCAGTTCGCCACGGCGTTCGCAACGATGGCCCGATCGCTTGGACTCCCCACCCGCGTTTCCATCGGCTTCACCGAGGGCGAGTTCAGCGCCGACGAACAGCTCTATCGGGTTCGCGGCGCGCAAGCGCATGCGTGGCCTGAAGTCCTCTTCGAGGGTCTTGGCTGGCTGCGGTTTGAGCCGACTCCCGGTCGCGGCGCACCTGGTGACGAGGTGTACACGGGGCAAGGAACCGACGCCACCGTAGAACCTGATGTTTCGGCAACGCCTACGGTACCGCCGACCACCGTTGCCCAGAGCCCCGGGACAGCCACCGGTCAGGGTTCGACCACCACGCTGCCGAATCAGCAGGCTGCACCGGCGCTGGGTGAAACCGCCGAAGGTTTCTCGGTTCCCCTCCCCCTGATTCTCGGGGTCCTAGGCGTACTCGCCGCGATAGGTCTGACGATCGGTTCGATTTTGGGGCTCAAGTCGCGGAAGCGACAGCGGGTCTTGGCAGAACACGCCACCGAAAACCGGCGGGTCATCGCCGAGGCGTGGCTCACCGCTCAAGATGATCTGGCGATGGCTGGGATCACTCCGGTTCCGGCCGAAACCCCGATCGAGTACGCGCACCGTGCTGGTTCGCAGCTGAGCACAATCAGGCCGAATATCGAACGCCTCGCCAGTTTGGTGACGACAGCACGATTCCGCCAAAGCGATCCATCGAACGACGATGTCGTTGCAGCCAAAGAGGCGGCCGGGGCGATTGGCCAGCACCTCGACAACAGCCTCTCGTGGGTTGACCGTTCGAAGTTTGCGCTTGACCCAAGGCCGCTGTTGCCGGAGAAGTCTTCAGTCCGTACCCGCTAGGGCACCCGATACTGGCAGCCGAAATTACTCGGCGTCGTCGGTCTGTTCTTCTTCGCCTTCGAAGTCGCTGCGGAACTTGTCGCGCATGCGATCGCCGGCCGAACCGAAGTAGTCGCGCATCCCTGCGCCACGCACGTTCTGGGTCATCTGATCGAACCCAACCCGACCGAGTCGGCGAAGGTTGCGCTCAAAGAAGAACGCTGAGCCCAGCATCATCAAGAAACCGAGGAACGAGACCAGGTAGTGGTATTGCAAGCTGAGCACCATAAAAGCGGCGCCGATTGCGAACCCTACGGTGGCCCACTTGAGGTTCCGGAAGGCGTGCGTGTACACGGTGGTAGACCCGACCTCACGCGCAAGCGCAGGGTCGGATTCATAGAGCTGCTGCTCAATCTCGCTGAGGATTCTTTGTTCATCCTCCGAAAGCGGCACTCATCCTCCAAGACATACAGGTATTCCGACCTCTCTATCATCGCACACGGCGAAAGTTAAACCAACGCGATACGTGGGCAAAACGGCTCTTTGGTGACGATAATTACTCATTCGGGCCACTTTCGTCGGGGCCCCACGGCTGATCGCCCTTTTGTTTCACCCGGAAACCGGTCGAGTCGGCCAAAACCGCCGGCCCGATCGAGCCGGCTCCGAAACGAGCGCGAATCGAATCGACAGCCGCATCGACCTCGCTGCGGCGCTCCGCGGGTTGTTCGTCGAGCGCAAGGCTGAGTTGGCGGGTGGTGTCTTCGGTCAGCGATTGCACGCCAACCCCAAGGAGGCGGATTCCTGGACCGATGTCGACCTGATCGAGAAGGGACTTCGCAAGCCGAACGATCTCGCTTCCAGAATCGATAGGTGTCGACACGGTGATCGAGCGGGTAATTGTGGTGAAGTCACCAAACCTCACTTTGATAGCGACGGTTCGTCCGGCAGTCGACGATTTCCGAAGCCTCGACCCAACCGAGTCGGCCATCCGAACAAACTCACGGTCGAGCGCCGACCGATCGAAGAGATCGGAGGCAAAGGTCTCTTCGTGGCTCACCGACTTCGAGGCGACGTTGGGAACGACGTGCCGTGGGTCGCGTGCATTCGCCAACTCATGGAGGTGACGGCCGCTTGCTTTCCCCACGCCGGCGATAACGGTTTCGACCGGAAGCCGGGCGAGGTCGCCGACGGTCTCAACGCCGATGCGTTGGAGTTTGTCGAGCGTCACCTTGCCAACTCCCCAAAGGGCTTTGACCGGTTGTGGATGAAGGAACGCAAGTTCGGTTCCGGGCTCGATGATCTTTACGCCGAGTCCGGGCTTTGGCCCGCTTCGGGTTGCCACAGGCTTCGCGGCTTCGGAGGCCAGCTTTGAGAGAAACTTGGTGGTCGCTCCTCCCACGGAGCAATAGAGCCCTTCTTTGGCGAAGACTTCGTCGCGGATCTGGTTGGCAATGAACTCGGGTGTTCCGAGCCGCCGCAAACTTCCACCGACATCGAGGAAGGCTTCGTCGAGCGAGAGCGGTTCGATCTCGGGGGTATACCGGCCAAAGATGGCCATCACTCGCTTCGACACTTCGGAGTAGAGCGCGTGGTTTCCCTGCAGGAAGATGGCGTTCGGGCATAGCCGGCGGGCCCTGGTCGACGGCATCGCCGAGTGCACGCCGTACGAACGCGCCGCATACGAGGCAGCAGCAACCACGCCACGGTTTCCAGCGCCCCCGACAATTACCGGTTTGCCGCGTAGTTCGGGCCGAACCGTGAGCTCGACCGAGACGAAGAAGGCATCCATATCGACATGAAGAATCGACGGAAGTTCCCGCAAGGTCATTGGGCGACGCGTTGCACCTGTGCGTTGGCCAACTTCTCTCCGTGCACCTCGTAGATAAACGGTCCGGTTTCTGAACCGCTCAGGTGAGCGAGAAAGGGTTCGCTTACCCACACCGGAGCTTCAGCGAGGAGTTCGGCGCACCGACTACTCGAGCACCAAAGTGCTTCTTCGACGATGTTGTCCGGGTCGTCGATAACAAGCAACCCTGACCACTCGAGCGCTGGGAAGCAGTTGACCGTGAGATGCATCTGCAGGTCGATGAATCGAACCGTCACCGCATATGCCTCGGGCCCCCAGGAAGCGACCGATAGTCCGGTCTCTTCAACGACCTCCCGGGTGAGCGCCTCGACGGGCGTTTCGCCTTCGTCGACAACGCCACCTGGCGGCGACCAGTCGATCGAGTCGTTGCGTCGTCGGTTCGCGACGAGCAGGTACGAATCGTCAGAGACGATGATCGAGCTTGCGACTGCCCACTGCTTCATAGGCAGAGTCTAGAGACACTGAGCCCGCAGTGTGGGCCGTTAGCGTTCAATCTGTAGAGCGTTGGGGTTGGCGATCATCACCGCGTCGCCAATGTCGACCGGAATATCGTCACCCACCGTCACCGCCGGCTCGGGCCGTACGAGAACGAGTCCACCAATAGCGGTGATACCGACGAGGATTCCGGCGAGCGGAACGATGATGCGTTCTCGAAGCGTCGAGGCGGTCGCTTCAACGGTGCGCGAACCGGTGGTCATGAGACCGGTGAGCTCTCCGGCAACGTCATCGCGATCGATGTCGAGTGCGTGAGAGAGCACGGCAACGTCAAGATCGCGGAGCGGAACGGGTGTTCCAGCGGGAATCTCGCGAAGTGCGTAAACCAGAGCGAGGTAGCGGGTGAGCACATCGGGCTCGTTCACTGCGATGGGTTGTTCAGAGACCATGTGTTGTTCGGAGACCGAAAGCCAACCTTCCTCGAGGTCGATCACCAATTCGGCACGTTGCGGGGCAAGCCGCTGCACATCGATCTCGTAGGCGCTCGCGAGCTCTTCGAGGATGGCATCGTCGAGGCGTGCTCTTCCCTGCTCGGCGTCTTCAAGCAGAGCTTCCGAGAGAAGCGACGAGTCGCTTACCTCGCTAATGCTGCGCTCAAGCGCGTGTCGCTGGTCGCGAAGAACACGCCCAAGACGACTGGGAGGAACGAGGAGTGCGGAGTCAGAGAGCCCAAGAGCCATCCATATCTATCGGCTTGGCAATCCGCACTATGAGCCAAACGGCCTACGCAGAGGCAACGCCGCTCTATGCAGAACGTTCGATGACTTCCGCGGAACCGGCGACGAACTCGATGGGAGCTTTGGGGGTGCGCTTTGCGATGCGGTCGCGAACGCCCCACCACGTCACCAACGCCAGCGCTTCGAAAACGATGCGGCTCGACATTTTCGATTCGCCGAGTTCACGGTCGCGGAACGAGATTGGCACTTCGGTAATCGATCCGCCAAGCATGTGGACCCGGTAGGCCATTTCGATCTGAAACGCGTAGCCATCGGCTCGCACTCGGGTGAGGTCGATGTCGTCCACGATGCTGGCCCGGTAGGCCCGGTATCCCGATGTGGTGTCGACCGCGTCGACCTTCAGAATATGCTTGGCGTAGAGGTTTCCCCAGAGCGAAAGCTTGCGGCGATGCCAGGACCACTTCGGAATCGATCCTCCGGGTACGTAGCGGCTGCCGATCGACAGTGCGGCGCCCTTTTTGACCGCTGACACGACGACGGGCAGCGCCGTCGGGTCGTGCGACATATCCGAGTCCATCTCGACCAAGATGTCGTATCCCTGCTGGATCCCTAGACGGAACCCAAGCCGGTAGGCGCTTCCAAGGCCTTGTTTTCCGGAACGGCGAAGGACCTTGATATTGCCAAGCTCCTCGGCCAGTTCATCGCCCAGGTCTGCTGTGCCGTCGGGGCTGCCATCATCAATCAGCAGCACAGACGCGTCAGGAAGAGCCAACCGCACGCTGCGGAGGACGGTGTCGAGGTTTTCGGCCTCGTTATATGTCGGAAGAATGATAAGAGTTCGCACTAGTAGTCTTTTCGGCACAATTGGCCAGAACTGCAGTGATGGTAGTGCCGAGTAGCCCGTATACCCCAAGGTGCCGAGGGAAGAGCGCTTGGGTAAGTCACTGGTGACCGATCCTCGGTAACGTCAAGGTGTGACCGACGAACCGGCCCCCAAGACGCCCAAGCTCCCCGCCGTGCCGAGCGGACCAAGTGGTTTACAGAGTGCAGCCCCACCGGTTTCGGCCCGGGTATTGGCTGTTGCGTCCATCATCATCAGCGGTGTTTGCGGCGGCCTCATTGGCTATGCCGTCACAAATCTGCAATGTGAAGACGATTGCCCCTGGCTCGCTACGGGCATTGGCTCGGCTTCCGCACTCCTTGCCGCGATCGGCGTGGCCGTGGTTGCCGTGCTGGCGCTGCGGGCAATGGCCGAATGGAACGCCCAGAAGGTCTCCGACGATCTCGCAAAGCAGGCAGCATGAGCTCGCCCCAGCCAGCCGATCTGGTCGCTCTTGCGGTCGAACTCGTCAACCAGATTTCTCCCCGACTCGTCGAGGCCCGCGCTGCACAGACCGCCGGCACCGGAACGATCGGAGTATCGACAAAGAGCACCGACAACGACCTGGTTACCGAAATGGACGAGTGGACCGAGAACACCTTGGTCGAGGGACTGCTTGCGGCTCGCCCCGACGACGGCATCCTTGGCGAAGAAGGATCATCGATCGCCGGCACGAGCGGCGTGCGCTGGGTCATCGACCCCATCGATGGAACCACCAATTACTTCTATGACCTTTGCGGGTACTCGGTGTCGGTCGCCGTGCAGGTCGACGGCATCACCGTCGGAGGCGTCGTCGCTGATCCGGTTCGCGACGAGACCTTTACGGCAACCCTCGGCGGCGGCGCTTTCCGCAACGGCGTCGCGATTACCTCCTCGAGCAAAGACGACCTCAGCACCGCGCTTCTCGCAACCGGTTTCAACTACAACGCCGACATTCGGCAGCGACAAGCCAACGCGCTTGCCACCGTGCTCCCCCGCGTGCGCGACATTCGTCGCATGGGTGGAGCAGCCATCGACATTTGCCTCGTGGCCTGTGGACGCGCTGACGCCCACTACGAGGAGGGACTCTCCATCTGGGACCTCGCCGCGGCAGCACTTATCGCAACCGAGGCCGGAGCCCAGTCGAGCGAATTCGGTGGGGAACCCGACAAACCTGGGCTGTCGGTCATCTCAAGCCCCGGAATTCACGACGATCTCATTGCGTTACTCCACGACGCTGGGGCGATTGAAGCCCACTAAATTTCGCGACGCCTCAAACCGTGCGTCTGCACAATTGTTGGCATGGTGCTTCCTTCCGGTCTCATGAGGTGCCACCATGGCAATTGTGGACATCCGCATTCTGACCGTTGAAGACGACGATGGCATTCGAACAGCGGTAAAACTCGCGCTTGAAGACGAAGGTTGGGGAGTCGTCGAAGCCGGCAACGGCGAAGAAGCTCTGGCCCTCTTCACCAAAGAACCAACCGACGTTGTGCTCATCGATATCATGCTCCCGGGCATCGACGGCTTCGAAGTCTGTCGCTCGGTTCGCAAGATCAGCGACGTCCCCATCGTTATGGTCACCGCACGCGCTGACACCCACGATGTGGTCGCCGGACTTGAGGCGGGCGCCGACGACTATCTCACCAAACCTTTCGCTCCCAAAGAACTCTCCGCCCGTATCCGAGCTTTGCTCCGACGGGTTCGGCCTAGCGACACCGGGAGCCACCTGGTCTTCGGCGATCTCGAAATTATCGCCGACGAAGGTGTGGTCCGGAAGGGTGGCGAAGAGGTCCACCTCACCAAAACCGAGTTCAGGCTGCTGGTCGAGCTCGCGACAACACCTGGCCGCGTGTACTCCCGCGAGGTCCTCCTCGAACGAGTGTGGGAATACGGCTACTTCGGCGACGGCCGCCTGGTCGACGTACATATCCGCCGCCTGCGCACCAAGATTGAGTCCGATGCGGCAAACCCACAACACGTGGTTACGGTCCGAGGACTTGGCTACAAACTCCAAACCTGACGCCAGGTGCAACAGCACCGTGGCGCCTGAGATGGGCCGATGAGCTTTCGACGGTTAGGGCTCGGCGCTCGAATCAGCTTGGCCTTTGCGCTGGGTGGTCTCGTCCTCTCGGCCTTCCTTGCATTCGCGACTCAGGGGCTCACCCGCGAGGTTCTGCTGCGCCAGCGCGAGAACGCCGCGCTCGACTTAGTTCTCAACAACGCTCAGCTCGTGCAGAGTCAGCTGACCGAAGAGACCGATCCAGCCGACTTCATCAACATTGTTGGTGCCCTGCAAACGAGTTCGTCTCGCCCCCTCATGGAGGTCGAGACGGTGTGGCAGGGAGACGGCTCGGGCGAGTTCACCCAGGAGGACGTTCCGCTAGAACTCCTCGAGCGCGTATCGGGCCAGGGCGCAGGTGTGTTGCGAACTCGGCTCGACTCGGAGATGGTCATCATCTTCGGAGTCCCACTCCCCGAAGACAACGCCACCTACTACGAAGCAGCGTCGCTGGCTGAGACCCAGAGCAACCTGGGCTCGCTCCAGGTCATTTTGTTTGGGGCGGCGATTGTCACCACGATCCTCGCTGCTCTTCTTGGCCGCTACGCGAGTTCGCGTATGTTGCAGCCATTGCGCAGCGTCTCGAAGGCGGCCGAGGCTATTGCTGGTGGGCGCCTCGACACTCGGCTCGACCAGCAGGTCGCACCCGAACTCGCGTCGCTCGCGAGCTCCTTTAACGACATGGCTGGAGCGCTTGAGACGCGTATCGAAAAGGATGCGCGCTTTGCTTCGGAGGTGAGCCACGAGCTTCGCTCGCCGCTCATGACCCTTGCCGCCTCGATGGAGGTTCTCGAGAACAACCGGCCACAGATGCCCGAACGAGCGATGACCGCTGTCGATCTCATGTCGTCGGATATCAGCCGATTCCAATCGCTGGTCACCGATCTCCTCGAGATCTCACGTTTCGATGCCGGCAGCGCAGCGCTTCAACTCGAACCGGTCGGCATTGCCGAGTTCGTGCGCCAAGCCGTGAAGTTTAGCGAGCAAGAGATCGAGGTCGACATACCCGCCAAGGCCGAGGAGTTGGTCATCGATGCCGACAAGCGTCGCCTTGCACAGGTCATGGCCAACCTCATCGAGAATGCACGCAAGTACGGCGGCGGCGCTACCTCAATAAGCGTGAGCCCGCTTGGCCGGCGGGTCCGAATCGCCGTTGCAGATCGTGGATCCGGCGTGCCGGTGGCCGAACGAAGTGTCATCTTCGACCGGTTCTCGCGCGGGAGTGCTGGCGGCCGCCGAGGCGCCGACACCGGAACAGGACTCGGTCTTTCTCTGGTCGACGAACATGTCCGGCTTCACGATGGGCAGGTTTGGGTCACCGATCGTCCCGATGGCCAATCGGGCGCCTGGTTCGTCGTTGAGCTGCCGATATCGCTCGCCCACCTGCACCCAGAATTGGACGACTTCTGATGCGCCAGGTCCTGCTCCGCACGATGCTGATGTTGATCCTGCCCATGCTGGTCGTCACCGGCTGTGGCATCCCCGAGGACGAGGCCGTGCGGCCCATCGACAACGAAGCGTTACCGGAGGGTCTCCGACCGTTCGAGACCGTGCCTGCGACCACCGAACCTCCCAACCCCGGCTTTCCAGTAAGCATCTACTTCTTTCGAGAGGACGAAGATGGCGGTGACCCCGAGCTCGTAGCCCGCACACGCCTTGTCCCACAGCCAAGCGTCGAGACGGCGCTTCAGACGTTGCTTGCCGCCGACCCCACCGAAGAGGAAGAGGCGCTTGGCTTACGTTCGTTCTTCGGTTCGGCACTCCCAGAAGACGATCAGATAACGCTCGTCTCCGCCACGACCAACCGCGACCTCGTTCGCATCGATCTCTCGCGTGTTCCCGCTATCGAGGGTGCCGTGTCGCCAGTCCCCTGGGCCCAGTTGGTCTTTACCGCTACCCAGCAGTTCCGCGAAGGCGTCGGATTCACCCGGGTCAGATTTGTTAGCCAGAACGAAGCGGTGCCGGTGCAGATCCAAGCCAGTGAGAGCCAAGCTGGCCGTCCGGTTTTCCGTGCCGACTACTCGCGTTATGACCCTGACACCGCGACTGGCGACAGCTAGCCCAGCGCGTTAACGAGCCTGCCGAGACTGCCGAGACCGTTGCTTGCGCCGAGCATCGCTACGAGAAGCGCGACGGGATCGTCTGGGCAATTGCTCGGAGCGGGCCGACGACGGCGCCGGCGAAGGCCATGCCGACCAGTCGACCGATATCGGACGTCCGGAGTCTCTGCTCACGATTCGGAAACGATCGGGAACCTCGAGTCCTAGGCCTCCAAAACCAAGCGAAGCACGTGCTGCTGGTACTCGCCGACTACCAGCCTGAAGAAGTCGCGGCTCCGGGATGTCGCCGTCCTCCACAGTGCGGGCACACTCGCGGCAGAACAACACTTCCATCTCGACGCTCCCGGCATCGATCGATGCGGGGACCGTACCCGGACGGTGGTCAGGATCGAAGAAACACGTGCCTTGCCGCGCTCGAACCGTTTCTCGAGAAGACGCGACCCGTTCTTCGCCGATGATCATCGAACCGGTGCGAGGTTCTGGTGGAGCGGGACGGCCTTCGAGGCGAGCCTCGATCCACTCGAGCCTCCACCGGAGCCGGTCGACCCGGTCATTGAGCGCAGCCATATCGGCGCCGCTGCCGACTGCTGCGAGTTCGACCTCAAGATCGTTGAACTCAACACTCGCCTCGTCGTAGCGAAGTTCGAGATCGTCCGAGGCGCTGATGGCAACCTGGTCATGAAGATCAAAGACCATCTGCGCAACGCCGCGGATCTGTTCGCCGAGTTCCCGGCGGGCTTGATCGAGGTTGTGCTGATGAGCTCGACGTGTACGAACCGACCACACGGCGAACCCGATGAGGGCCATCACCGCCGCTGCTGCCGCAAAGAGCACCAGCATGGTCGTGCTCATGCGAAGAACTGTTCGGCCACGCTGTACAACTCGTCAGATACATACTTCAGTTCGGCGACACACTCGGTGAGCGGCCGCGGCTTGATCGAAGCGGCATTGAGCGAAACCATGTGACCGAATTTGCCGTCGTGAACAGCATCGATCGCAGCAACGCCGAAACGGGTGCTCAGCACTCGATCGAACGGTGTCGGGGTTCCACCGCGCTGGACATGGCCAAGCGTGGTGACTCGGGTTTCGAGGCCGGTACGCGATTCGATCTCGCGGCCGAGAATGTGGCCGATTCCGCCCAGACGGATATGGCCGTACTCGTCGATCTCTTCTTTCGGCAGCTCAAGGGAGCCCTCGATGGGCTTTGCTCCTTCGGCAACGACTACCACCGATGCGTACCGGTTGTTGTCGTGACGTCGCACAAGTGATGCGCAGACGGCCTCGACATCGAACGGATGCTCTGGAATGAGAGTCATCGTTGCGCCTCCAGCGATTCCGGCCCAGGTAGCGATATGTCCGACGTGGCGCCCCATTACTTCGCAGATCATGACCCGGTCATGAGACTCGGCGGTCGTGTGGAGCCGATCGATTGCGTCGGTGGCGATCGCCACCGCAGTATCGAAGCCAAAAGTACGCTCGGTCCCACCGATGTCGTTGTCGATGGTCTTTGGGACACCGACGATCGGAACACCCTCGTTAAACACCGCCAGGGCGGCGGACAGGGTCCCTTCACCGCCGATAACGATGATGGCGTCGAGTTCGTTGGCCTCCATCGTGGCCCGCACCCGATCCATTCCATCCTCGTACATAAAGGGTTGGATACGCGAGGTTCCGATGATGGTGCCGCCTCGCGGAAGAATACCGCGACAGGCCTCGATGGTGAGCTCAGTGAACTCGTTGTCGAGCACGCCACGCCATCCGTCGTGAAACCCCAAGACGGTATCGCCGTAGTGTTTCTCCGCTTTTCGAACGACACCGCGAATGACCGCGTTAAGTCCCGGACAATCGCCGCCGCCGGTTAGTACGCCCACATTCATGATCGAAAAGATCCCTTCGGTTTCGAATGCATTATCTTACTTTGCGGGGAAGGGTACGGTTAGCTCTTTCGAAGAACCGAAAGGCTTCCGCTATGGCAATTGTTGTTTCCATCGACGCTGGCACCACCGGGGTCAGGTCCTTTGCCGTTGATGAAACCGGCGCACCGGTCGGCTGGGCATATCGCGAGTTCCCGCAATACTTTCCGCATCCTGGCTGGGTCGAGCACGATGCCCTCGAAATTTGGGAAGCAATCGTCGCCACGTTGACCGAACTCGTCGCGAAGCTCAACCAACCCATCGCAGCGATCGGGGTCACCGATCAACGCGAAACGGTCGTGGTCTGGGACAAGTCAACTGGCCAACCGCTTCATCGCGCCATCGTCTGGCAGGACCGCCGCACCGCCGCCCGTTGTGATCAGTTAGAGGACGATGGACACCTCGACATGGTGCGTTCGCAATCTGGGCTTGTTCTCGATCCCTATTTCTCGTCGTCAAAACTCGAGTGGCTGTTCAACGAGGCTGGTGTTTCAAAAGGCCCCAACACCGCGTTCGGAACCGTCGACTCGTGGGTCCTGTGGAACCTCACCGGCGGAGCCGAGCACGCCACCGAACCCTCAAACGCCAGCAGAACGATGCTGTTCGACATTCGCTCGATGGCATGGTCAGACGACCTCACCGACCTTTTCGGAATTCCTCACTCCTGCCTTCCCGAGGTCCGCCCATCTAGCGGCCGTTTCGGTGTTACAACTACCGGACTACCGATTCCCGCCGGGATACCGGTGAGCGGAATGGCCGGCGACCAACAAGCTGCCCTGTTTGGTCAGGCCTGTTTCGAACCCGGCATGGCTAAGAACACCTACGGCACCGGCTCATTCGTGCTCATGAACATCGGCAGTACCTGCCCCGACCCGGTCGAAGGACTTCTCACCACCGTGGGTTGGCAGCTTGCCGACGGCAGTGTCACCTACGCCCTCGAAGGCGCAGTGTTTGTCACCGGCGCAGCGATTCAATGGCTACGAGACGGGCTCGGCATCATTAGCGACGCCTCCGAGATCGGCCCCCTCGCTGCAAGCTGCGAAGACACAGGCGGTGTGTACCTTGTTCCAGCATTCGCCGGACTCGGAAGCCCCTGGTGGGATCCCTACGCCCGGGGCACAATTGTCGGCCTGACCCGCGGAACCGGTCGCCCCGAAATTGCCCGGGCAGTCGTCGAAGCGATGGCGTACCAATCTCGCGATGTCGTCGATGCAATGAGCGCTGCATCGGGCCATCAGGTGAAGGATCTTCGGGTCGATGGCGGAGCCTCGATCATGGATCTCCTTCTCCAATTTCAGGCCGATCAGCTCGGCGTGCGAGTGCTCCGAGCCAAGGTTCAGGAAACCACGGCGCTCGGCACGGCCTACATGGCCGGACTCGCTGAGGGAATCTGGTCGAGCACCGAAGAGCTGGCCGGGCACTGGGCAGCGGACGGCGAATTCGACCCGGCGGGCAATGCCGACGACGTCGCTGCTGGTTTTGGAAATTGGCGACGTGCCGTCGAGCGTTCCCTTGGTTGGGAAGTCCCGAGCTAACGGTCTATCTGCTAGCGCTCGGCACTCGTGAAACGAAGGACCTGAGCGTCATCGCCCAGACTCGATGCCCAGTCGACAATGAGGCGCTCCGGGTTGAACCAGATGACCTGGATACCTTCGCTGGCCTTCATGAAGTCCACCAGCACTGATGTTTGCGCCGCGATATCCAGTACCGATAGCGGCTGATCGAGAACCGCAGGAAGCGTTGATGACGTTGCTTGGCGAAGGCTCTCGAAGTGTTCAACCATTGTTTGCGCTGCGGTTGGGGCGTCGACAGGAACCCACTCACTTGGCTCTTCAGCGTTCGCGAGTTGTTCGGTCTTGGCCGCAGCGTGCGTTTCGAGCCGTTGCAGCTGACGTTCGAGGATGGCGGTCTGTTCGGCAGCGAGCGAGTGGTCGAGTTGCGCTTGAATGTTTCGATCGAATGCGGCTTCCGAGGCTTGCAAGATGCTGACCATCAGATCGATCCGAGGGTCACGTGTCTGTGCTTCACTCCCGGCTTCGTCATGAGCGATGCTCTGATCGAGCCGAGCGATTTCAGCGGCACATGCTCGCTGGTAGGTTTCAAGTTCTGCTGCTTCGGACTGCATCTCTTTGGCAACATGCTGCCAGTCGGTACCGATTTGGATGAGATCCTTTTCGTCCAGATCCTCGAGATCTTCGAATCCGAGAGCTTCGAGCACTGCGGTAAGTTCACGGCGGGCATCGGGAATGGCGTCGGGCGAACGATCGAGGACACGAACACGGTGAGCGCGCAGCTCCGATTCGAGGTCGTCGGACTCACCTATCAGTTCTTGTGCTGCGTCGGCGATCCGATCGAGTTCGGCGGCCGCTGCGGAAAGTTCTTCGTCGGACTCGAATTGCCGACTAAATTCGTCCCATCGACGTTGGATGTCGATGAGGTCACGACGGGCGAGATCGAGGTCTCGATTCGACCCGCTACTGGTCGAGTCGAAGGCACCTTCGAGCATGAACTCGGCCCACGTCGCGAATCCAAGACGATCCAAGATCCGTTGTTCGGATCGGCGAGCGACAATGAGTTCTGGCCGGTAGATGCTTGCGCGCCCGGTGACCCGAGATTCGGCTTCGACGACTCTGTCGTGGGCTTCTTCAAGAAGCGCAATGTCGGATTCAGAGATCGAAGGCTTGGCAGTCTTTCGTTCGCTGACCGATTCGAAGCGACGGATCGATGCTTCGAGCCTCGCTGCGAGCATGTCAAGGTCTCCGTGGGTCATCTCGAGACGAGCTTGTGCTGTTTCGAAACGAGCCTGGGCTCGCGACCAATCGTCGGCGAGAACCTGTGCGGTCAGTGACACCGAGTTATCGGTAGCGATCGCGTCACGAAGACCAGCAATAGCGACTCGAATTACCCGGTCGCCGTCGCTGCTCAACCAGCCCGTGCGGGCCTCGAGCGAATCTGCCAATGAAGCGAGAGCTTCGCGACGGACCCGGATCTTGTCGATGTTGACGAGGGCAGCTTGACCGGTGGTCATACCGAGCTGAGCCTCGAGATCGGCGACGCTGCACGCAACGTCAGCAAGCGCTCGGGTTGTGGACGGATCGATGCGGTTCTCCGCCGCTACAAGAGCATCGCTCAACTCACCGCGATAGAGCTTGGATTCGATGATCGCTTCGTTGACCGACTCCACCTCGGCCGCCAGCGCAAGCCGGGCCGCCTCATCGGTCTTAATGACCGGGGTCAGGAAACTCTTGTACGTCAGGACCGGCGTGGCGTCTTCGGCGCCTGGGGGCACCGGCGCAATCCCGTGGACCGCGATCTCGTTGTCGCCGATTCCAACAACGGTTGCGAGGTCGATTGGTTGCGCCGTGAGGACTGCGTTGAGGGCCGTGCAGAGCTGCAGCTGGTCGGCGGTACTGAGACCGGTGATAACAGTCAGCTTTGGGTGCAACTCGAGATCCGGCAGCGCCGGATTCGGGTTCGCGATTCGTACGATCCTCACCCTCTAGGTATCGGTCGTTTCCTGCTGATATCCAGCGGTTATTGACCAATACGGAGGTGATGCGAAACCAAACCCGCTCTAGGGCTGACTCTCGACCCGCTGTTTGAGCTCATCAAGGGCGGTATGGATGATCTTGGTCTCGGCGCGACGCTTCACGAATCCAGGGAGTTGGACGGCCAAATCGACGTTGAGGTCGTAGGTGACCTGGGTTGCATTCGGGTCGCCATCGACGGTTGCGAACTCGTACTCGCCGTCGAGACGGACCATGACATCACCGCTCATCAGCCGCCAGGAAATCCGAAGCGGATTGGAGCCGTAGTTGTAACGAAGCACGTAGTGGGTACTGCGACCCATAGCAGCCGCCCGAAACTCGACCTCGCTACCGCGGCCAAGCTCATCGGTGGTCAGCACCGTGCTTTCTTTGATGTCGTCGGCCCACTCGGCATAACTCGAGTAGTCGGCGGCCAATTCGAAGCAACGCTCGGGTGGCGCAGCGATCGTGATGTGTTGCGTGGTGTGATCAGACATGTCGCAGATGGGGTCGATGGGAAGACGGTTCAGCAAGAAATCGGAAAGAGCGGCTGTGCTCTGACGTTAGCAACTCTACTCACTAGAACGGAGGTCGAACTCGCCATGCTTTGCTCCCCAAAGCCCGGCGACGCCTAACCCGAACATCGCAACAAGAATCCCGAATGCCAACGAAGTGAACGGACGCATGGATGCGGTGGCGAAACCGCACACCACCTGAACGAAGAGCGACGCAAGAAAGTGGCGCTGCACACCCTTGGGCGCGCTGCCGGCGAGGAAGAACAAGCCCCCCATACCAATGGCGTCGACTCGACTTCGCTCGATCGCAATGGCAAGAGCCCAGAGAAAGGCGAGGATGCCGCAGGCAAACAGGACCAGCGCCACAATGGCGGCGGGCAACTCGAACGAGGTCACTTCGAATGCCGCCGGAACCGCTGTGGCAACAAAGAGGACGGTGCCGATCCACGACAACCTTGCGAGAACGGGCATGACGAGTTACTTACTCCCCTGTTGTGAACGGTGCGTGCGTTCCCCGAAAGCGTCAAGCGCTTCGCGAAGACGGGTGGCCAAGACGTCGTAGTCGAACTCCGATACTGACCGGTCACGTGCTGCTGCGCCGTAGCGGCGCTGAAGGTCTTCGTCGGCGAGCAGCGTTGCGAGGTGGCGGGTGAGTGCCCCGACATCGGTGGGATCAGAAACGACGATGCCGGTTTCGCCGTGAGCGACCGCCTCATGGGCTCCCCCACTTGCCCCAGCGATTTGTGGAACACCAGCCGCCGCAGCCTCGACAAAAACGATGCCGAATCCCTCTTGTTCGAGGCCCATCCAGCGGACTCGCGACATCATGGCAAAGACATCGGCTGCGGCGTAAAGATCGGGCAGCGCCTCGTCGGGAACCCGTCCGAGGAACCGCACGGGCGCAGCAAGTTCGTCGGCAAGTCGAACAAGTCGTTTCCTATCGCGTCCGTCGCCAGCGATAACACCCACCACTGACGGATTGTCGACAGCGAGTCGGGCGATGGCGCGGATAACCGTGTCGAAACCTTTGCGAGGAACCAGGCGGCTGACCCCAAGAACGATCTGAGCGTCTTCGGGCAAGTCAAAGACACGGCGCGTTGCGCTTCGCTGCTCGCGAGATGACGGTCTGAATCGCTGCGTGTCGACGCCCGGCGGGATGACGACGGTCGGCAACGTCGTTTTTGCTGCACGCTCTGCCTCGGCAGCTGGATAGCCGCCAGCCGCGATAACGAGGTCGGCGCCCACCAGGGTCCGCCGAAGGACGGCGCCGGATACGGGAAGCCGACCAGGAATAGCGACCTCGGCACCGTGCAGCACTACGCCGTAGGGCAGGTCGAGCCCCGGCCCGATCACACCAAGCGGAACGGCAGGATCAAGCAACACAAACACTGCGCCGACGTCGGCTGCGAGCTTGTTGATGCGTCGGGTCAAGACCGGGTTCGGAAGAAGAAAGGGCTCGACCGAACGTTCGATGCGAAACGCTTGCTGAGCGTCGAACTCGGCAGCACCTGCGTACGGGGTGGTGTAGACGACGACATCGTCGGGTGGCAGTCGGCGCCAGAGTTCCCAGAGGTATGCCTGGATGCCTCCGAGTTTGGGCGGGAAGTCGTTGGTGACAAGAAGGTGTCTGGCCACTATGTCGACCCCACCCAGCGCGCCCGTTCGACCTGCACCATTGGATCATCGTCGGAACCGACGCTCTCGACCAGGTCGGAGAATCCGAGCTCGCCTGCCGCCCAAACGGCGTGAGCCCTGACAAGACCAGATTCATGGTCGAGTGCCCCGGCCACAAGCGTCCTTGCTGCATCGATATCGGCGGCGCCCACATTTGCCAGAACCACCAGCGCATTGCGACGGAGATAGTTGGGATCGCGCTTGGCGATGTACCAGCGTCCGTAGGTTTCGAGAAGTTCTTCGTCGCTAGCGGTGAGCACATGGCGAAGGTCAAACCACACCGACTCGACCGTTCCGGCTGGCAATGAGTCTTCGCGAGTTCCGCGCCGTTCGAACGCTCGGTTTGGCGGGCAAACTTCCTGGCAGTCGTCGCAGCCGTAGAGTCGGTCGCCGAGGGCTCGTCGGTACTCCACAGGAAACTCACCCGAGTCCTGCACGATCCAGGCCAGACATCGGCGAGCGTCAACGACACCCGGTGCAACTATGGCGCTAGTAGGACAGTCATCGATACACCGTGTGCACGTACCGCAGCCGTCAGCGACCGGTTGCTCGTTGGCGGGCAGCGGTGCATCGGTGAGTAGCGAGCCGAGTACGAACCAGCTTCCTTGACCAGGAAGCAGCAGATTGGCGTTTTTCCCGTACCAGCCGAGCCCGGCACGGTAGGCCGCTTCGCGGTCGACAAGTGCGTTGTCATCAACCAACACACGGGTCCGCCAACCATCGGCCCGGAGCACCTCTCCGATGGCTTCAAGCCCCTCGGTAAGAATCTTGTAGTGGTCGTCCCAGACATACCGAGCGGCCCGAGCTTTCAACCCGACCGGAACGTCGGGTCCCGATTGAAGATAACCCTTCGCCGCGACGATGAGGCTTTGCGCCCCTGGCAGCGCACGAGTCGGGTCGGTCGAGCGGGCAGGATTGCGGTACGTAAACGCCATCCCCCCGTGCAAACCTTCGCTCTTGCGTTGCTCGAGTATCGCCAACGTGCCCTCGAACGGTTCGGCCTTGGCCACACCGAGGGCGTCGAGGCCGTGAGCGTGACCAACCTCGATGAGGTCATCGACAACAGAGGCGGCGAGCACCAGGTGATCTTATGCGCCTACCGGACCTCGTGACGAAGCTCGGGGACGAGTCCGGCGGTGCCCAACATGCGCACGGCTCGGAGCTGGCTCATATCGACGATGACTGCATCATCGGGTTCACGCGAACAAATGAAGCTCACGACACAGTCCGAACAAACGTCGGTTTCCTGGAAGCGGCAATCGTCGCAATCGATGGTCAGAAGGTCGGGGTTCGCACTCATGAACCCCAACCTACCGATGGGGTCTGACAGGCTCTCCGACACTTCCAACCTTACGCGTTTGTGTACGCCCGCAGTTCGTCCAGCTTCGACACAACCGCGCCGCTGTCGAGTGCCTCGCCGGCAAGCGCCACACCAGCCGACAGATCCTCGGCGACGCCGGCGACCACCAAGCCAGCAGCAGCGTTCAGCACGACGATGTCGCGCTTTGGACCAACCGCCCCACCGAACATCTCACGAGCGATCTCCGCATTCACCTCAGCGTCGCCGCCTACCAAGTCATTCGGCGATGCGACGGCGAAACCTAGAGACTCGGGCGCCACGTCATAGGTGGTGACGGCACCATCGCGAAGTTCGTGCACCACGGTTGGCCCGGTGGTAGTGAACTCGTCGAGCTGCCCGTGGCCGGTCACCACCATGGAATGAACCGAGCCGTTTGCTTTGAGCACCTCGATCATCCGGGCACCAAGGTTGGCATCCGCAACACCGATCACCTGGCGGGTAAGGCGCCCAGGGTGCGACAGCGGCCCGATGAGATTGAAGACGGTGGGCACACCAAGTTCGGCCCGCACGCCGGCGACGAAGCGCATCGCCGGATGAAATGTTCGTGCAAACGCAAACCCCAACCGCGTCTCGTCAACCCCGGCTGCAAGCACCTCGGGAGTGACATCGAACTCAACGCCCAACGCCTCGAGCAGGTCGAACGAGCCCGACGTCGACGACGCCTTTCGGTTGCCGTGTTTGCACACTCGAGCGCCCGCCGCTGCCGCCACCATTGCCGCCATCGTCGACACATTGAGTGCGTGAACCTGACGGCTGGGGGCCCCACCGACACCCACGATGTCGATGGCGTCCTTGGCGATTTGAAGTGGGGTCGCCGCTTGCTGCATCGCCCGAACGAGACCGGTCATCTCCGCCGACGACTCGCCCTTGATCCGGAGACTCATGATGAAACCGGCAACCTGGGCGTCGGTCGCCTCGTCCGCCAAGATGGCGTGCATCGCCGCTTCGGCCATCTCAGAAGTGATGTCGTCACCGGTGCTTAGAGCGCCGAGCACGGCGCGCCAGCCGCCGAGCTCCTCGAGAGCAGTCGGGGCGGACGCATTGGTGGTCAAATTCGTCATCGCGCCATCCTAGGTTCGAGCCCCGAGGATGGTCGAAGGGTTAGGCCGACTTCCGCCGCGCTTGGCGAATAATGCGACGACGCTCACGCTCGGTGGCACCGCCCCAGACGCCGGCTTTTTCTTTGTTGTTCAACGCGTGGCTCAGGCAGTGGTCCTGCACGACACAGGCCGCGCAGGTGGCTTTCGCCAACGCCGAGGCCTCGCCCTCTTCATCGGGAAAGAAGACGGCGGCGTCGAGACCGCGACAAGCGGCTTGAGCACGCCACTGGTGCAGCGGTAGTGGGGTTTTATTGTCTTGTACTGAAAGCATTCGAAAACTCTTTACTCCTTAAACGCGCAAGCTGAGGCGCAAGCGCAACGATCGAGGCGAACAATGGGGCAATCACTGGCCTCGCGGCGCCACTATTGCCGGATTGCTACAAAAACTCCAAAGCGAGAGCCGAATCCGACAGTGACTACGATCATCTCTATGACGAACCTGGATTGGACCGCAGTGATACGAGGAGCCATCGCCGCCGGCTTCATCGCCGGACCGACCGCCGTCGTAATGCTGGTGGTTGGAAATCAGCGCGAGCTCTCCGGCTCAAGCCTGGTACTTCTGTTCTTCGGCATCATCTTGATGGGGTTTGCGTACGGCGGATTTATTGCTGGCCGACCCATTGAATCCACCCCGCTCATGCACGCAGCACTCGCTGCCTTGCTGTGTTACGCCGTGATCCAAGGACTCGGAATCATTCGCCGCGGGATAGCCGGCGAAGAGATCGGATGGATCGGCGTTTTCGCCCGAGCACTGCTCGCGTCGACCTTCGGGATGGTTGGCGGGTTCTGGGCGATGATTCGCCAACGGGCAGAGGCGTCTTGAGGTAGCTGGCCAGAAGCTGCTATAAAGCTCTCATGCCACGTCAGCATTTCTCCCCCCATTTCGCGCAGTGGCGACCGCGCCCTGTGTCGATCACGACCTCCGCAGTGGTGGCCGCACTCTCGCTCATTGTTGGACTCGTCGCTTTGCTCGCTCCTACCCATGCGGGAGCAATCGACGGCGGGTGGAACGCCGACAACACGTCACAGAACCGGGCAACGGTGCGAGTCACCACGAATGGATCAACCTGCTCGGGAACTTTGGTGTCACCCAACCTCGTGCTTACCGCTCGGCACTGCTTCCGACATTCACCGCCAAACCCGGCGCCGCAGCCTCGCGGCAACGGTTACAGCGACTGGGAACTTCCCGGACGCTTCTACTCGCTCGACCACCTCTATAGCGACGGCATCAACATCCTCATCGGTAACGACTCCGACAACCCAGTGCTCCAGGTGCAGGCCAGGTCATACTCACTTCCTGGCAACGTCGATATCGCTCTCTTGAAGCTCGACAACGCAGTTCCGGCATCAACAGCGAGCCCCGCACCAGTCGTGACCGGATGGGACAACCCGGCGAGTGCCGGCAACTATCTCGCCAACCAGACCTTCTCGGTCTTTGGATTCGGCAAAGATGCGTCGGGCCAATTCTCGAACATCATGCAGGAAGGCCGCTCAAACAACGCCGCCTACCCGTGCCCACGCAATCGCAACGGCTGGACCCAAGGCGATGTTCATCGTCTCTGCGCTGCCGGCAGTAGCGGTGGCGTTCGTAGCGGCGACTCGGGTGGCCCCCTCTATCTTGAGGCCAATGGGCAACGATTCCTCCTTGCAACGTTTCAAGCACTAGAGAGTGGCCGAAACGGTGGGGCCTACGTGGCAACCTTCTTCGGCGGCGGCGATGGCCTCAACGGTTCGCCACGCGGCGATGTGGCCGGCTGGCTCCGCGATCATCTCGGCGCCAATGGGGGCCAGACGGTCACGGCTTCGACATCTGGCGCAGCAACCCCTCCGGCTCAGCCGCCAGCGACCCAACCTCCGGCCCCTCAACCGCAACCACAGCCACAGCCGCAACCGGCCGATCAAGGCACAGCAACCTGTTCGATCACGTCGACCTCCGACGGCATCACGGTGCGCTGGTCGAGTGTTCCTGCCGCTGCGACCTACGTGTACTCCATCCGGGTCAACAACGGGTCCACGATGTACGACCGGGTCAATGCGCTTGAGAAGTCGTTTCGCTTGTCCGCCGGCACCCAAGCCGAACTTCGGGTCTCGGGCGTGTACAGCGACGAAACGTACAGCGCCTCGGCCGAATGTGGAACCGCAACCGCAGGACAAAATGGCGGCTCGCAAGACACGGGTAGTACCAGCGAAGGCGCATGTAACCCCGTAGCGCGCCAGGGCGGCGTATCGCTCCAGTGGGCTCCGGTCTCCGGAAGCGACTTCTACGTGTATAGCGTCGACAACCGGTACTTCCGCACCACCGAAACCAACGCCTGGGTCGACCTTCCCCCCGGTACTCCCGCCTCCTTCCGAGTCTCTGGATATAACTCCACTGACCATCCCGGCCGATACTCGCCAGCGGTTGGTTGCTCCGGCGCAGCTTCCAGTTAACCGGCTCGGAGTTCGAAGCAATCTGGCAGTACCATCACCCGTGGTGGTGAGTCGACTGAGTGATCGCGGCATGCTTCGGCATGTCGAGGAAGGTCGGGGCTCCCCAGAGCAGGATGCTGGCTAACGGCCAGTCAAGGCGACTTGAAGGAAAGTGCCACAGAGAATAGACCGCCGATGGGCCGGGCAACCGGCCACAGGTAAGGGTGAAACGGTGCGGTAAGAGCGCACCAGCATCCCGGGTAACCGGGGTGGCTTGGTAAACCCCATCCGGAGCAAGGTCAAGCAGGAAGAGGGCTGCTCGCTCGCTGACACTTCCGGGTTGACTGCATAGATGGATGGTCACTCACGGCCAAAGCTCTTCGGAGCGATGGCCCGGACAGAACCCCGCCTACAGGTCGACTCACCACCACCACACAGTTCCTGCCGCTACGTTCGTCAGGCTAACGAAGATGACTCATGAGCCATTTGGCCCATCGAGTAGGGCGGTTGTCCTCAGGCGGCGGGTTCAGCGCCGTGGCACTCTGGGCAAGCGGTCACCGACAACGTGAACGCACTCCCCCACACCCCACAACTCCAAGGAAGTCTGCCTCGTGTCACACGTGCGCCCGCTTCAGTCCGCTCTCTTCGCCGCAGCCCTCGCTGCGGCCATAGTCGCGCCTGCCGCAACCCCGATCGCTTCAGCCTCCTCGAACTCTCAACGGACAGCTTGCGGGGGTGCGCCCACCGGCATGAACGTCATCGTCTCGGATGCTTCAGTGATTACCGGCACCGACGGGCCCGACTTCATATGCGGCGGCCCATCTGCCAACACCATTCACGGACTTGGCGGCGACGACATTCTCTACGGTCGAGGCGGGAGCGACATGCTTCTCGGCGGATCCGGCGCCGATGTGTTGCTGGGTGGTAGGTCCGGCGACACGCTCGACGGCGGCGAAGGAAACGACTGGATCAAAGGCCACGGCGGCTCCGACACCATCCTCGGCGGCGACGGAGACGACTCGCTGTTCGGCGGCCGTGGACGCGACGACATCTGGGGGCATGCCGGGGCAGACGAACTCAACGGCAACTTCGGAAGTGATCACTTGATCGGAGGCTCTGGGGACGACGTCCTTCGGGGCGGCGTTGGCCGAGACACGCTCGTTGGGGGCGACGGCAAGAACCTCTGCTTCGACCAACGATTTACCCAAAGCTGCACACCGCCGGAACTGGCGTTCACCGAACCGGCCCCGACTACAACAGCCGCGCCAACCACAACCGCTGCGCCAACCACGACTGCGGCACCTCTACCAACCACAACCACTGCCCCGGTCGTCACTACGACACCTTCAACGACGGTGGCGCCTACAACGACGGCCGCACCGGCAACCACCGCTGCGCCAACGACAACCACGGCAGCGCCAGCCACCACAACAACTACAACAGCGGCGCCAGCCACCTCAACCGTCCCTCCGACGCCGACTACCACCACAACAACTACAACGGCAGCGCCAGCCACCACAACCGTCCCTCCGGCGCCGACTACCACCACAACCGTGCCAAGCGACCCGGACTGCATCCCCTTCTGCGGGGTGGCACTCGGAAGTACCGACCGCCGCGATGACGCACTCGACCTTTCGGTGCAGGAAGCCACCCTCGGCCAACAGATGGACCTCGTCCGTCTCTATCGCACCGACCCAGCAGCGACGTTCTTCACCGACGAACACCAGACGCTCGCCGACGCCGGCCGGACACTCGTATATTCCTGGAAGGTGAGCCGCGACAACAGCAGCGGACCAGCCTGGGCCAATGTTGCTGCCGGACACTTCGATGACGAGCTCATTCGGGTCGCTCAGGAGATTGACGCATCTGGCCACACCATCTTCTTTGCGCTGCACCATGAGCCCGAAGACAACGTGGGCACCTACGGAACCGAAGCCGACTATGTCGCCATGTATCGCCATGTTTATGAGGTAATGAACCCCATCGCCGGCGACGACATGATCTGGTTTATCAACTACATGGGCCACTCCTTTGGATCCTTTGACCAGGTCGAAGCGATGTACCCCGGTGACGACATCATCGACTGGATCTCGTGGAACCCGTACAACTGGTACGAATGCCACGCCAGCGCTCCTTGGAAAACGTTCAGCAAGCAGGCGACGCCGTTCTACACATGGGCCCAAACGGCCCATCCCGACAAACCCCTTATGATCGGTGAGACCGCCACCAACGAACTGAGCAACGACCCGCTTGCCAAAGCCAACTGGATTACAGACATGGCGACAGCGCTCGAAACCGAGTTTCCGAGGATTCATGCATTGATGTGGTTCCATCAGAGCACCGACACGAACTTCTGTGAGCGACGCTGGGACTCCTCGCAGGAATCCGTCGATGCCTTCACCGCAATGGCCGAATCGAGCTACTTCAAACCGAGTCCGCTCTTCTTCGAGTAGCGCCCAAGCCGCAAGAGGCGTTTGAGACGCTCTACTGAGCCGTTGGTTCGATAACGAACTGGCGGCTTCCGACCGCCACTCGAGAACCAATCTCGAGCATGGTCGGCACGTTGGGCACAAGGCGCGACCACTGGTTGGATTCCGCGTCGAGAAGATGCGTGCCGTTGGTGCTGCCAAGATCGGTCAGCAATACGTTGCCGTCGCGGACCTCGAGTTCGGCGTGGGCTCTCGACACGCTGTTTTCGACATCGCGGAGCACGATCGGAAGAAAACCCGCGACCTCCCGGCTCTCGGGTTCGCGGCCAAGCACGTAGCTATGGTCGAGGCCATAGGTGCTGCCATCGTCGAAGACCGCCGCACCGACGCCCACTGCAGTCGGCGCATCATTTGCTTCGGCGAACAACCCAACGTCGACCCGAAGAACAGCTCCAGCACCCGGGACGAGTCCTTCGACAAGAGTGAGCGCCGGGTGTGATGGGACAATACCCACAGGAACGCCGGGAGCGCCGATCGATAAGCCAGCGCCTGGAGACACGGTGATACCGCCATCACTCAAACGCTCTCCGGTCGGATCAAAACACCCAACACCTGCAGAGAAGACCCAGACCGAGTCTCGAGCAGGTTGCTCGATAACCACGGCAAACGGAGTCGTCCCGACAAACGACTCGGCCCGGTCGCGCAGCAGTTCTGGACGTGGCCATCCGGACCCGCCGATGAGCCCCTCGACGGGGGCAGCAAGGTCAACGCCGAGCAGCACAATGGCCGCACCCGGCCATCGTCCGACCAGACCCTCACCGGGGTGCACCTCAAGCTGTGCTGCGTTGATCCAAGCCGACATAGGGAACCAGCCTGACATGAACAGCGTTGACCGACTGGTGTCGGCCGAGATGCCCGCTGGCTCTAGTACGCCGGAAGAAGCCGATCAATCTGTTCGAAACTGGTGAACAGCAGCACCGCAAATGGCACGATTCCAATGGCATAGGACGGCCACTTGCGCCAGTACTTCCCGACCATCGCCACCGCGAGCCAGACAGCGAGCGCAGCCGCCATCCAGAGGATCGCTGGTTGTAGGGCTGAGTAGTCCCAGCCGAGACCTTCATCCAAGTCTTCAACCGCACCGATCGTCTGCGAGTTCTCTTCCGACAGCTCGGCGTCGGCGATGGCCGCTTCGTCGGCTCCGGTTGGGTCAGCACCGACCTCATCACCAGGGTTGCCGGCGGCTTCGGACTCATCGATCTCGTCTGCGCCGAGTTCGTCCTCGACGATCGGTATGGTGCGTTCAGGCGCATCGATCGGCGCTCCAACAAGCTGGGCCGTAACCACGATGCGTTGCCGGGCACTGAACTTGGGATGACATGCCGTCAGGGTTAGCCGATCGTCACCCCAGTCGTCGAGCACACAAGTGTCTCGAGGGTCAACGATGAAGTGCCCGAACTCACCCTCGCCATCAAGACCGCTTTCGGACTGATCACCCGGCACAAACGAATCGCAGAATCCGACTCGATCCTGGGTCGGCTGGGCGATCACCTCATAGGTGAACCGGCCCAAGATGTTGGTCACAATGATCTCGTCGCCGGGCTCGAGCTTGTCGATGTCGTGAAATGGGGCGCCATATGTTGTGCGGTGACCGGCGATCGCAGCATTGCCCGACTCCCCCGGAACCGCAGTAGAAGAGTATCGACCCGGGCCTTTTCGGAGGTCGGCAACCTGGACGCCTTCGACGACAACCTTGTTCACACCGATCTTCGGAATCTCGATCGACGCAACCTCCTCGCCGCCTTCCGGAAAAAGCAGCTTCAGCCACTCATCGGGTATGTCCGCAGGCTCAGCCTCCTCAGGTTCCGGATCCTCGTCAGCCTCGAGCGGATCTTCAAGACCTTGATCGACCTCATCGTCGATAATGAACGGTGCAGCGGTGGTCAGCGGAGAGGGCAACAAACGTTGCGCCTCCTCGAGGGTCGCTGCGAAGTCCGAACGAAGCTCATCTTGAGCCTGGGCTTCCTGGATACCTGTGCCCCACAGCTGATACGCGACGAACAACAAGATGAGAACACCCGTGCTGATGAAGCCCTTGCCAAGGCCACCGAGGATCTTGGTGCTTCGTGTGCTCACCGCTGCCTGAGGCCTCGCCATAGGCGGCGCCTCGACCGCGGCCGTAGCCGGCAGCTCATAGGAGTTGGCAGGACGCTTTTGGGCGTCAGAATCCGGCGGATTCGCGGGGGTGTTCATCTACCAGAACGTATCGGCACCGCAGCGCTACCGCTGAGCACCTGACGAAGTTTGTCATCGACACTTTATGCGCCCGACGCTCCGCCCATGTGTCGTTGGAGACCGGTGGCACGCCGACGTGCCGCTAGCGGCAGCCGACGCCATCGACGTCGAGCGAACCTTCGTAGAACGGCAACAGCGCCTCATGGAGCGATTCGTTCCACTGGCAGGTAGCCGGATCGAATACGCCGAAGCCTTCACCGAACTCCCAGTATGCCCAGGCAAAGCCTTCGTCCTGGCTGCGCCAGCGGAAGTGTGCGGTCCAGTCAACCCGGGTCGCGTTATCGGCGTGGTCGAGAACCCCGAACTCCCCGATGATCACCGGCCGGTTTCGGGCATCCGCCCAGGCAGCGATGCTGACCATGTCGGCGTGAATCTGATTCTCAACGGTTGCGTCGCAACAGGTTTTGTTGTCGGGGAAGATGAGATCGCCATTGTCGAAGGTCACCCAACTCGCCTGCTGATGGGTGACATCAAATGGCTCGTAGTAGTGCACCGAGAGAACCAAGTTCTCGTCTGCGGGCAGGACCAGATCTTGTAGACGGGTGAGCTTGTTGTAGCCGGTTGGGCCGATGAGCACGGTCCGGTTGGGGTTCGACTCACGAACGACGTCGAGCGACGCCGCTGCAAAGTCGTTCCAGTACGGTTCGATCGCACCATTAGGTTCATTCAGCAACTCGAAGGAAACCGTCTGCGGAAGGTTCTGGTACCGGCGGGCAATCTGCTCCCACATCCCGAGAAAGCGATCGCGATGGCCGAACGGGTTGCTATTGAGTTCGTCGTAGTGGTGCATATTGATCACCACGGCGAGGTCGTTGATTCGGGCCTGTTCGATGACATGATCGACCCGGGCAAACCAGTCAGCATCGATCGTGTAGGGAGCGTTGTCGAGGGCGTGCGCCGACCACCGGATCGGGATCCGGACCGCAGAGAAGCCAGCCTGTTTGATCGTGGGGAACATCCAGTCTTCGATGACCATGCCCCACTCCCCTTCGAAGCTCGGCGCTTCGAGTGCGTTTCCGAGGTTCATTGTCTTGCTGAGGCGGTTCTTGGTGTCTTCAGCGAGTTCACGTGCCGATCCGTCTGGGGTTGGATCGCCACCGTCGTCACCGTCGTCACCGTCGTCACCGCTGGGGGTATCTCCATAGTGAACTTCGCCGTTACACACGAGCGTCTCGGTGCCGAAACTTCCCGAGCTGCAGCGTCCACCGGCCCAACTACCGCTGGTTCGTACATCGGGCGCCTCGGTCTCGAAGACCTGGCCATGCAACACGATCTTGTCAACGCGCACATTGCGGTCATACCCGCCGCTTCGATAGTCGTTGAAGAACTGCAGTGTGATCTGCGACGCAGTAACGCTCGACGCCACATCGAACCGGAACTCACTCCATGCCGGGTTACTGCGGAACGACGACCCGCTGGCGGTTGGACTCAGGGTGTCGATATAGGCACCGGAAATCCGAAGATTGACCAGCTCATCGCCGGTTTGGCCAGCGAGCACAACAACCAACTGGCCGCCGGTTGTCGACCGGTAGTCGATCTGACCACTGCACGCGAGGTAGTCGGTTTGGAACTCACCGGTCTGGCAGTTGGCGCCGTTGCCCCAACCGCCTCTTGTGATGACGCCCGGCGCCTCGGTCTCGAACGTCTCGTTGTGGAGGCGAATATGATCGACCCGCACATCGGAGCCGAGACCCCAATCGTTGGTGTACAAGATGGTGACGTCACTTGCCGTTACCGACGACGACACCGCGAAAAAGTAGTTCTTCCAATCAGGCGCAGCCGTAAGCGACGGCGAACCGTCCAAGCTCACGGTGCCGACCGTCGAGCCGTTTACCTGAACCACAAGGTTCTCGCCGCCCGACCGTCCTGCCGCTCGGACAACCAAAAAGCTGTCCTGGTTCGCTTGTGCAGCTGCGGGTGGTGAGGCAAACCCGAGGAGCGTTGCGACGAGCGCAAGTGCGAGTAGTAGGGCCATTGTTGGGACATTTCGAGAAACCGTCCGCCGGTCAAATGCTTTTCTCATGAAAGGAGAATCGGTCTCTTTGAGGTCCGACCTGACTTATTGCGTCGTCCAACGTGCCGATTGGTTCGTATGGCTCAGAACGACCAAACCGCAAGGCGTGCTCGATACGTCGGTGCAGCAGCGTGCCTCGGAACCACCGTCGCTTCTGCCGTCTACGTCGCTCTTTCTCCAAGCCGACTCGACCATCCAGTCACCATCGCCGTGCTCGTGGCCGCCGCAATCGGTTTTGTTCTTCTCAGTCGATCAACCGAAAAGCACGATCGGTTCGAACGGCTTCGACGAATCAACGACGTGCAATTGCGAACGGTCCTTCACGACCAGGACTTTCGAGAACAGGACCTCACCAACATCGTCCTCCGGTCGCGAACTCTCGATCGGAGCGCGTTCGCAGGAGCAACCCTGATCGCCGCCGACCTTACGAGAGCGTCTTGTGTTGGCGCTGACTTTGCGAAGAGCAAGTTGAATGCGGCGCGCTTCGAACTGGCAGACCTCAGCCAAGCCAGTCTTCGCGGCGCCGACCTCGGCGACGCCAACTTCAACCATGCCATCCTCATCGACACCGACCTGCGGGGCGCCAACATGTCGGGGGCAGACCTGCGCGACGCCGACATGTCGGGCGCGAACCTGTGCGGTGCTGACCTTCGCAACACCATCGTCAACCGCACGCTGCTCAAGCGTGCAACATTCGACGCATCCACCAAACTTCCCTACAACCTCACCTCGGACCGACGAGCCTCCGCTGGTCTCGAGGCCACTATCGACTCCTCCCTCCAGCCCCGAGAGTCCGTGCGACGGAAACTCTCGTTCGAGCCCGGCTTCGTCGTCGCTAGCCTCGCCAGCGCGGGTATCGCTCTGGGGGTGCTCGCAATCGCAGGCGTCGCGCGGCCCCCGGCGACGCCACTTCCGACAACGAACGTGGCTGGCCGAGTCGAAATCGCAGCCCAAGACGACGGCCGTATCCTCGTCATCGATGCTGACCGAGCAGTCGAAGCACGGCTCGCTTTTACGACTGGTGGAACCGCCACGGTTCTTCTCAACGCCTCGTCAGAAATCGACAGCTTCACGCTGCAACAGGTCTCAGGCATCACCTTGGTGGCTGACGGTCACGAGACCATCCGATGCACACTGCTCGTTGCTGGACAACCGACGGCGGTCAAACGACTCGCTAGCGGCGGCGAAACACTTCGTTGCCCATTAAACCCAAAGCCGTAGCACTAGCCGTTCTGGGTTTCCGGAGTGCGATAGGCGTGAAAAACCGCTCGAGCGGTTCCTGCGTCGAAGTCGCCCACGACGTACACGACTGTCACCGTGTTCTTCACCAGCGAAACTCGAACCGGATCGAGGACCGGAACGGCCACGCCATCAACGTCGGTCGTGATTTTGATGTCAAAGGGGAGCGCAGGCACCACTGCTCGCCGTGACCGACCTGGCTTAATATCGCGAAAGACCGGCCCGCCGTCGTAGCTCATCGTGATAACCGGAGCACTGGCGAGATGCCGAACGATCAAACGGCTTTCGCCGTTGACCCACGTCGTGTCCACCGCCCGTTGAGCGACCTTGATCTTGCCGTTGGGGCGTTGATAAGAAACCAAAGTTATGGGTCGGTCATCGACGATTCGGAGCGAGATTCGGGCGATTCGTGGCGAGCGGCGTTTCGAACCGGCGTCGCGAAGATCGATCCGATATTTTCCCTGCGGAAGCAGCATGGCTGCCGAGAACGAACCAAACGACACGTTGCGCATCGCGATTTTGCCGTTGATGTAGACATCGAGATCTCGGTCGCCGACTCCTTGAAGGAACGTAACCGGCGTGTCAGCTTGCGCCTCATCGTCATCTTGAGCTGCTGCGACGTCAACGTGAACCGATGCCATCAAAAGCACCGACACGAGGCCCGCGACAATCGCGGCGAGCAAGGTATGACCCGTCCGGGTAGACGGCGCTGGGAAAGCGAAGAAAGAACTCACAGGTACCTCATTGATGCACCAAGAAGATGGCGTGCACATACCAGTGGTACAGGTTTCTCCCCTCTAATGCTATTCAGGGGCATATGGTCGCGTTCTACGCCTAGGTGTCAGCGAGATGCCCGGTGTCGTTAAAGACCCTCAGAGATGGCGTGGCGGCCACCGCATATCGGCTTATCGAGGCCTGCCCGACAAACATCCGCCACGTGACCTCATCGCCAACGCCAAGCGCCCATGCAAGCGACGCCTTGATCGGAGATACGTGGGTCACGACAACAACATTGGCCTTCGAGGCGGCCAGCACAAGAGTTTCGGCGGCTTCGCGCACGCGCTCCCCCACCTCGCGTAGCGTTTCGCCGCCCGGTGGCCGGAAATCAAGGTTGGAGCGCCAGGAATCCCAGGTGCCGTCGGGCAAATCGGCAAAGGTCTTTCCGTCGAACTCGCCGTAGTCGAGTTCGATCCACCGCTCGTCAATCTCGGGCTCGCCACCAAACGCCAGTGCCGTCTGGCGGGCTCGAAGAAGCGGACTACTCACGACTCGGTCAACCGGCCCAACCGCCTCCGCGATCCGGCGAGCCTGTTCGTGTCCGACCTCATCGAGTTCGGCATCGATCCGTCCCTGAAGCCGACCTTGCGCATTCAGCACGGTTCGGCCGTGCCGGACAACGATAAGCATGGAGTTCTCCTACGATCTCGGCAGGTGGCCGGTGGTGAGAAAGCGGCGCCGATTGTTTGGTTCGCCAAGGTCGTTCGCGTTCCAGACCCAGACCAGCGCTGCGATACCAATGAGTTCGAGTACGAGCAAAAACCAACCGCGAGATGCCTCGGGCGTGCTGCCGTCACCGAGCACGTTGCCGAATGCCGGCCACCAAAAGAGTTCCGTTCGGGCCCACGTGCCGTCGAGTACGAGATGAAAGAAAAGCCCGATTGGCAGCCCGATCCATCGACGTTGTGCAAGCCGCTTTCCCTGAAGGGCGAGCGCTACCGCGCCAAAAACCAGCACTGGCGCTGCGAGGGTATGCAGAAACCACGGTGCACCGGTCGCCGACTCGAGCGATGGCAGCACGGCGCCGACGATAATGAGCCGATAGTCGAGACTTGGACTGTCGAAGACGATAGAGACTGTCACGATCGCCATTCCGGCGAACCAAAAAAACACTACGTCGAACCTCGGTCAGCGAACTCGGCAGATGCGGGCCGAGGACTACTTAACCACAAGTCGGCCGCACTCCTCGCAGGAGTACATTTGATCGGCCGGAGCCTTCTTTGCCCGGTCGACTTCCATCGCCGGCATCGCCAGCGGACAGCCGCTGCAGTTGGTGCCTTGAAGCACTACAACTGCGCTTGACCCGAACTCCACTCGCGCGCGCTCGTATGCGGCAAGAACATCTTCGGGCACACCACTGGCTTGCACCGAGCGGTCGGTGCGGACGGCATCGATATCGGTATCGATCTCACCCTCGTCGTGAGCGAGTTCAGCCTCCGCCGCCCCAAGATTTGCCTGCGCAGTCTGGGCCTTGGCCGAGAGCTCCTCCAGCTGAGCGTCGAGCGGCTCGCAGAGTTCCATCTGCTCGATGACCTTGTCCTCGATGGTCGAGCGATGACGTCCGATTGCGGCGATCTCTTCTTGGAGAATCTGTGCTTCCTTGGGCGAGGTGATGGTTCCGCCGTAGAGGTCGTCGTTGATTTTGGTCAGCTTGGCCTCGAGCGTCGCGACTTCATCCTCGTGCCGTTTCTGCACCCGCCCGAACCCATCGCGCTCTGCTTGGATTTCGGCCTTCTGCCGGTCGATCTCCTCGAGTTCCGCGGTAAGGACGGCGACGCGCTCGCGTGCCGGGATCTCGGTCCGGGTATGAGTGAGTTGGGCCAGCTTGGTGTCGAGGGTTTGGACTTCGAGGAGTTGCTCAAACGGTGGATGCACGACTGTATTGCTAGCAGGCGTTAGCCGCCGTTTGCAGCTGGCGCTGGAGTTTGCGTCGCCGGCGGTGCAGGAGGCTGGGTTGCGGGTGGTTGGGTCGCTGGTGGCTGAGTCGCCGGCGGCTGCGTGGCAGGAGGCTGCGTGGCAGGAGGCTGCGTCGCCGGAGGCTGCGTCGCAGGAGGTTGGGTCGCTGGTGGCTGAGTCGCCGGAGGCTGCGTAGCTGGAGGCTGCGTGTTCTTTGGATTCTTCGGCTTCTTCGTGGTCGTCGTCTTGTTCGGCCGCTTCTTCTTGGTATCAGGCGGCTCGGTGGTGGCGGGCGGTGTTGTCGCAGGCGGCCCAGCAGCAACACAGCGGTCGGGGCGACCGTCGCCATCGGTATCTTTCGGCACCAAGAGCCGCGGGCACTTACCCAGGTACTCCATACCGCCTTGGTCGCGGCACCAATCGATGTTGCCGTCGCCGTCGGCGTCTACTTCTGCAGAGCTCGAGCCGCAAGGACTGCGAAACGCCCGATCACGTAGATCTTCTTCGTTGTCGGTGAGGATGCGTTTCCCGACGCGGGTGCCGTTGGGCGATTCGAAGTCGCCGCATTCGATCAGAGAGTGATAGCCCTCGTTGAACTGCTGGAAAATCTGCGACGGGAACGAACCACCGGTAACGTTGATGCCCCCGAGGCCGCGCATCGGTGTGCGAGCACTGGGGTCGCCCATCCAGACTGCGGTGGCCAGGCAGGGGGTGTATCCGACGAACCACGCGTCGCCGAAGTCCTGAGCGGTTCCGGTTTTGCCGGCTGCGGCCTGATCGGTAAGACGAGCCCGCTTTCCCGTTCCACTTCGCACGTTTGCTTCGAGCACCTGGGTGACGAGTCGGGCGCTTTGGGTTGAGATGGCTCGGAACTCAGTAGCCACCGAATCATGAGCAAAGATGACTTCGCCCGAGCTGTCTTCGACTCGGTCGATGAAATAGGTATCAACACGAATGCCGTCGTTCGCGAACGTCGCGTACGAGTTCGACATGTCGAGTGGCGTGATGTCGTAGGGGCCCAGCGGTAGTGACGGAACAGCGTCGACCTCGGCGGTAACGCCAAGGTTGTAGGCCGTTTGTACAACATTGTCGAGCCCAACCAACTCGCCAAGCCGCAGGTAACCGCAGTTCGACGAACGCATGGTCTGACCGCGCAGTGTGTCGACCGACCCGCGAGAGTTACCGAAGTTCTCGGCTTCGTATTCGGACCCGCCCGGGTTATCGAACACGCAAGGGCCGATGCCGCTCACCTGATCGTTTGGAACCATGCCCGCTTCCATCGCCGTCGCGAGCACGAACGGCTTAAACGATGAGCCAGTTGGGCGGCCCTTCTGGGTAGCGATGTTGAACTTGAACTCTTCGAAACCGGGACCGCCAACCATGGCCCGAACCGCCCCGGAACCTGGCTCGACACCAGCGAGCGATGCGGTGAAACCCTGGTCGTTCGTCGGGACGATTTCGGAAACAGCCCGTTCGGCCATTTCCTGGGCTACCGGATCGATCGTGGTGTAGATACGCAGACCACCAGCAAAGACCTTTTCAATGCGGTCCCGTCGGGTCTCACCCAGTCGTTCATCGTTGAGGAGCTTCTGTTTTACCTCTTCGAGGAAGTAGTCCTCTTCCAGGCCATCAAGGGAGAACAGTGCCTTACGCTCGGTCGGAAGCGGTGTTGCGTTGAAGAGCGTGTACTGCACGTCGTCGATCAGTTCGAGAGTCTTCAGGCGAGACAACGAACGCTCGCGACGAAGCCGTGCCTCATCGGGGTACAAGGTGGGGTCACCACCGACTGGCTTGGAAACCAGCGATGCCAACAATGCCGACTGACCCCAGTCGAGCTCAGATGGTTGCACGCCAAAATAGAGTTCAGCTGCAGCTCGGATTCCGTATGCGCCTCCACCGAAATAGACCGTGTTGAGATAGCGCTCGAGAATCTCGTCCTTCGTCATCTGGCTTTCAAGACGAATCGCCAGAGCCGCTTCGGGAATCTTGCGATCGAGGAGGTCCTGGTCGGCGCTTAGGACGCCGTTCTTAATGAGCTGCTGGGTGATGGTTGAACCACCCTGCTGGATGCTGCCCGAGTTGACGTTTTGAATGAGCGCACGAACAACAGCCTTCACATTGACACCGTTGTGTCGGTAGAAGTCTGCGTCTTCAACGCCGACGATCGACTGCACCAGCTCATCGGAAACTTCGTCGAGGGTTACCAGCGCACGATTTTCTTCGCCGGCCAATTCACCAAGCAATCCGCCGCTCGCATCGAACACGACCGACCGCAAGGCCAGGCTGTTGAGATCGACTTCGGCGGCGGTCGACGAGTTGGCCGAGGCCAACTCGCCCGCACGCGGAGCAAGAGTGGCTGCCGTGATCGCCAACACTCCCGCAGCGAGGGGGATAATGATGGCCAGGCGCGCCATACCGAAGACGAACAGGTACAGCCGATTAAAGAATCTGCGAAATGCGCGACGAATCACCGTTCGAAAACTAGTTCGGCCACCGCCCAAAGTGGCGTCATGAAAAAGAAAGTCACGAACAGTTGGGTGCGACTTCGCAAGACGTTCGAAAAATTGACCTTTCCCAACGTGACATAGGTCTCATCGATTCTCTTCTGGCACACTCAAGAGGTCGGCGCGCCCAGGGCATCTTCAGGGGGAACGGTCGTGGGCACGCCGACGCTTTCGCCAGAAAATTAGACAAGCTCCGCTGCGGGGGATGCAGCGGAGCTTGTGACTGGCCGAACCGAGAGGGGGACCTCGGTCTTCGGCACTCAACCCGTTGGGCTGGTATATGTCCAATGTAGACGCTTCACCAGCGCTCGCCAGATCAGAATCCGGTGACTTCTGCCACGAAATATCCAGGCGTGCGGCGACAACTGTCATGCTTGAGACATGTCGCATGCGCCACGTTCCCCAACCTGGTCCTGGGATCGATCCGGAGCCTCACGAACAACCGACGTATGGCCGGTGCTCGTCGCTACTCTTTGGGCAGCCATCGCCGTCGCCGGTTGCTCTGGGGAGCCGGCCACATATACGCCTACTTGGGAGTCGACCGACGCTCCCCCGCAGTTGGTTGAGCTCAACGCGGAGATCGATGCTCTTGGAGCGGCGATCACCACGCCCGACTCTCCGGTTCTGATCGTCAACCAATTCGATGGCTTCGACGCGATCGACGACACCTTCGATGGCGTGCATCCCACCCCATCGGGCGAAGCCAAAATCGCTACGACCTGGGAGATGGCGATCAAGCCCGTGCTCGCTTCTCATTCCGATCCCGAACCGCGGGTCCTGCTACTCGGCGACTCGATCACCGACAATCACTACCGCACAATCCTTTGGCGTTCCCTTCGAGACGCCGGGTACCAGTTCGATCTTGTTGGAAGTCAACATTCCTACCCACTTCGAGCGGCCGCCTCTGACCTGTCCATGGGTGGCGAAACATTCGACACCGATCACGAAGGCCATACCGGGTGGACCGCCGACGAACTCCTCGTTGGGTCGCAATGGGACCCTGCAGGCGGCGGTGGCCTCAACGATTGGCTCGCCGAGTACACACCCGACATCGTTGCCCTCCACATCGGAACCAACGACCTTATTATTGGATCGCTGACCCCCGCCGAGATCGCCGTCGATATTGGCGAGGTGATCGAGAAGTTGCGTTCGAGCAACCCAAACGTCGTAATCTTGCTGGCGCAGATCATCCCGTACCTTCCGCTTGAAGAGCCCGGAGACTCAGCGGAAAGCTGACTTCCTCAGGATTCGCAGTTGACTCTGCGCTCGCTTCGGCCATCTTCATCAAGCCGGCATGCATCGGACCCCGGGCCACCATCGATTCGGTCGGTACCGACGCCGCCGTCGAGATCGTCAGAGCCCGAGCCGGCTTTGAGGATGTCGTTGCCTCCTCCGCCCCGGAGCACATCGTTACCTTTGCGGCCGATGATCTTGTCGCGCGATGCGCCACCGAGCAGTTCGTCGTCGCCACTTCCGCCGTCAAGGAGGTCCGCTCCCTTTTCACCCAACAAACGGTCGGCACCGGCACCGCCGAGTAACCGGTCGCGTCCACTCCCGCCCTCAAGAAGGTCTGCACCGTCGCCACCGATGAGTGTGTCGCGGTCCTCGTCGCCGTAGAGCTTGTCGTTGCCGACGCCGCCGTCGAGAACATCTTTCTGTTCGCCGCCTTCGATGATGTCGTTGCCGGCTTCGCCAAAGATTCGGTCGTTGCCGTCGCCGCCAAGAACGAGATCGTTGCCGTCGCCGGCACAGACCAGGTCGTTTCCTCCCGCAGCGTCAATGGTCTCGCTACGCCGACTGCCGAGGATCACGTCATCACGTTCGGTCGGCCTCTCGCCAGCGGCAAGGAAGACCGTAATGAACTGGTCGTCGCACGTGGATGCAGGGGTGGCGACGAAAACGTCGGCGGCTTGGTTGACGTCGTCGGGAACGAGCTCGGCCGACATCGAGGTGAACGCCACCACCAGAGAATCGTCCGAGATCGATCGCATCGTGGTGGTGAGAACACTCGCCCCGACAAGTTCGAAACCATGACGCTCCACCGACACTCGATACGTCACGTTGGCGTCGAGATCGCGTTGAAACACATCGGAGGTCTGGTTGCGGTCGTCGCCGGTTGGAACGTCAGTGGACCACACCACACTGGTCGCGGAACGGTTGCTCCCGAATACCAAATCGCTATCGAGCCCCGTCATTGGGGTTCCGTCTTCATCGATACTCACGAGCTGCGTTACCCCTGAGTCGACATCGACCCGGATGAGGCCCCAGCCTGCATCCTCGGTGTTTTCGGTAAAGAACGCCGTCCCGTCCGACGCAAGGAGGACGTCGGGCCCAACCTCGGCGTCCCCAGAAAGAATGCGCACTTGGTCCGCTGAAGAATCGCTGAGATCGGCGAGGTAAACATCAACGTCGTTGTCTTCATCATCGTCAGAAAGCGGCTCGGGAGTCAGGAACGCGACCATCTGACCATCGCCCGAAAGACTGGCCGAGGGAGTCTGGTTTCCAGCGACAGAACCGACGCCATCACCAACCGAGATGACGGTTTCAGCGACCCAGTCGATGACCCGAAACGAAACCAAATCGGGTGCATCAGCCTCGATCGCCAAAAGAACCTTGCGACCGTCGTCGCTAACGTCGACGATGCGGGTCGGCGACTCGAGTTGCCGGCCGCGGGCGTCGATGCTTGCGAGTCGGGTGACTCCGGTTTCGAGATCATGAACAAAACCATCGGCGGCTTCGTTGGTATCGCTGCGAATGAGATCGCTGGCCACAGAGGTGAACGCCACGTACCGACCATTGCCGCTTAGACGAGCATCAAAACTGGATCCATTCGCATCTGCGCCATTCAACGCGTGACTGGCGTTGATGGTGATGCCGTCGCCACGATCCCGAACGAAGACATCGGTAAAACCGTTCCCGTCGGCAGAGCGATCAAGAGTGTCTGACGCCGACTCAAAGGCGACACGCGACCCATCAGCCGAGATCGACCCGCCGCTGGCACCCGCACTATCGGCGCGTTGACCCGCCGAAGACTGGCTTACGAGGCCGTCCGGCGACACAGCAAGGGTTTGGGAGGCCGATGCCGCTTGATTGGGATCGGTTGGCTGGGCAGAGACGGGATGCATCCCGAGGAAGAGGGTCATACCGCAGAGCACGACCGCAGCCCAGCGAAGGATGGGTGGAAAAAGGTGCATGAAATCCGGGTGTGATGGGGGACTTTTTGTTTATCACCCCAAATGGAGCGGATTCCAGCCGGGGAAGCGCCCGGGCTCTACTCGCTACTGCTCGCTGCCACGCTCAGCAGGCCGCGTCGCTCTGCGCCTTCGCCTTTCGGGCTGCAGCGGCCTTCTTCTGTGACTTCGCGGCGGCCCGCTTGGCAACCCGCTCGGCCTCGGCTGCAGCCTTGACTGCTTTCTCGGCGAGAGCGGTCTTGCGATCGGCCTTCTTGCGAGCAGCTTCTTTGTCCGCGTTCTTCGCCTTGCCGACGGCCTTCACTGCTTTCTCTGCAGCGGCGACCAACCGATCGGCCTTCTTGTTGGCGGCCTTCATGGCCTCCCACTTTGCTTCCGAGTTCTGTCGCGCGGCCCGAGCCTCGCGGGCCGCCTTCTTGGTTGCTTGTTTGAGTGCTGCATCACATGTCCGGTACTTGCCCGTGATACCCAAGGCTGAAAGCATCCGCTGCTCGCCTGGCGAGCCGAGCGATGAAAGAGCCGCCTGGCCGCCTCCGCCCGAAGATCCGTGCAGACCGAGCCCCCACTGCCAACGCTCATTATGACCAAAGAGAATTCCAGACACGCCGGTATCCATCACGGAGCGCACGTCGGCTTCAACATCGCTGGCGGTAACCGGACGACCTGGACCATGAACTGGGCAATTCCATGCCGGCTGAATTCCCTCGTACCGAAGCTCGGCGGCAAGCACGGGCTTGGTGGTGGCCCCGAGCACTTTCTGAAGCTGGGCTTTCGTGTCGTGGTTGTTCTGACAGTGACCGGTCTGAGGTGCGGCGAAATCGAGCCACGACTCCCAAATGTTGTCATCGTGGCGATCTTGAATAGCTGGCGAGTGATACGTCGTTGGCTGATGCGCCCCGTAGTCGGCGAGCCCATACGAGAGTTGCCGCCAGATCTCTACGTTCTCGTAGCCGCAGTAGTTATCGCCGCCCATGATCCAATGCCCGACACCTGGATGGTTGCCGAAACGCTCGGCAAGCTGACGGCCAAGTCCGTACGCGTTCCACTCGAACAACGGACCGCTGTTCGGCGCGTTGCACTGGTTTCCACGACCGTTCACAAATACGGCCGCCCAGACGGGAACGATACTTACGCTCAGATCGCGGTCGTAGGCCATGTCGAGAATCCGCTCAACCCGGTCGAGGTACTTCTCGTTCAGGACGAAGAAGCCACTTCCATCGATGGTCGCAGCGAGGTCTCCCTCGGGGCTCCGTTGATTGATGTTGGCCTGGAGGAGATCGAAGAACGAGACCCAGGTTCCAGCGAACCCGGACGCCTCAAGATGGTTGAGGTATGTCTCGATCTCTGCGAACGTCGCCAACATCGGAAGCTCCCACGCGGTGTCGTACACCGGGAGCGCTCCTGTGGAGTCAGCGACGACGAGTTCGGCGACGGCATCAGTCTCTGCAGGTGCTGCTGTCGCGCTACCTGCTGTCGCTGCGAGCGACAAAACAGAAGCAACGAGTGCGAGAGCAAGCGCACTAACGAGTACGCGTACACGGACGTCGAGCGAAGGGCTGTGGGGAGTGGGGTTCACTGCATTGCCTCGGGGTAAGCAAACGGGAACGGATATCTGGCGGAATCAGCAGCGCGAGCGCCGTCGAAGTCTCAAACCGTAACCGGACTGATTCCTTTATGACGAACCCGTTACGAAGAATCCCATTCGGCTACTCGAAGCGACCGAACAGCACCGCCGACGTGAGCACTTGAGGGGCATTAGTAGGTAAGTAAATCCATTGAAAGTGCAACCCCAAAGTGAAGGACGCCACCCCAGAATGCCGACCCAGATCGAAGTGACAAAAATCCCAAAACAACCCCTGCAACGATGGAACCCACCGCTTCGGGGAACGGTTTTGAGAAATGAATCATGACGTAGGGGATGACGCTTATGAAGACCGCCATGGTTCCGAACGTCGACGCAAGACCATGAATTGCGAATCCCCGGAAGAACAACTCGAGTGCGATGAAGTGCAAAAAGTAGAGCAGCTCCCACACGACGAACCATGGCCAAACCGATTCCCAAAAGTTGGGCGAGTAGAACGGGTACGTCGCCTGAAACGAATCGAGTCGGGAGGCAAGAACGACAAGCGGCAACATGGCCGCAAAGAGACCGGCGTAGATCCCGGCGTGACGACGTGTGATCCGCCAACCAAGGTCAGCCATCGACATCCCGAGGACCTTCCGCCCAACGATCAGAGCGGGAACGAGATAGACGACAATCCGAAAGACCGCGAAATACACCTTCCGGTTGAAGTCTTGGTGGCGGAAACCGTCAGTGATCGACCGCCACCAAGCAGCCTGCCGATCGAGCCCAACGGCGTCGAGCACGCTCGACACCCAACGCGTGTCGTGAAGCGAGCCAAGGTACCGGTTCGCCATAAGCACCCCGATGACGGTGGCGATGACCGCAATCGCCCGCATATCGACGTCAGCGAAATCGCGCCGCAGATCCGACTGCAGTGCGTCTACGTTCGATCGTCTCGCCCCCATGCCAACCGCACCGTAGCGCCATGCTGACTCCCGCTGGTTGCAGATTGCTACATTTTGAGCACGCAGTTCCCGTCCACTCGTGCCGATTGAAGAACCCATGCCCAACCCTCAGGAGCGCCTTCGAGCGCTGGCTTTGATCGCCGCATTTTCAGTAACGACGATCGTTGGTGCTGCGTGCTCCATGCCGGACGACACAACCGGTGGGTCCTCCGCTGAGCAAATCGCCGTTGAGGAGAACAACAGTCCGCTCAGTCCGACTTCGATCCCCACGAGTCCCACAACCACTGCCGCCCCCACCACGACCACGACGACCACGACGACCACGACGACCACGACGACCACGACGACTACCACTACCACCCTGCTTGGCCGCCCGACCGACACCGGTTTCGACATCTTCGGCATTGCTGGCGATGTCACGCTGCGCTATCCCGCCGACAACGTCGCCGTCATCGGCTACCACGAATCAAGCCATGACGGCTCTCAACCAATCGAGCAAACACCCGTCACCGAATCGGCCGTTCCCGACATCACGATGGAATCCCGCGAACGCGGAACCGGAGCTCGAACCGCCGCCGACATCGCCGTTGCTCCCGGGACCCCCATTCACGTCCCGGTGACCGGCACCGTGCTCCGGGCTGGCACCTACACCCTCTACTGCGATCACACCGATGACTTTGCCGTCATCGAACCCGATGACCACCCCGGTTGGGAAGTAAAGATCTTCCACATCGTCGACGTTCAAGTGTCGCCAGGAGATCGAGTCAAGGCAGGCGTTACACCGCTTGCCCCCGAAGCCCGCGTGCTGCCGTTCGAGTCGCAGGTTGACGAATTCTCCGCCACCCCACCGTGGCCTCATGTGCACATCGAGGTCATCGACCCAAGCATCCCCGACCGCCCATCGGGCGGAGGCTGCTAGATCGCACGGACCGAAACGCAGCTGGTCGAGTACCATAAAATTTCATATGAGTCGTTGGAGCGAGTTCAGGGAAGAGTGGAAAGCCCGCAAAGCCGGGAGCAAACACGCCCCAAAGGAATTCTCCACTGCAGCCCGCGACCTAAGCGGCCGTCTGGGCTTTGGCACCACACGACTGTGGGACCACGTCGAGGAAGGCCAGACCGCCTACAAAGAATCCTTCGACCGCCGGCTACCGCCAAGCCTGCATATCAGCGAGCGCGACCGGATTCGAGCCGGCGAACCTATCCCCCGCCAAGAACGGATGATGGGGGACTTCAAGAATGCCGAAAGCGGCGAGCGCCTGACCGTCGACGACATTTTGGCGGCCAAACCGGACGTCGAGCCCGACGACGTCGACGATGCCGACTCTGCTGCAGGCTGAATCCGCCACTCACACTTCGAATCTGACGACCCGTCAGATATGGTGGACGAATGAGCGAGACCGACACCAGCGATGACTTTCCAAAGATCATCAGCGTCGACGACCACGTCGTAGAACCTGCCCACGTCTGGACCGATCGCCTTCCGGCGAAGTATGTCGACGAAGGCCCCCGAATTGTCTACGCCCCCAAAGGCGAGATGAAGCTCGTCGATGGCGCATGGGTCGAGACCCCCGGCACCGGCGACGAAATGTCAGCCTGGTGGCACTACGAGGACCACCGCTACCAGATCAAAGAAATGATCGCGTGCGCTGGCCGCCCTCCCGCAGAGGTCACCATGCAGGGCGTCACCTACGAAGACATCCGCCCGGGTTGCTACGAACCCAAGGCCCGGCTTGCCGACATGGATGCCAACCATGTGGAGGCATCACTGTGCTTCCCCAACTACCCACGCTTTTGTGGCCAGCTCTTTGCCGAACGGAAAGACATGGAGCTCTCAAAGCTCTGTGTTGAGGCGTTCAACGATTGGATGGTCGAGGAATGGTGCGGCGACTCTGGTGGCCGACTTATTCCGCTTTGCCTCGTCCCCCTCTGGGATGCTGAACTCGCCGCTGCCGAGATTCGCCGCAACGCGGCACGGGGCGTAAAGGCCGTCGCCTTTTCCGAACTGCCAGCCTGGCTAGGTTTGCCCTCGATTCACACCGGTTATTGGGATGTCTTCTTCCAAGCATGCGAGGAAACGGGCACCGTGGTCTGCATGCATATTGGTTCGGGCACAAAGACGGTCAAGCCATCAGATGACTGCCCGACCATCGTCACCGCAGCGATGATCTCGGCCAACAGCGCCGCATCGATGATCGACTTTCTGTTCTCGGGGGTACTTGTCCGGTTCCCCAACCTGAAGCTCATGTACGCCGAGAGTCAGATCGGCTGGATCCCCTATTACCTCGAGCGTGCCGACGACAACTACACCACGCATATGTGGGCGCAAGGCGAAGACCGTCTTCCTGAGAAGCCGTCGTTCTATTACCACCGCCAGATCTACAGCTGTTTCTTCAAAGATACCGCTGGCATGAAACTGCTCGATGAGGTTGGCGTCGACAACGTGCTCTTCGAAACCGACTATCCGCACTCCGACGGAACCTTCCCGCATTCGCGTGAAACCGCCATGAGTCTTTTTGGCCACCTCGATGACGATGTGGTCTACAAGCTCGCTCGCGGCAACGCCATCAAGCTGCTCGATCTCCCCTTCGACTAGCGCAGGCCGGCTGAATCCATCTAGGTAATTTGGCCCATTTCTCCCAACTAGGGCACGAGAACCTCCGTTTGAGGGTCGCCTTTGAGATCCGATGGGTCGGCATTCGACCAAGCCATCTGCATCGTTGCCCTTGCAACCTTCCCCGGAAGCGATCGTTTCTGTTTGCCTTGACGTGAGCACGCGAATCGCTCGATAACTCTTGTGATATCCGGTCCGCTCACGACCAACTCCACCTCACGAACAGTTATCCGCAGTCGGCCACCGGCCGGACTCATTGCACTCTCCGTGATGCCGACGGATTCGGATGGAACGCTCTTCTTCCCCGAAGCGCCCCAACACCGCCCTTCGGTCCCTAGCCTTTGCTGGGATCTTTGTCTTGTTGGTTGCCGCCTGCTCGAACACGACCCCCGACGTGGCGGGTCGCCAGTCGATTGGAACCGCAGGACCCAGCGGCGACAGCGAAGCGATAGCCGAACAGTTCGATGATGTCGGCTATTCGCTCGGGGCGCGCTTGCTCCAGGGCAACGCCACCGAGTTTCAAACCCTCGCGCCCGGATCAAACCTGCCGGAGGCGGATGCCTGCGCCGAACTCGTCCGCTCTGCCAACAACGACTGGGAGCCAATTCCTGGGAACGCTGTCGAAAACAATCGCACCGGTAGCCAACTCACCGGCTCATATATCGGCGAGTTCGACGCCGGCATCGAAGCACGGGTTGACGGCAACTTCACCGGCACGACAGACGAGATTCTCCGATGGGGCGCTTGCAAGTGGGGCTTCGACGAGAACGATGTCCGGGCCCAGGCGTATACCGAGTCGACATGGCGCCAGACCTTTCAGGGCGACTGCGGCCGCAACCACGAAACACAGTTCGGATTCAACGGGTGTGAAAGCGTCGGAATCCTCCAGGTAAAGGGCGCAGATATTCCTGCCACTCATCCTGGCACCTGGCCCAACGCCCACATCTCCACCGCATTCAACGTCGACTACACACTGGCGATTCGCCGACTCTGTTTTGAAGGCAAGGAAACCTGGCTGGGCCCTGACTACACCGCCGGCGACCTGTGGGGTTGCATCGGCCGATGGTTCTCGGGCGACTGGTACACCGGCAGCGGCCACTACATCTCGGTCGTTCAAGGCCATCTTGCCAACCAACCCTGGGCGGCATGGCCCAACCAAAACCCAAACCCGACGACAACCAGCACGAGCAGTTCGACCACGGCTGCACCAACCACGACGACAAGACCCACGACTACCGTCGCCCCGATTACCACGGCTCCGACTACCACGGATCCGACCACCACCGCAGCCCCAACTACCACCGCGGCTCCAACCACCACATCCACCGCGGCGCCACTGCCATCGGTAGCACCCACCACTACGGTCGCTTCTCCCCCGAGCGTGCCGGCCGGCACCACGACCTCGACCTCGACCTCCACCTCGACGACCGCCGCCCCAACGAGCACAACCACAACAAGCACAACCACGACAAGCGTCGCACCGATCGCTACGTCATCAACGACTTCTGCGGCCCCTGTTCCGTCAACTCGACCAACAACGATCGCCCCGACCACGACTCCATCGACGACAGCGGCCCCAGCCACGACTCGTCTCCCGACGACGCTCCCCCCAATCAGCGTGCCCCCAACCACCGTGATCCCAACCACCGTGACCCCAACCGTGTCAACAACGGTCGCACCTCCCGCGACGGCCGCAGCCCCGGGCTCCACCACAACAAAGCCAACACCGACAGGTACCACCACGACGCAACCGACAACCAGCACAACCAGCACAACCAGCACGGTGGCTCCGACCCCGACGGTTCCTGCTGGGCGGACCGCAGCGCCCACGACCCGGGCACCCCTAACCGTTGCCGGGTCAGCTGCAGCAGGTGACAACACCGGCGATGCAATTTCGGTGCCCGAGGGTTGGACGCCGTTCGTCAACGCGGCCCCCGACCTCGGCGAACAGCCAGAGGAACTGGCATTTGCCGACGACGACACGGCCGTCGACGAAGATCAAGCCGATGAAGCCACCGGCAGCGCCGGTACCACCGAGGGTGACGACGCCATCATTCAAACCGAGACCGCCGCTGCGCCGGTGGTAGAGGCCGATCCGTCGACTCCAACGCTCGCACTCTCCGTCCTGGTTGGTTTACTCCTGCTGCTCGGTGGAGCCGGGGCCATCGCTGCGACCGCTTCAGGCCGGACCGGGCCAAGGAAGAAGTAGGGCCGGTTCGAGGCCCCCGCTCGCCCTTCGGAAGTTCCAGGAGAGCGTGTCGCATCACACTGCTACGCTACGAACATGTGTTCGATGACTGCAGATATTTTGCACGCCGATCTCGATGCGTTCTACGCCTCGGTCGAGCAGCGCGATAACCCAAACTTGCGCAACCGGGCAATGGCGGTCGGCGGCGGAGTCATCCTTGCTGCGAGCTATGAGGCCAGAGCTCACGGCGTCCGCACCGCAATGACCGGCCGCGAGGCTCGCCGCCTCTGCCCCGACCTCATCTGCGTGGCGCCCCGAATCGATGCGTACACCGAAGCCAGCCGCCGCGTCTTCGCCATCTTCGACGAAACCACTCCCCTCGTCGAACCGCTGTCGGTTGACGAAGCCTTTCTCGATGTTTCCGGGCTCGGGCGGATCGTTGGCTCGCCCGAGTTCGTGGCCCAGAAACTTCGCCAACGGGTTCGTTCCGAGGTTGGTCTCACTATTTCGGTGGGCGTTGCGCGGACCAAATTCCTTGCCAAGGTCGCGAGCGGCGCGTGTAAACCCAATGGGCTTTTCGTCGTCGAACCAGAGAAGGAATTGGCGTTTCTTCATCCGCTGCCAGTTCGGGCCCTCTGGGGCGTTGGCGCAAAAACTGCCGAGAAGCTCGCCACCAAGGGCATCACTACGGTAGGCCAAGTTGCGGCACTCGACCCGCACACGCTGAGCACCCTCACCGGCAAAGCGGCGGGGCACAAGCTCCATGCGCTCTCTCATAACTTCGATCATCGACAAGTCGTAACCGGGAAGCGACGCTCTTCCGTTGGTTCGCAACGGGCGCTCGGTTCGAGCCACCGCCCGTTCGAAGAAATCGACGCCATTCTTCTTGGCCTGGTCGACGGAGTGAGCCGGCGACTTCGCGACGGTCAGCGAGTAGGGCGCACCGTCACGTTGCGCTTTCGTTTCGGCGACTTCACTCGCGACACGCGGTCCCACACGCTCTCCGACGCCACTGTGTGTTCTTTCAGGACATACCTCACATATGTCGCGGGACATACCTCACAGTTTATGAATGCCTGGAGTTGTGCCTATGAGTGTGAAACGTCTGGTCGTGTCGATCGATCCTTCGTCTGTGAACGTGTCCGAGTTTTGTGT
>CALGZB010000055.1 GCA_937934655.1 uncultured Acidimicrobiales bacterium | reverse complement strand
CCGGTTCGAGGGCAGCCGCACGACTCGCACCTACAACCTGATGGCGTATGGCGAAGTGTGGCAGAAAGTTCCGCCGCATCCAGTAGTTCTCGAGCTCATCGAAGGCGTGTTGGGCCCGCAGTGTTTGGTGTCGAGTTTGGCGTCGATTTCGCTCGGCCCGGGTGAAACCGCGCAGGTGATTCATGCCGATGATCAGGTGCAGCCCTTCGCCAAACCGCACATCGCTACAGTGTGTAACTCGATGTGGGCGCTCACCGATTTCACCGAGGCCAATGGTGCCACCCGCCTGGTTCCGGGAAGCCACAAGTGGCAGAACCCCGACTATTTCAGCGATGACGTCAACGTCGAAACAATCCCTGCCGAGATGCCCAAGGGCAGCGTGATGGTGTGGCAAGGCAGCACGTGGCACGGTGGCGGAGCAAACGTGACCGACGACGAGGTTCGGGTGGGCGTTTCGATGAACTACTGCGCCGGTTTCATGCGCCAGCAGGAGAACATCCAGCTGGGTACTCCGCCGGAGATCGTGGCCACGTTCTCCCCTGAGCTTCGCCAGCTGTGCGGCTTCGGCATGTACCGGGGGCTCACCGGCAACATCGAGAAACGGAGTCCGGCCGAGATGCTTTACGGCGACCCGGCCGAGGTTCAGCTGTGGGACGCCGAACCTATCTAGCTGCGCTCGGCGGCGAGCTTCTTGATGCGTTCCAGCTGACGCCCGGCGTCGTTGAGTAGCAGGACTTCTTCGACGTTGTCGGCCGGGCCCGTCCAGCGCAGGTCTGCGACGTCACCGAGGCTTACCGACTTTGCGTCGATGGTGGCGATGAGTCGGAACAGGACGGCGTCTTCGAGGTTGTCGTTGAGCGTCGCCGACAGCTTGGCGGCGCTGCGGACTTTGACGTCCCAGTCGTCGACGTTGGCCGGGATGTTCTCGATGTGGCCGTAGCGATGAAGCACCGTGGCCGCAGACTTCGCACCCCAACCCTTGAGGCCAGGGAACCCGTCGGCGGTGTCGCCAACGAGGCCGAGGTAGTCGGGAATCGAAGCGGGCTTCACACCAAACTTCTCGACCACTCCGGCCGAGTCGTACCAAACGCCTTTGCGGCGGTCGTACTGCACGATTACACCAGCGTCGCTGCCGTCCTCGGTAACGCACTGGGCGAGGTCTTTGTCGGGCGTGCAGATGATGGCCCGCTCGACTCGCGAATCGGCGGCCGCCTGAATCGCAGCCGAGCCCAACGCATCGTCGGCTTCGAATTCGATCATTGGCCACACGGTGAACCCGGCCGCCATGAGCACCTCTTCGAGCACCGGGAACTGGCCCTCGATTTCGGGGTCGACATCGCTGCCGTCTTTGTAGCCGTCGTACAGCTCGTTGCGGAACGACGGGATGACGCTGTCGGTGGCTATGCCTACGTGGGTGGCGCCTTCTTCGAGCATCTGGAGCATCGAGTTGAGCACACCACGAACCGCACCAACCTCAAGGCCGTCGGCCTCTCGGGGGTGACCAGGCAACGCAAAGTGGTAACGGAAGAGCTCGTAGGTGCCGTCGATAAGATGTACATCCATAGCGTTTTCCCAGCTCAAGTGCGGTCTTCGTTCAAGCCGAGAGCTTATTGACACAAAATCACTGACACAGGATCAACTGATCTTGTGTCACGCAACCCTGTTTCGGGACCTCGGCCACCTTCAGTCTCGCATACTCCAAAGAAGCAGCGATCCAGTCGCCATGCAGTCGCGGATCGGCAAACCAGCGGTCAGTAAATGATGTCGAGCGCGTACCGGAGTGCGGCATCGAGTTGGGAGCGATTCGCGTCGTCGAGATGTCCGACCGGTTCGCCGTCCAAAGCTTCGACCGGGAGGGTGATTACGTTGTCGCATGTGATGACGCAAGCCTCGGGTAATCCTTGCTCGGGGCCAATCTCGACTTCGGACGGGATACCTCGAATGGTTCGGGTGATCGGCGCACACGTCACCGAGCTCAGGACTTCGATCGCTGCGTTTCGCGTGAGAACACAAACAGGCCTGCGACCAGCGGGCGGTCCAAGATCAGCCCAGAAAATGTCGTTGCGAGCTACCACTCCGGCGCTGTTCGAGCCGCAATTCGTCTTGCTGACTCCACGAGGACCGGGTCAGGTGGCTGGCGCCGGTACCCGTGCTGAAGCTGTCGGTCCTTCGATGCAAGGTCTTCAGCTTCGAGAATCGCTTGGGCCCCTCGGCGCATGAGTTCAGACCGGCTGGTGCCGAGGTCAGCGGCAAGGGAGTCAAGGCGTTCAACGAGGTCGTCGTCGAGTTGCACCAGCACTTCACGTCTAGCCATGACCATATGGTACTCCATATGGTCACCGGGCAGAACCTCCTTAATCATCCACAGCGTTTTCCCAATTCAGGCGCGGTTTTCGTTCGAGCCGAACGTCTCTGGACACACTCTCCCATCTTCCTCCCATCTTCTCCGCTGGTTGCGACGAGGTGGGGTCAGTAACGTGCGTCGCATGACTCGACGTATTGTTGTGACCGGAGCTGGCCGAGGAATTGGGCTGGGTATTGCCAAGAAGCTGATCGCCGACGGGCACGAAGTGTGGGGCACCGCCCGCAATCCCGATGACGCCACAGAGCTCAAAGATGCAGGCGCCGCCGGTGTGCTGAAGCTCGATATTGGCGACGACAACTCGATCGAAGCCTTCGGCGCCGAACTGCACAGCGTGGTCGAGTCGATCGACACGTTGGTAAACAATGCGGGCATGACCTCGGTCGACCTTGGCGTTGACCGTCGCGCGCAAGGCCCGCTGCAAACCACGAAGGATGTTGTGCTGCGTCAGATCGAAGTGAATGCAGTCGGACCAATGCTCCTCACGCAAGCCGTTCGTCCATTGCTTGGCAATGGCACCGATCCCGTCGTGCTCAATATCTCGTCGCAACTCGGGTCGATGGTTGTGGGTGCACAGATGCCGTTCGACGTTGGGTACAACTCGTCGAAGTCGGTCATGAATATGGTGACCGTCATGTCGGCGACTGCCGATACCGACGTTGCGTATGTGGCCGTGCATCCGGGTTGGGTCCAATCCGATATGGGTGGCCCCAAGGCGGCGATCAGCGTCGACGAGTCAGCAGCAGGAATCGTCGGGGTTCTCGACGGCATCACCCAGGCCGACTCGGGTCGTTTCATCAAGATCGATGGCACCGACCACCCGTGGTAGCTAACACGTAGCGTCAATGAACCGCTTGCTAATCCTTGATGCCGGTGTCGACAAGCGATATCAGCGTGGCGGTCATCGTGGCAACCGGCTTCTCGTTGCCGTCAGCGGTGACAGTGGCTTCACAATTGGTGAGTGTGCGGCCAGCCTTGATGACGTGAGCGGATGCTCGGTATGTCGCTCCAGACGCTGGGCGAAGGTAGTTGATCTTGTACTCGACCGTCAGCACGGCTGCTTCGGGAGCCATGAGCGTTAAGGCCGCGAACCCGCACGCGGTGTCCAATGCCGTTGCAATGAACCCACCGTGCGCAAAGCCGTGTTGCTGGGTAAATCGGTCGTCGTGGTCGAAGACGATATCGATCGCCCCCGGCGCGAGCGCCGCGATCGACATCCCCATCGTTTGCATCATGTTCTGTTGACCGAAGCTGGCACGAACGCGTTCGTCGAAGTCGGGATCGCGGGGTTCGTGTTCCATCGGGCAATTCTGCTCGCAGACCGACAGAAGACCCCAAGTCGGACTAGTAGAGGAACATCGGCTTGCCGCCGACGTCGCGCACCTTGGGTCGGTATTCGTTTACGTCGTAGAGCTCGTCGATGTCGACGCGCTTCTCACCCTCGCCGGTTACTGAAACCGGCACGTTGGTGTAGGTGCCTGAACGCAGCGCAACCATGCGGCCCGATATTCCCTCGAGCGCGAGATCGGCTGCCATGACGGCGTAGTTGGTAGCCACCATCAGGTCGAGGCTGTCTGGCCGGCCCGAACGCATGAGGTACGCAACCTCTTGCAGCACGATTCCTTCGCCGGTGCGCTCCTTGAGAAGCTCGCCGGTGGTTTTGCCGATGCCGCCAAGCTTGCGATGACCGTAGGGGTCGGCTTCGCCGGTGAGGTGAAGCTCGCCGCCGGCGATGGTTGCGCCCTCTGACATGGTGATCATGGCGTAGTTCGACGGGTTGTCGGCTTTGTCCTTGGTGACCATTTCGGCCAGCCGGTCGATATCGAAGGGAATCTCAGAGATCAGCGCCCGATCGACGCCAGCGAGGTAGGCGGTGATGAGCGACGTTTCGCCCGAGTAGCGGCCGAACAGTTCGACGACGGCGATGCGCTCGTGTGATCCGGTGCTGGTGCGCAGGTTGTGGATGAACTCGACGCCTCGAGTGACTGCGGTGGAGAACCCGATGCAGTAGTCGGTGCCGTGCACGTCGTTGTCCATCGTCTTGGGGATGGCGATAACCGGCACGCCCTCTTCGTGCATTCGCAGGCCGTAGCTGAGGGTGTCGTCGCCGCCGATGGGAAGTAGGGCGTCGATCCCGAGTGCCTCGAGGACCTTCTTGACGTGGCCGGTGAGGTCGTGCGGACCGTCGCCCTCGTACTCACCGCGCAGGAAGTCGGGAAGGTCGGCGCTCGCGACGCGGCCGGGGTTGGTTCGCGACGTGTGGAGGAACGTTCCGCCGGTTCGGTCGATCTTGCGAACGACATGTTTGTCGAGCCGCATCGTGTTGGCTTCGAGGCTTACGGGATCGTCGGGGTTGATGGCAACGAGGCCACCCCAGCCTCGACGGATGCCGACCATTTCGCCGCCGGCATCGGTGACCCGGGTGACCGCTGCTTTGATGCACGGGTTGAGTCCGGGTACGTCGCCGCCGCCGGTGAGAATTCCAATTTTCATGGGAGGAAAGTTATCCCAGCCCGACGACTTGTCTCTTAGTGAGCATTGTTTTAGCGAGCATTGTTTTCTTGTTGCGATCGGTCGACTCTGGGCACCCGAATCACCGTTGCCACAACGGCCACCAGCGCAAACACCGAACTCACCACAAGCGTCCACTTCCAGGGCTGGGACCCAGGTTGAAGCGAACCGTTTACCGCAGCCCACGCGTGCCTGTCGGTCGCGTACATGGGAAGGAGCTTGGAGAGCAGCGAGTCCCAGGCGGCAACCAGCGTGAGCGACACGAGACCGATGAGTACGAGCATGGCT
>CALGZB010000054.1 GCA_937934655.1 uncultured Acidimicrobiales bacterium | reverse complement strand
GTTCCGGTGAAGTCGGACTCGGGGTTCCGGGGCGAGCCCGACCCTTCCGAGGTGCCATCGAGGTTGTGAGAGAAGACGTCGATCACTACTGGCGCATCAAGCGTCACGAAGTCGCTTGAGTTGAGCCATTCCACCGTGAAGTTTTGCGGGTTGTCCTCAGGGTCAAGGCCGGTGTCAACGCTCTTGGCCATCCGGAACTCGCCAAGCTGCGCGAGCTGGATAGTCGCGGTAGCGCTTCGCTGCGCAAGGGTCGAGGTGTCTTCGGTCGAGTTGATTTCTACCGTGTTGACGGCATCGGTTCCATCGGGGGCCAGGTTGCTCGAGTCGACACAGAAGTCGATCGGGTCGATCTGGGTGTTCGGCAGAATGGATCCCAGGTTCCACGTCAGTGTGGTTTGGCCAGCGGTAGGGGTGTTCGGCGTGATCACAGGCGGACCGTAAGAACTGACCGCCTGGGTGCAAACAGGGTCATAGGTGAGCCACGACGGAAGCACGTCGGAGACGACCACGTTGGTCATCTCCGCAGTCGCCGGGTTGAGGTTCGAGATTGCGGCGGGGACGAGGCGAAACTGAAACGGATCGCCGGCGAGGCCACCGTCGACGGCGGCGTAGCTATTTGGGTCCACGTCGGCATGGTTGGTGTTGTATGGCACAACCCATTTTTCGATCCGCACGAAACCGCGGGAGAAGATCATCCGGTCGCCGTAGCTACCGACGTCGGTGTTCGAGTTGTAGTTGTCAGGGAGGTAGAAGTTACCGCCGTTGAGCTCGTTGACTTTCCAGCTGGCGAAGTTCGGAGCAACGACTCCGGCCGGAATCGCTGTGCCGTCGTAAGGTCCACCAAAGAAGGTATTGCGAGCCTGAATCTGCACCTTGAGAACCAGGCGGTCGCCACCGAGCAGTTCGTAGCCGTCAAGAGTACGAACCCGAACCGCACGGATACGGCTGAGACTCTCGTCGGGGTCGGCGTCGAAGGCGTACGGGTCGCTGTTCCAGTTTCCGTCGGCGTCCGCACATCCAGTGCTCTGCTGGGTACCAAAGGTAGCGCTGTCGTAGATACCCGAGAGCGGGTTGAGCCCTCCGGCCAAGTGGTCGTTGTCCCACTGCACATAACTCGAATTGGGGGTCCCGGCAGGTCCGGTGGCGTATTCGACGACCATGCCGGTCTGAGCATTCGGGTAGTCAAGTGACGTTCGGCCAAACGCAGGATTGGTCAGACCAGACGGGTTGGTCGGCACCCAGGTGGCAGCGCTCTGAATCGGCGCAACCGTGTAGGAGATGTTGTCGATCTTCTCGCAGACGGTGACGCCCGTTTGCGAAACGGTTCCGGTGTTGTTCATCCGCGCCCAAGTGGCGAGGTATTGGTTTGGCTCAAGCGGTCCATCGCCGGTGTGGTAGTAGGTCTGGCCGGGAGGTATGCCGCCGAGGCTCGTGTTGTTGGTGACCGTCCGGTGGTAATACTTCGAGAACGAACCGGAGTTTCTCAGCTGGAAGCTGGTGTTTCGGCAGTTGTTTCCGCCACCTGACCCGTAGGTGCCGGGCTCGATGTCGGCGCCGTAGTTGGAGACTGGGTTGCCATTGGCATCGATGGCGTCGGGGTCGAAAGCGCCGACGCAGTTGGTAACGGGAAGGTCGCCCACATTGTTGACCTCGCCACAGAACGGCGCCGAGTATCCCGCCGCGGCGTCGGCAGCATCACAGACGGCCGCTGGGTCGTAGCGGTCGATGTCCTCGTAGGGAACCCACACGTACACGTAACCAGCAGCGACGTAGTACGGCGGTGTGAGCTGCACCGCAGCGTTGGTTCCAGTGTCCGGGTAGGTACTTCCACTGGTATCGGTTCCGGTCAACGTGAGCTCGATCGGTGCGCCGGGCGCCGACTGTGTGCATCCCCAGTCTCCCGTGTCGACGACAGTGTTGGTCTCGTTTCGGGTCGTGCCGTTCTGTTTGCCGTAGGGGATCGGACGCCCGCCATGGTTATGCCAGTAACACGGGGTGAGTGCACCGCCGTTGTACCACGTGCCCAACTCGAAGTTTGGAATCTGCGTGGTGGTTCCCTGCACGTACATGATGTCGTTGAACGTGATCGGGTCGGAGTCGAGCGATTGTCCGCCCTTGCCGTCGGACGCAGCGTCGGCCTCGATGGTTATGTAGTACCGGTACAGAAGGCCTGGTTCGTCATCGTCGGTGGTTGCCGTGGCGTTGGGCTTCTTGTGCGGGCCGACATAGTTCGGTCCGTACTTGTCCTTTGCGAGGTCGAACTGCGGACGCGCCGAGATGTAGGTGGTCTCGTCGTCGGAAAGGTCGTTGGTATCAACACCGGTTACCTCGGGACGACTCGACGTCACCGCACAACCGTTTGTTCCAAACCCAGCTGGGCAGATCTCGTTGACCGAGGTGAACGATGCTTCGTTCTTCGAGTCGGCCGACACGCGAATCTGGGTGCGCATGAAGACGGTCTTGGTTGGTCCCGTCAGACGTCCCAAGTTGCAGACGATTTCGAAAGCGCCGCCGGGAAGCGAGTTGATGGACGACTGCGGGTCGTACGGGTTGCCGGTGTCGGCGTTGGTTCCGGTGCGACAGGCAGCAGGCAAGCCGATGAACTCGACGCTGGCATCGGCCGAAGACGGCGTGATGGTCTGCACGAAGAACACGTCGTCGACATGTTCGGGGCCACCGTCGTCTCCGGGGCCGAGCATGTTACTGACCGACACCGAGGTGCCGTAGCTCACGATGTCGTTGGTTCGAACAACGTTGTCGCCTGCGCCGCAGTCGTTGCCGGGGTACGGCACGGGAGGAGCGCTCGGCATAGCACCGCCACACTCGCCAAAGCCGTCGAAGATTGCGGTTCCGGTTTCGACTCCGAACCCTGATGGGCCAGGGACTTCGGCGATGGTGACGACAGGGTTACCGGTTTGCGCACCCACCTCCGGCGCTGGCGCGACAACGACCATTACGACCGCCATCAGCGACATCGCAACAAGGATCGTCAAACTACGTAGCGGTGAGAACCGCATGGTGTGCCCCAAGGATAGGAAGTGAACTTCCTCCCCCTGTCGGCGTCTCTAAGCCGTTCGTGAGACCAAAAGTGGGGCTACCGACCTATAAAGCAACTCTGAACGGCGTTAGAGCCGTGGGCTAGTCGAGCGCCGCTGTCGGATCGTCAAAGCCGATGTCGGCAATAGCCTCGGCGCGGCGGTGGGCCTCGTTGTAGTCGAGTAGTGCGTTAATTTGCCCGCCAACGAGCACACACATCGAAACCACCCAGAGCCAGGTCAGCAGCACCACAAGACCACCGAGCACACCAACGACGTTGTTGGCTCCGGGGACGATACTGGCGTAGTAACCAACACCAACGGTTGCTATCGACGAGCCGATCGCAGCCAGGAACGCTCCTGGTAGGTCGTGACTCCATTTGGTTCGTTGACGAGGAGCCCAGTGGTAGAGCGTTGCGTTCCAGGCGGTCAACAGCAACACCGAGCCAAGGCCCAACAGCGGGCGGAGGATGCCTTCGTTGGTACTCACTTCGGTGATCGCAACCACCGCAGCCAGGGTGATCCCGAGCACAAGTACCGAAAGGGCACCAAGGACCACGCCAACCGCACGGGTAATAAGGAACCCGGCGGCACCGGTTCGCGGTTTCCGTTCGTAGATCCGGTCGAGCGTTCCCACGAGGGTTGTAAACCCGCGAGAGGCGAAGTAGGCGGTAACGATCGCACCAATGGTGAGCGCTCCCCCGCTGCCATCGACGAAGAGGTCAGAGATAGCGGTGTCGACGGTCGAGTCGGTACCGAACACTCGCTCCACGCCGCTCAGAAGTTGCTCTTGCGCGTCGGCCGCCAACTTTGAGCCAAGCACCGTGTCGATCGAGCTGAGGGCACCGACCATCAGAAGGAGCATTGGGGCGAGGCTGGCAAGGGTCCAGTACGCGAGTTCGGCGGCCGAACCGGTCAACCGGTTTCGATCTGCCGCAAAGAATGCTTCTTTGATGAACGACCACAGGCCTGGGGTTCCGAATATGCCCACAACGATTCCACGCTACCGGCGAAGCGGACCTTCACCTGCCATGCCAAAGAAGGCCACGCTCGGCCCGACTGGCTTGGCTAACCCGGGGAGGGCTCTTCCCGGCTCGACTCTCGACGCTCAGCCGCCGGAAAAGAAGCCGCCGAGTGTCCCACAAAGGCCGGAGTTACCCGGTCGCCTCGTTTGAATCGCGGTACCGACCCAAGCCGCACCCGCAGCTGGTGATCCCCCATGTTGACCTCATAGGTCGAGTCGTGACCGTAGTACTCGACGAGCTCAACCATTCCGGCGCCACTGTTATCGAGCTGAAGGTCGATGTCTTCTGGGCGAATCAGAACGTCGACTACCCCCTCGATACGTGCGTCATCGGCATCAGTATCGGACCGAGAATGCAGTGGAACAACACCAACGCTCGTGGTGGCAACCCCACGGTGCACTACCGATCGCAAGAGGTTGGCCTCGCCGACGAAATGAGCCACCCAAGGAGTCGCTGGTTGGGCGTACAACTCGGCTGGGGTTCCGACCTGCATCACCTCGCCGTGACTCATGACCGCCACCTGATCGCCGAGCACAAAAGCCTCATCTTGATCGTGGGTCACGAACACCGAGGTGACATCGAGCTCGGAGAGAATCCGGTGGACCTCTGTCCGAATTTCGACCCGCAGCGAGGTATCGAGGTTGCTGAACGGTTCGTCGAGCAACAACACCTCGGGCTTTGGTGCCAGTGCACGGGCAAGGGCGATGCGTTGCTGCTGCCCGCCCGAGAGGGTTTGCGGCATCCGGTCGATGACCTCGGTGAGACCAACGAGTTCGAGGACTTCCTGAACGCGATGTCGGCCGTTTGCCCCCTTGCGGTCGGCTTTGGGGAGTCCGTAGGCGACGTTCTTAGCCACGTTGAGGTGGGGAAACAGCGCCCAGTCCTGAAACACCATACCGATTCGACGTTTCTCGGCCGGCACATGGACGCCATCACCCGAGACAGAGCGGCCGGCAATACTGATCGATCCAGAAGAGATCTGCTGGAGCCCAGCGATAGACCGAAGCAGCGTGGTTTTGCCGCAGCCACTTGGTCCGAGAAGCGACACGATCGAGCCAGCGGCGACCTCGAGGTCGACACCTTGGAGAACACTGGGTCCGTCGTACGCAACGGTCAGATCTCGAACCGAGATCGGCGACGTACTGGTCGTGGGCCTCATCGATACTGAGAATACCGGCCCTAGCCAGATACTCCCCCACCAGAACACGCACCAGACCAAGAACCGGGGGCTACTCTTGGCCGCTATGCGCTGGTCTAATCTCTTTGTCCCAACCCTCCGCGAAGCCCCCGGCGATGCCGAGGCAGCAAGTCATAAGTTGCTGATTCGTGGTGGATTTATCCGTCAGCTCATGTCGGGTCACTACTCGCTCCTTCCGCTCGGACTCAAGGTCCATGAGAAGGTCGCCGACATCGTGCGGGACGAAATGAACGCCATCGGCGGCCAAGAGTTTCTCCTGCCGGCCATGCACCCAAAGTCGATCTGGGAAGCCAGCGGCCGTTGGGACACTATGGGCGACGAGATGTTCCGCCTCCAGGACCGCAAGGGCACCGATCTCGCTCTCGGCATGACGCACGAAGAAGTGTTCGCCACGGTCGCTCTCGAGGTGAACTCATACAAGCAACTTCCGCAGATTTGGTACCAGATTCAGTGGAAGTTCCGTGACGAGCCACGCCCCAAGAGCGGGTTGTTGCGAGTTCGCGAGTTTGCGATGAAAGACGCGTACTCGTTCGATATCGACGAAGCCGGCCTCGATGCCAGCTACCAAAAGCAACACGATGCCTACGTTCGGATCTTCGAACGCCTCGGCCTCGATGCCGTTCCCGTTCAGGCTTCGTCGGGCGCCATGGGCGGATCGGGTTCATCCGAATTCATGGTTCGAAGCAACGCTGGCGAAGACGACGTCGCCATGTGCGAGTGCGGCTATGCCGCCAACATCGAGCGCGCCTCCTCGGCTCTTCCAGCCATAGTCGATGAGCAAGGCCCTCACGCCCCGGTGAAGTTCCCCACGCCTGGGGTTCGCACCATCGCAGCGCTGGCCGAGGTCGAAGGCGGCGCTCCCGCCGACCGCCAGATCAAATCGATGGTCTACGTGGTCGACGACAACGTCACCCTCTTCCTTGTTCGAGGCGATCATCAGCTCAACGAGCAGAAGGTCATCGACAACGCCGGCACCGGCAACATCCGGCCAGCCACTCCGGCCGAAACTCTCGAACACCTTGGAGCCAACCCCGGTTCGCTCGGTGCAGTCGGGGTGTCTGAGGACATAACGATTTACGCCGACCTTGCTCTCGAGGGCCGGACCAACCTCACGACCGGCGCTAACGAGGACGACTGGCACTGGAACGGCGTCGACATCGCCCGCGACATTGCGGTCGACCACTGGGTTGACCTTCGCGATGTTTCCGCTGGTGAAGCTTGTGTCAACTGCGGCAAACCACTCGAAATCGTCCGGTGTATCGAAGCCGGCCACATCTTCAAGCTCGGCACCAAGTACGCCGAGGCCATGGGTGCAACCGTGCTCGACAATAACGGCAAGACCCAACCGCTTGTCATGGGCAGCTATGGCATCGGCATTGGTCGCAATATGGCCGCCATCGTCGAAACCCACAACGACGACAGCGGCATCGTCTGGCCGATGTCCGTGGCGCCCTACGAGGTCGTTATCACTGCGGTGAAGGCCAAGGACGAGGAATCGATCGCGGCTTCAGAGACGCTCTACACCGAACTGTTGGCTGCTGGTATCGACGTCATCTTCGATGACCGCAACGAGCGCCCCGGCGTAAAGTTCAAAGATGCCGAACTCATCGGCATTCCGATGCGAGTCGCAATTGGACCAAAGACGCTCGAAGTCGGCGAGGTCGAGTTCACCGACCGCGCAACCGGCGAAACCGTCATGGTCGGTATCGATGCCATTGCGGCAACAGTTATCGACGCGGTGACAAGCCGTCGTTAGCCGAACCAGCCGGGGCTTCGGAGGCAGTCTCGCTGCCACCGTTAGCGTCTCGATCAACCGAGCGCTTCACGGTGTACGCCAGCGCCGCAAGGACCACGCCCATTCCCACAACCTGAAGCACCACCACCGGCTCGTCGAGGAACATCGCCGCGCCTGCGGTGCTGAGGACCGGTACGGCCAAGGTAAGCAGCGAAGCGACCGAGATTTCGATGTGGGCGTGTGCCCAGTTCATGAGGGCATGCCCGGTTCCCGGCACCAGGATCAAGGCCGCGATCAGCAGTGCATCTCGACCTGATGGTATCTGGCCGAGAGCCCCGTTGAGCAGGGAAAACGGCGCCAAAAGCAACGCCGACCAAAGCAGCGAGGCTGCTTGAAGTTCTAGGGTTCCAATGGTGCTTCGAGCCCGCTTTGCGGCGGCGAAATAGCCGGTCCACAACAACATCGCTCCAACGGCCAACAAGTCGCCTGTCGGGCTCCATGACGCCGAGTTCGACGAGCCAAAGATCACGAGTGCCGTGCCGCAGAAGGCCACCGGGGCGACGAACCAGAGCCAGCGTTCGATGACCTCACCAAATTGTTTCGACACGAACGCCACTACCAGCAGCGGTTGCAGCGTGCCGATAATCGATGCGTTGGCCACAGTGGTTCGTTTCACGGCCAGGTATCCAATCGCCAGGTTGGCGCCGAAGAACACACCGGTCATGAACGTCCGCCTCATCAGGTCGGTCGAGATCCGCCCGCCGCGTAACGACAAGATGGCCACATAAAGCAACGCTGCGCCACCGAGGCGCCAGAGAACCAGTACCAGCCCTGGCAGGCTGATGAGCTTTACCAGCACGTTGCCAGCGCCGAAGGCCAGAACGGCAACCGACGCTCCGAGAAGCCCAATTGGTTCGTTGGGTACGCCCCCTTGATTCGGTCCGCTCATCGCCCCGAAGGTAACGCGCATGACGAGCCGACCCGTCACCCTTTCAGACGTGTGCGACCGAAGTCACGACAAAGCGAACTCCTGCCGAATTTCCGACGGAATAGGGGTATCCGAGTGGGCGAACGGTGCTGGAGTCGATACGATCAGGCACTGTCCTTCGGGGATGGTGTAATAGGTAACACAGATGGTTCTGATCCATCTATTGGGGGTTCAAGTCCTCCTCCCCGAACCAGTAATACCGCACTACCAGTCCTGCCCCGTTCGTCTAGCGGCCTAGGACGCTTGCCTCTCACGCAGGTAACACGGGTTCAAATCCCGTACGGGGTACAACAAAGAGAACCGGGTCCTGCAAAGGGCCCGGTTCTCTTGTTTTTACCAAGCGCTTTTCCCCAGGATCTCGTTCTGGTCGAATATCTGGTCGCTCCAGCGACCAGATATTCGACCAGTTCGGTTTGTTTTGGGTTTTGGGTGCTTTGCTTTGGGTTTTTAGGGCGTCCAGTTGCTTAATCTGCGGAACCCTATGACTCGTCCTACGGCTACGCCTACCGTTTCGCGTAAGAGTTGGCTTGTGGCTGAGTCGCTGTCGGTCGGCGATACCTCGGCATCGAGTCCAACCTCTGCGGCGATATTCTCGGCCCGGAGCGAATGGTACGGATCAGAAACCAGCACCACCTTTGTGAGCCCACTAGGCCTCAGCTGGTTCGCTGCGGCCGAAAGCTCTTCCCACGTGTTGGAGCCATCGACGATGACCACGATGTCGGCATCATCGACCCCCTGGTCACGCAGGTAGTCGTAGCCGGCGAAGCCCTGGGTAAACCGGTCGCCCGGCTGGTTGGACCCCGTCGTGACGATCTTGTCGGCCACGCCAGTTGTATGAAGCTCGAGGGCCCGATCGAGACGGCCTTCGAGCACCGGCGACGGCACGCCATCGTATTGCGCTGCGCCGAGCACGATAATGGCGTCGGCCTGGCCACGGTATTCGGCGTTGGAAGCCATCCAGACCTGCACAAACGTGACTGTGAGGTACACGGTGCCAATGACCATCGTGAGCACGATGAGCCGGCTTAGTCCGCGCAGGCGCCGACGCCTCGGCGCTACATCCTCAGTGTTCCCAGCCACGTCGAATGTTCCCACACTCCAACGCGCTAAATGCTAATCAGCAAGTTTGGCTTGTGCGGCGCGGATACGGCCAATGGTCTTCTCGCGCCCCATGGCCTCAAGTGCGTCCCAGAGCGGAATTCCGAAGTTTCGACCGGTTACCGCCACCCGCACCGGCACCTGGCTCTTGGCTTCAAGTTCCTCACCTACGCCAAAGACGACGTCCTTAATGGCGTCAGCGTTCCAGTCGCACGTTTCGAACTTGGCGATCACGCCATCGAAGATCTCGGGAACCATCTTTGCCTTCTGAATGCCCTTCTTCCACGACTTCTCGTCGTAGGTGACCTCGTCAGCAAAGACCCAGTCGACGAAGTTAGGAGCCTCGGAATGCACGGCGACACGGGTTTGGACCTCGGGGGCCAACGTGGCGAAGACATCGGCGGAGTAGTTCTCTGCCGGCCATGGCGCATCGGCCGACGTGACGAACGGTTCGACATCGGCGAGGAAGGTCTCGGGGCTTTGTTTGCGGATGTACTCGCCATTGATGTGATCGAGCTTCTTTACGTCGAAGAACGCCGACCCCTTGTTGACATCGGCCAGGTCGAACTGGGCGATGATCTCTTCGATTGGCCGAACCTCGACCTCGTCGTTTGGTCCCCAGCCCAGCAACGCCAGGTGGTTGACCATCGCCTCGGGCAGGTAGCCCTTCTCACGAAACTCGCCAAGCGAAACATCGTCGCGACGCTTCGACAGCTTTTTCCGTTGCTCGTTGACCAGCAGCGGAAGGTGCGCATAGGTAGGCGTTGGCCCGTATCCAAGTGCCTCCCAAAGCAGCTGCACCTTCGGCGTGGTGTTAAGCAGATCCTCGCCGCGTACGACGTGGGTGATTCCCATATCGGCATCATCGACCGCATTCGCGACCAGGAACACCGGCGAGCCGTCGCTTCGGCGAATCACAAAATCTTCGAGGAGAGCGTTCTCAAACTCCACGCGTCCACGAATAGAATCGTCAACCACCGTGATACCGGTGTCCGGGACCTTGAACCGCACAACCGCGTCGTCGCTATCGGGAAGGCCGAGATCGCGGCTAAAGCCGTGGTAACCCGAAGGAAGCCCATCGGCTTCGCAGCGGGCATCGATCTGGTCCCGGGTCATGTTGCAGAAATAGGCGTTGCCGTCGGCCACCAGTTGCTCGATAGCAGCCACGTAGAGGTGCGTGCGTTCGCTTTGGAAGTGTGGACCCTCATCCCAATCGAGGCCCAACCACTGCAGCGGCTCGAGGATGGCGTCGATGAACTCGTCTTGTTTGAGCTCTTCGTTGGTGTCCTCGATACGGAGGACAAACGTGCCACCGGTATGCCGCGCATACAACCAGTTGAACAGCGCCGAACGGGCGCTGCCGACGTGGAGGAAGCCGGTGGGGGCAGGGGCAAAACGTACTCGGGTCTGATCGGTCACCCGGCGAGGCTACCGCCGAGACCGGCAGCCAACAGCGTCAGGGAGTCAGCATACGCGGGAGTAGCTGAGCAGTAGCGGGAGAGCCCGAGACCGAGAGTGACGTTTCCGCCGACCCTCAGCCTCGAAACGCTCTTTACATGAAGGGAAGCTTGAAGCCCTTTTCGCCACCAACGACGACGCCGAACTTGAGAACCTTGTCAGTAAGGCGCTTCTTGTCTTTGTCCCACAGTGGCCAGAGCAGGTCGAGAAGACCACCAATGCCGCACGTGAAGAGCGAGATAACCGCAGCAACGATCACACGAACGAATGCCATGCCCGGACCGACTGGCTGGCCGGTTGCATCGGACTGAAGGCGAATACCCTGTTGGGCCTTGCCAATAGTCTGCCCGGTGGTTCCCTGCAGATAGATCGCGTTGTAGATCCAGTAGGCAAACACCACCAAGTTGCCAAACAGGTTGACGATGGTGCCGAGTCCGTTACTCACGGCTCCGAAAATGGCGGTCAGAATTGCAAAGACCACAATGATCGCGATGGCAAGACCGATATCGACGAGATAGGCAACGAAACGGCTGCCCCACTCGGCGGGTTGGCTCATCTGGCCGACAGCCCCGTAGCCCTGTTGCGGCGGAAACGCCGCTCCGGCTGGAGCATTAAACTGGCCTGGCTGTTCGAATCCTGACCCCGGCGGCGGAGGAGGGGTCGCTGCTCCCGGAGCTGGCGGTTGGGCGAATCCGCCGGGCGCCGGCGGTGGCGCAACGGCACCAGGTTGCGGAGGAGGTGCCACCCCGCCTGGAGGCGGAGGCGGTGCTACCCCACCCGGAGGCGGAGGAGGTGGCGTCGCCCCACCAGGAGCTGGAGGAGGCGGAGTCGCTCCACCCGGAGGTGGCGGAGGTGGCGTTGCGCCGCCAGGAGGCGGAGGAGGAGGTGTTCCGCCAGTCGGCGGTTCGGGTGGATTGAAATCTGACATTTTTGCCCTCCCAGGCATTGATTTTCCGAACTGGTATTTGCCGAACTGGCAGATACCGAACGATTTAGAGGAATTCGTATCTGTGGAGCTGAAATATCCAGAGCGGCCCGACCAAAATCAGCGGCAAGATCATTCGGTACTTCGAATTTCGGTGCTTCGAAATCATGTCGGGCGGTGCCATCGTTGCGATCATGCGCCAGAGCGGTGGGACGAACGCTAGGAGCACGACAACGATGAGCAATGGAGCCAACGGGTTCGCCGCAAATGCCGATGCGATATCGCCTCGGGCAAAAGCAAAGACCCCGGTGGTCATTCCACAGAGTGGGCAGGGCACCCCGGTGGTACGACGCAGTGGGCACAAAGGTCCGAGAGCGGGCAGCACGCTAAGCGCTGCACCACCGCCAACCATTGCTGCTCCAGCCGCCCGAAAACCTACGTCCCAGCCCCGCCGAGACGCAGAACCGGCGACCGGTCCCCCCATTGCGTACATTTTGGCAACAATAGCCCAATTGTTCGGGGCCATGCCGGATTTCCTTGGGAAGCAAAATCGCAGCTCAGTCCCCCTAACCGAGGGGAGCGGCCGATAGCTGAGGGTCGAACCGCAGCCAAGACCCAATCAGACGAGCGCTAGGCCGAAGTGTTGAGCTGCGGTCGCCAATCGGTTTGATACGCAGCGGTGACCCGTTGTGGGGTCATGCGCAGTGCGTCCTCATCGACCGAGTCGACAAGCGTTCGCATCTCGACGTAATGCACCGGGATATGCACGCCTTCGAAGAGTTTGCGCCGCATTGCGACGAGTTCGTCTGGCGCGTTTTTGTCGAGGAAGCCGAACACGGTGAACGCAATGGTGAGGTCATGGATGACCGGCGCCCGACCGAACAGCGATGAGCGGCGCATAGCTACGGCAACGCCGCCGGCTTCGACGTCGTGAATGTCTTCGCCATCGGCAAGGTGGATTCGTCCATCGAACTGATGCACCAGCTTCAGGGCGTAGCCCTGGTCTGGGCCCGGCGAACCGAGCCGCGGACCCGTTGGTTGGCCGCCATCGACGACCTCGCCAGGCCGGTCGGCCTGCCACGGAGCGCTTCGGCGTGGGGGCGATTTATATGCCTTCGGTGCCGTTGGACTTGTTGGAACCGACTCGGGTGCTGCCATGGGTTGAGTCTACTTACCTGAGGCCGAATATGACCGAGTCGACCAAGGCCTGCCAGGACGCTTCGATGATGTTGGGCGACACACCGATCGTGGTCCACGAGCTGCTGCCGTTGGTGCTGTCGAGCAGCACACGAGTGACGGCTCCGGTACCGGCACCGCTATCGAGCACTCGCACCTTGTAATCGACGAGCCGCATGTTGTTGAGCTTGTCGAAACCATCGCCGATGGCTCCCCGGAGCGCTTCGTCGAGGGCGTTGACCGGACCGTTTCCTTCGCCGAAACCAACGCGACGTTCGCCGTCGATCCGCAACTTCACAACTGCTTCGGTGACCAGTTCGGTAGCCACATCGTTCCAGACACGAGCGCCTGAACCCGAACGATGATCGACCGAGGCTTTGTATGACTCGAGTTCGAAGAAGTCTTGGCGCCAGCCGGTGGCTTCACGCATAAGCAGTTCGAGCGAAGCATCGGCGGCCTCAAAGAAGTAGCCCTGATGTTCGAGGTTTTTGAGACGGTCACTGAGCTCGGTGAGTTGCGCTCCGTCGAGTTCGACGCCGAACTCCTTTGCCTTTAGGGCGATAGTGGAACGTCCACCAAGGTCGCTTACGAGGAACCGGGTGGAATTTCCCACCGCATTCGGGTCGACGTGTTCGTAGCTGTCGGGGCGTCGGGCGATAGCAGAGGTGTGCAAGCCAGCCTTGTGGGCGAACGCCGAAGCGCCGACGTAGGGCTGCTGAGGTTGCGGGGCGAGATTGACGAGCTCGGCAACGGCATGAGAGATGGTCGTGATGCGCTCGATGCGCTCAGGCGGGAGCGTCTCGATTCCCATCTTCAGCGAGAGGTTCGGGACAAGCGCAGTGAGGTCGCAGTTGCCGGTGCGCTCGCCATAGCCGTTCATGGTGCCTTGCACATGGGTGGCTCCCGCCCGAACCCCGGCGAGGGCATTGGCCTGGGCACAACCCGTGTCGTTCTGCGTGTGCATGCCGACGGTGACCCCGTCGAAGTGGCTGACCACATCGGTAACGGCAGCTTCGATGTCGTGCGGGAGCGCGCCACCGTTGGTGTCACAAAGCACGAGACAGTCGACGCCGCCGATTGCCGCACCCTCGAGCACCCGCAAAGTGAACTCGGGGTTGCGAAGGTATCCGTCGAAGAAGTGCTCGGCATCGAAGAACACGCGCAGGCCTTCGGCTTTGAGAAATTCAACGCTGTCTTTGACCATCAGCACGGCTTCGTCGAGCGTGGTTCGGAGCGCGTTTGTGACGTGGTAGTCCCAAGATTTCCCGACCAGGCAGACCGTTTCGGTTCCGGCTTGAACGAGGTTGCGCAAGGTTGGATCGTCGTCGACTTTACCTTTGGCTCGACGGGTCATTCCGAAGGCCACCAGGTTGGAATTCTTCAGGTCGAGTTCGGTTTGGGCCCGTTGGAAGAACTCGGTCTCTTTGGCGTTGGCCCCCGGCCAGCCGCCTTCGATCCAATGCACGCCAAGGTCATCGAGTTGCTCGGCAACCCGTAACTTGTCGTTGACGGTTAGCGAGATGCCCTCGAACTGCGCGCCGTCGCGAAGCGTGGTGTCGAAGATCTCGACGGCTTTGGGCCATTCGTCGCGGTAGCGAGGCGACCGGTCGACCGGTGGTGCTGCGGGTTCTTCGTCAGCCATTGGAAACTCGTTCGACCAAGAGTGCGCCGACTTCGGTGGTTGAACCGACCAGTGTTTCGGTTTCGGCGCAGGCTGCCCGGATGCGGTCGCCAGCAGCTTTTTCGCCAAGGTGATCGAGCATCATTGCACCCGACAGAACGGCTGCAGTGGGGTTGGCGAGGTTCTGGCCTGCGATGTCGGGGGCAGAGCCGTGCACCGGTTCGAACATAGAAACGCCGGTGGGGTTGAGGTTGGCCGACGAGGCGAACCCGATTCCGCCGGAGACGGCGCCGCCGAGGTCGGTGAGGATGTCGCCGAAAAGGTTGTCGGTGACGATGACGTCGTAGCGGCCTGGGTCTTGCACAAAGTAGATGCATGCGGCATCGACGTGGTTGTAGGCCGTTTCGATGTCGGGGAACTCGGTAGCGAGTTCGTTGAAGGTGCGTTCCCAAAGGTCGCCGGCAAAGGTAAGCACGTTGGTCTTGTGCACCATGGTGAGGTGTTTGCGTGGGCGGCTTTGGGCAAGTTCGAAGGCATACCGGATGCAACGTTCGACGCCGAGGCGGGTGTTGACCGACCCTTGAGTAGCGACCTCGGCTGGGGTGTTCTTGCGGAGGAACCCGCCTTCGCCGGCATAGGTACCTTCGGTGTTTTCGCGGATCACGATGAACTCGTGGGCATCGCGGTGTTCATCGCCAGCGAACACGAAAGGCCGACGGTTGATGTAGAGGTCGAGATCGAACCGCATCTTAAGAAGCAGGCCACGCTCGATGACGCCTGGCGGCACCTCGGGGGCTCCGACGGCACCTAGGTAAAGGGCATCGAGTTCGCGCCACTCATCGAGAATCTCATCGGTGAGTACGACGCCGTCTTTGAGGTACCGGGCGCCGCCCAAGTCGTAGTCAACCGTGTCGAGTTCGACTCCTGCAGCCTCGATTACTTTGAGTCCCTGGGCAATGACCTCGGGTCCAATGCCGTCGCCACCAATGATTCCAACCTTATGTGCCATTGCCGAACCCTATCGAGAGGCATGCATCGGCTGAGAACCGGGCAACGAGACGAAACGACCAGCTATAATTCCGCAGATGCCTGCAACACAACTCTCCCAGGCCGCTTTCGAACGTCTGACGGCTGAACACACCGATCTCACGACCCGCGGCCGCATCGATATCGCAAAGAAGATCGAGACCGCTCGCGAACTTGGCGACCTTTCCGAAAATGGCGATTACCACGCAGCCAAGGAAGAACAAGGAAAGATGGAAGGCCGCATTATTCATCTGGCCAAGCTCATCGAAGATGCCATTATCGTTGAAGCATCCGGCGATGGCAGCACGGTTCTTGCTGGTTCGATCGTGGGCATCACCTACGAGGGTGAAGACGAGGTCGAAAAGTATCTCATCGGATCAATCGAGGAACGCCAAGGCGACCTCATCGTTATGTCACCCGGCTCGCCGATGGGCGTCGCTCTTATTGGTGCTTCGCTCGGCGACACGGTGAGCTACGAAGCTCCTGGTGGGCTCATCAAAGTCACCGTCGTCAGCATCGAATAGTCGGCCCACGCCGATGACCGACGCTCCCGATCTTCCACCGGGCCGAACCGTCAACCTTCCGGGCCGAGGCGAGACCTTCTTTCGCCATCTCGAAGGGCCAGCCGGCGCTCCGACGGTACTTTTGCTTCACGGGTGGTTTGTAAACGCCGACCTCAACTGGTTCCACGTGTTTGCGCCGCTTGGTGAACACTTCAATGTCATAGCTCTCGATCACCGTGGCCATGGTCGAGGCATCCGTTCTCGCGATCGGTTCCGGCTCGAGGACGCTGCCGACGATGCCGTGGCGCTTCTTGATGTGCTCGGTATCGGTTCCTGTATCCCTGTCGGCTATTCGATGGGCGGCCCGATAGCGATGTCGGTGTGGCATCGACATCCAACCCGGGTCGATGGCCTTGTGTTGTGCGCAACGTCCCAAGAGTTCTCAGTCACGCCGCTCGAACGCCTCGAGTTTCCGGCGCTCCGCCCGTTGTCACAATCGGTGCGGGTGGTTCCTCGGCGGCTTCGCCAGGAGCTGTTTCGCCGGATTGTCGAGTGGCGTATCGGCACGCAGAAGTTCAACCCGTGGATGCGCGAACAGATCCTGCTGGGCGAACCCCGACTTCTCCTCGAGGCCGGGGCAGCGCTCGGTCGATTCGATGCGAAGGAGTGGCTACCGCAGATCGGTTCGGACACGCCGGTTTCGATACTGGTCGTTACCGACGACACCATGGTGCCGACGGCTCGCCAGTTCGAGCTTGCGGCGGCCATCGATCATGCCGAGGTGTTTACCACCACCGGCACGCACGATTCACCGGTGTTGCATCCGAAGCGGTTCGTCTCGCCATTTGTCGCAGCGGTAAGGCACGCTGCTAACTCATGACCGATCAGAAACCGCCTCTCCCCCGCTGGCTTATCCCCGCAGTTGTTATCGGCGTCGTCCTCATCTTCGGAGCGATCTTCATCGTCGCAACCGACACCTCAGAAAACCCGCCACCACCATCAATCACCGGCGTAGACGAGTAGAAGGCGTCGGGACCTCAACCGGTCCGAGCAAGGCGAGTTGCGAAGCAACTCGGTAAGGGCTTTGCCGCAGGCGAAACCGACGCGAAGCGCAGAGAGAGCGAGCTCGCAAGCGAACGACCAAAAGATGGGAGTCGTGCCGGAGCGAAGGCGGAGGCCGAGGTTGGAGCTAGCGCCTCATAGTGAAACGCAGAGAGAGCGAGCTCGCGAGCGAACGACCAAAAGTTACGCGACGTCTGCGATGTCGTCGGGGACTTCGGCCAAGAGCGGCCGGGGAGCAGCGATTTCGAAGCCTTGGGCGTAGTCGACGCCGAGGTTTACGAGGGTTGCGAGTTGTTCGGGGTCTTCGACGCCTTCGGCGACGGTGGGGATTCCGAGCCGGTCGGCCAGGGTGACCACCATGTCGACAAAGCGCTCATCGACATTAGGGCGAATTCGCGAATGGTCGATCTTGATGGCGTCGAGTGGGATCTTGGTGAACGACTCGAGACTCGAAACGTCGCGACCGAAGTTGTCGAGAAAGATCTTGCAGCCGGCTTCGCTCAGGCGGCCGAGGTTTTCGAGTACATCGAAGTCGGGCACGAGGAGGGCTTCTTCGGTGATTTCGAAGGCCATGGCTTGGGCAGGAACATCGTTGCGTTCGAGTTCTTCAAGCACATCAGAGGTGAGCATCAGGTCGCTGAGTTGCTGCGGGCTGAGGTTCATGGAGAGGAAGGCGCTCTCGGATGCGACCTGGCGCAGGTCGCGGCAGGCGAGGCGAATGAGTTCCTGGCCGAGGCTGATCATCTGGCCGGTGATTTCGGCGACGGGGATGAAACGGTTTGGTCCGACGAGTCCGTCTTCTGGGTGGAGCCAGCGGGCGAGCACTTCGACGCCGCGTGGCAGGTTCCAGTTTTCGCCCAGCGGAACGATTGGCTGGTGGAAGAGGACGAACCGTTCGCTGCCGATCGAGTGATCGAGGTCGGTCTCGTCACGAAGGCGGGCCGAGATGGCTTCGCCGAGGTTTGGTTCGAGCGATTCAACGCCGCCGCCACGTGAGCGGGCGGCTTCGAGGGCGAGGTCGGCGCCGAGCAGCAGTGATTCGCCGTCTTGGCTTCGGTCGCCCAAGGCCATGCCGATTGCGGCCTTCACCTTTTGGGGTTCGCCGAAGGTGCGGATTGGTTGTTCGAGCGCTTCGAGGACTCGTTCGATGACCGGGCCGAGAGCCTTGGCATCGACGATGTCGGCGCTGATGACGACCCATCCGTTGCGGTACGGGCGAAGATGATCGCCGTCGCGCAGGACGCGTTCGAGTCGTTCGCCGAGAACTTGGTTGGATTCTTCGTCGGCGTCCTCGCCGTCGATCTGTCCAACGCAGGCGAGAACGGCGGCACGGCTGCCGTCGAGTCGACTGAGGCGAATAGCGTCACCAATGAGTTCGGTGAGCGGTACGGGGTTGATCACTTCGATGTCATCCACGATGTAGGTATCGTCGCGACTTCCGAATTACTTAAAGCCCCATTTTCGGATTACTTACAGCCCCATTCTTTGGGCGTCGTGGGCGATGGTGCTTGCCGCTTCGAGAACGGCTTGCCCGTGGACCTTCCCGGGACGGGTACCGATGCGTTCGATGGGCCCGCTGACGCTGACCGCAGCCACGACCGATCCGTCGACCGTGACGGGCGAGCTGACGCTTGCGACACCGGCCTCGCGTTCGGCGACGCTGTCGACCCATCCCTGTTTCTGGACCGTAGCGCTGAGGATGTCGCCTAGGAGGACCTTGCCTCCCGAACCTGCGGTAAGAGGAAGGACCGCTCCGCGCTCGACGATGGTTCGGAGGCCGTGAGGTGATTCCACCGAGGCAATACAGATACGAGAGTCGCCTTGGCGAACATAGAGCTGAGCCGATTCGCCGGTTTCTGCGACGAGTCGTTGAAGCGAGGGCAGTGCAACCTCGGCGAGCGGGAAGCCGTCCTCAGCGGTCTTGCCAAGGCTGATAAATCGGCCGCCGAGCGTGTAGCGACCGTCGGTCTCGCGTCGGAGCAGTCCGTGTGCTTCGAGCGAGCCTGCGAGCCGGTGAGTAGTGGCGCGGCTGAATCCGGTCGCTTCGACGAGTTCGGCCAACGACAGCGGTTTCGCTTCGACGGCGCCCACGACGACCATCGCCTTGTCAACGACGCCAACCGCGCTTACGATGTGTCCCATAAGTCAAGATTGTCGTCTCAATATATGAGACAGTCAAGCGCTAACTTGAGGAGCCGCTCCATGAGCGAAGAAACCACTGGTCCGAAGACCAACATCGAGAATGGTCCACGGACCATCATCGAGAAGGTGTGGGACCGTCACGTCGTTCACGCCGCCGAGGGCGAACCGTCGCTGCTGTATATCGACCTTCACCTCGTTCACGAAGTGACCTCGCCACAGGCATTCGACGGGCTTCGTCTTACCAACCGCCCGATCCGTCGCCCCGAGCTCACCGTGGCCACCGAAGACCACAACGTTCCTACCGCCGACATCGACCAGCCCATCGCCGACCCGGTCAGCAAGGCCCAGGTCGACACCCTGCGCAAGAACTGCGACGAGTTCGGCGTGAAGCTCTACTCGATGGGCGACATCAACCAGGGAATCGTTCACGTCATCGGCCCGGAGCTCGGGCTTACCCAGCCCGGCATGACCGTGGTCTGCGGCGATAGCCACACCAGCACGCACGGCGCCTTTGGTGCGCTCGCGTTTGGTATCGGCACCAGCGAGGTCGAGCACGTGCTCGCCACCCAAACCCTTCAGCAGTCCGCCCAAGAAACCATGGCCATCACGGTCAACGGCGAACTCCCCGAGGGCTCGACCGCCAAAGATGTGGTGCTCGCCATCCTCGGTGCAGCCGACACCGGCGGCGGCATCGGCGCTATCGCCGAGTTCCGCGGCCCGGTCATTGAAGCACTTTCGATGGAAGGCCGCATGACGGTCTGCAACATGTCGATCGAATTCGGCGCCAAGGCCGGCATGATCGCCCCCGACGACACCACGTTCGAGTACCTCAAGGGCCGCCCCAACGCTCCGAGCGGCGCCGAGTGGGATGCCGCCGTCGCCGACTGGAAGACCCTCCGGTCCGACGAAGGCGCAACCTACGACCGCGAAATTATCATCGACGGCGCCGACATCGTTCCGTACATGACCTGGGGAACCAACCCCGGCCAGGTGCTGCCGATCTCCGCAGACGTTCCCGACCCAGCGAGCTTCGAGGACCCGGGTGCAAGCGACGCCGCTGCTCGAGCACTCGAGTACATGGGCCTCACCGCCGGAACTCCACTGAAAGATGTCCCGGTCGACACCGTGTTCATCGGCTCGTGCACCAACAGCCGCATCGAAGACCTTCGAGCCGCAGCTGCGGTTGCGAAGGGCCGCAAAGTCAAAGACGGCATGCGGACGCTCGTCGTCCCCGGCTCCGGCCTGGTGAAGAAGCAGGCAGAAGAAGAGGGCCTCCACACCATCTTCATCGAAGCTGGCTTCGACTGGCGTGAACCGGGCTGCTCAATGTGCCTTGCCATGAACCCCGACAAGCTCGCCCCCGGCGAGCGCAGCGCAAGCACCAGCAACCGCAACTTTGAAGGCCGTCAAGGACGCGGCGGACGTACCCACCTCGTGTCGCCGGCCGTAGCCGCCGCCACCGCAATCGCCGGTACGTTCGCCACTCCGGCCGACCTCGACTGAAAGAAGAACATCATGGAACCAGTAGCAATTGTGCAAGGAACCGCAGTTCCGCTTGATCGATCCGATGTCGACACCGACCAGATCATCCCAAGCGATTGGCTCAAGCGAGTCGAACGCACCGGGTTCGAAAAGGGCCTCTTCTCAGAGTGGCGCGATGGTGAGGACTTTGTCCTCAACAACGAGGAGTACGCCGGCGCAAACATTCTGCTCGGCGGCCCCAACTTCGGCACTGGCTCGTCGCGCGAACACGCGGTTTGGGCGATCCAGCAGTACGGCTTCGCAGCAGTCATTTCGCCCCGCTTCGGCCCGATCTTCAAGAACAACTCCACGAAGAACGGACTCGTGCCGGTCGAGGTCGATACCGCAACGGCAGAAACACTTATGGCCGCGGTTCAGGCCGACCCGACGCTCGAGATCACCATCGATGTCGAACGAGCAACCATCGAGGCCCCTGCGATTGGGCTGGCCTCGACGTTTGACCTTTCCGAGTCCATTCGGCACCGACTCCTCAACGGCCTCGATGACATTGGTATCACCATGCAACAGGTCGACAAGATCGGTTCGTTCGAAGGTTCTCGCCCGTCATATATGGCCTAGACGCCCATAGGCAAGAAAGAGCTTTAGGTCGACCGTCGATTACGCCGATATTTCAATCGTGCTCGAGTACCACCTAAATCGGCTCATCACGGCGGGTAATCTTCAAGCGATGTCGGTGATTTGTATCGTCGTCGCCCTCCTTCCCCTGCTCATCGTGTGCGCAAGAGAGATCACCAGAGAACGCGCCCGGGTACTCGAAGTAGTCGGGTGGAGTGTTTTGCCCGGTTGCCTGACGTGGGCAATTGTCTCCCAGGCGTACGACCAAACCATTTCGATGAGCTTGCTGCCACTTACCGCTGCACTAGCGGTGTTCGGCACCCACGAGCTCCTCACGGCTAGAGAAGCATGGTCTCCGCTGCCAGTAGCGGAAGAAGCCTACGAGCTACCAGAAACCGGACTTCCAGCCAGCTACTAGATGGGCGGAGAGCGTTGGGGCTAGAGAGCGCCAGCGCGGGTGAGAGGCAACGAGCGAGGGACGAGCGACGGGTCAGCGCTCGCGTTCAGCAGCGCGCATCGAGGAGCGAAGCGACGGATTGCGCCTGCGAGAAGAAAGAGAGCGAAGCGACGGATTGCGCCGTGCTGGAAGAAAGGGCGCAACCATCTGGTCGACGAATCCGTTGGGGAGGTTCCCGTCGGTGCCGTAGTCATCGGGGCGACGATCGGCGGGCAAGAGGTACGTGCCGAACAAGACGTCGAAGATGCCGGTGAACTCGCCGTAGTTTTTGTCGTGATCTTCGCGGGCCGATACGTGATGCCAGTGGTGATATTCGGCCGACACCAGGACCGGGCCAAAGAAGTGGAACCGCCAGCGGGTATTGCTGTGGATGTAAAACGCCCATGCTTCCGAGGCGACGTACACGAAGGCAACGTCAACCGCCTGGAACCCGGTAAGCCCAAGCGGCACTACCAGGAAGAGCGTGACCCAGAGCAGGTCGACGGGGTGGCGACGGACGGCTGACAGCCAGTCGAGATCGGGCGACGAGTGGTGCACCTCATGGAACCGCCACAGCACCGGAATCATGTGGGTTGTTCGGTGGGCCCAGTACACGAGGAACTCGCGCAGGAACATCGCCTCGACGAGTTGCAGCCAGCGAGGCTGGCTCGTGATGAAGTCGGCGCTGACGTCGAGGCTCGCCTGGCTGATGAGTCCGGCAAGGAAGTAGAGCGGGATGCCGGCCAAGATGATCGACATGGTGGCATGCAGGACGTCGGTGACGATGCCCGGCCGGAGCAGCGCTTTGTCGTGGCGCCGGGCGAAGAGTTCGAGCGGCACGAACACCAGTGCACCCAGGAACAATGCCTTTGCCGCATGACGGATCGGGTACTGCACGAAGTAGTAGATCCATGTGGCGGGGCGCCATGGCCATGTCCAACGCATCATCGCCATGTAGTACGCCGCGGCGAACACCACGAGCACCCCAACCAGCATGATTCGACGGATCATCCGGTCATCCTGGGTTGATGGATCAAGGCCGCGGGAGCCTATCGCTTGGATATGAATGCACACAGAAGGACATGCAAACACCGAGGGTACGTCCTAAGGCGCTACCAATACAGGCGCATTAGGCCAAACGACTCATTCCAGACTTTTTTTGAAGATGTTTGGATGATTCGGGAACCAACCGATGGAGTCTCAACGTCCAATGCGCAACAACCATCTTGCACCAACTCTGCATCCAGCCTTGGAGACCCTTCCCATGAGCACCCCACTCACCCGACTCCTTACCCTTTTGATCAGCGCAGTCATGCTGGCGTCGGCCTGTTCGAGTTCGAACGATCCGGTTGGCAACCCGCCATCGACCGATGGACCCGAAACTACTGATGGGACGGGTGACACCGACGGGTCCGACTCTGATGTCGTCGACTTGAACGACGCCGACATCAGTCTGGTCGCAGCGCTCAAACCATTCGCTGAGTGCAGCGCGATTCTCGATCACCTCAAGACTGAGGCCAGCGAACGAGTTGGACCCTGGGGCCTCAACGGCGGCGGGTACTACCGCGAGGGCGTGATGGAGGAGGAGGCGATGGAAGACGAGTCAAGCAGCGACTCTGGTGCCGATTCCGACGGTGGCGCCCAACCAGCAGCTGAATCCACATCCGATACGGCAGGCGGCGAAGGTGGCGACAGCGAGTTCTCCACCACCAACGTTCAGGAGTTGGGAGTCGATGAGCCCGACATGGTGAAGACCGATGGCAAGCATGTCTACATCCTCAAAGACTCCCGCCTCATCATCGTCGATGTCTCTGGCGATACACCCGAGCGAGTGCAGGACATCGGACTCACCGAGGGTGCCGTCAACTCATGGTTCCACCAGATGTTCATCGCCACCGATGCCGACGGCAACACCAAGGTGTACGTCATCGGCGAAGGCAACGGAGCACTTCCCTCCTCCTCCGACAGCAGCGACAGTTCCTCCAGCGACGGTCCTTCCGGCGATAGCTACTACGTCCAAAGCACGGTCATTCGTGAAGTCGACCTTTCCGATGCCGAAGCCAGCCCCGGAATTCGCAGCCTCCATATCGAGGGCTACTCGGTAAGCGCCCGTCTGGTCGGTTCCGATCTTCGCTTCGTCGTCAGCACTTTCCCCAACGACCTCGGGTTCGTTTCACCGGGTGCCAACAATGAGAAGGCTGAAGAAACAGCAATCAAGACGAACAAAGAGGTCATCGCCGAATCGACGCTCGAAGATTGGCTCCCTGCCTACTCGCTCGTCGCAAACGGCGAAGTCACCACTGGCCTTCTTTCCGAATGCGACCAGGTACATCAGCCCAACGACTTCGCCGGCTTCGGCGCCCTGTCGGTTGTGAGCATCGACACCAGCACTCCCCTGGCAGCATCGACCAGCTCATCGGTACTTAGCGAGGGCCGCACGGTCTACGCCTCGACCGAGGCGCTCTACGTAACCACCAACAGCTGGATCGACCCACGAAGCTGGGAAGACCCCGAGTTCCGTGCCGACGACGACTGGTCGACCTCGATCCACAAGTTCTCGACACCCGTCGGCGCCGCTGCCGAGTACCAGGCCTCGGGTTCGGTTGATGGCTCGCTCCTCAACCAGTTCTCGATGTCGGAGTACAAGGACGTCTTTCGGGTAGCCACCACCGAAGGATCCCCATGGAGCAGCGCCGAGTCGAGCATCAGCTCCATCACCACCTTCGAGCAGCAGGGCGATCAGCTCGTGCAACTTGGCCATGTCGGCGGCATGGGCGAAGGCGAACAGATCTTCTCGGTTCGTTACGTCGGCGATCTCGCCTATGTGGTCACGTTCCGCCAGACCGACCCGCTGTACACCGTCGATCTCGCCGATCCGGCCAACCCAGCGATCCTTGGCGAACTCAAGATCACCGGCTACTCCGGCTACCTGCACCCCATCAGCGACACCCTGGTGGTCGGTATCGGTCAGGAAGCCACCGACGACGGCCGTACACAGGGAACCAAAGTGACCCTGTTTGATGTTGCAGACCTTGCGGCTCCCGCTGCACTCGACACCTGGGTCCTCGAGAACAGCTATACCGAAGCCGAGTGGGATCACCGCTCCGTGCTCTGGTGGGCCGACAAGAACCTCCTGGTCATCCCGATCCAGCAATGGGGCAACGGTGGCGGCGACGAGTTCACCGACGGGTTCTTCGGCGCAGTAGCGCTCACCATCGCCGACGGCACCATCACCGAGGAGAGCCGGATCAGCCACATCGACGATGAGGCAACCGGACAAACCGACTGCCGCCGCCTCACCTCGGCCGACCTTGCCGAAGACGCAAGCCGGGACAACGAACTCTGGTACATCCTCAACGAGGAAGGCGACAACAGTGTCATGTTGGCCTGTACCGCCGACCAACGTGGCGGCTATAGCGGCTACAGCTGCGAACGGATCCCCGCCGGCGAACTCGACAACTGGTTCGGTCCGGTCGAAGGTCTGGAACTTGGCGATGCTGATCGGATCGAGATGTGCTGGCTCGACTCCTACCAGGATTCGATAACCCGCTCGCTGGTCATCGGCGACAACCTCTGGACGGTCTCACAAAGCACCCTCCAGGCCAACGATCTCGAAACCTTCGAGAAGGTCAGCGCCATCACCCTCTAGCCCGGTTCCCTCCAGCTAAATCTGGCTTTCGACTAGCGGCCCTTCCATTCGGGGGGCCGCTTTTCGATGAACGCCTTCGGGCCTTCGGCGAAGTCTTCGGTCTTCGAGAGGTCACGCATCTTGATATTGCTGGCCTTGAAGAGTTCGGCCTCCGAGCCTGAACTGGCCTGCAGCATGACGTCGCGACTGGCTTGGACCGCAAGTGGCGCATTTACTGCGATGCGTTCGGCCAGTGCTTTCGCCTCGGCCAGCACGTCTTCGGCGGGAACAACTCGGTTCACCATGCCGGCCGCCAATGCTTGCTGTGCGCTGATCGGGTCACCGGTAAGAATCATCTCGGCAGCCATCGCCGGGCCCACCGCCTGCGGGAGGCGGAACAGGCCACCGGCAGCCGCAACGAGGCTGCGTTTCACTTCAGGGAGCCCAATCTTGATGCCATCGGCCACAACGGCAAGGTCGCAGGCAAGGAGGATCTCACAACCACCGGCCAAGGCGTGACCATTTGCTGCGGCGATGATGGGCTTGGTTCGTTCTCGCGACACGAATCCACCGAAGCCACCCCGCTTGGTCGAGAGCCCAGCAGCATCGCCACTGGCCACAGCTTTCAGATCGGCGCCTGCACAGAACGCCGCGCCGACTCCAGTGATGATGCCAACCCACGTTTCAGCGTCGGCTTCGAGTTCATCGATGGCCGCTTCGATACCGGACGCCACATCGCCGTTTACGGCGTTGCGGGCATCGGGTCGGTTGATCGTGATGACCCCGATGTGGTTTGCCACTTCATACAGAACTGCTGACATCAGATGTGCTCCCTAGACTCTTCGACTTCCGGGTCGGTCGACTCGCGTCGCTCGCACCACTCAAAGGGTCTAGACCATCCGTCAGCTTGGGGCGAGTCCCGACAGGCTTACAACGCTGTGAACGCCGGGGTTTGCGCGGAGCGCATCGAGAACCTCGGGGCCAACTTCGTGGTCGACCGACGCCACGATCATCGCGGCCTCACCATTCGCTGCGTGGCCAAGGTGCAGGTCGTCGATGTTGATTCCCGTCTCCCCCATCGTCACGCCGAAGTACCCGATCATGCCAGGAGAGTCTTCATTGCGAACCACGATGAGGTGATCGGCGACTGGCACATCAATGGTGTGGTCGTCGACCATCACCAGGTGTGGCTCTTCGCTGAGGCCAACAATGGTTGCTCCCAACGCGTGGCCGCCACCGCGAACGGTGATGACGTTCACGTAGTCGTTGGACGACGTGGTGCGGCTCGAGTGGATCTCGACGCCAGCGGCCAGCGCGACATCGTCGGCGTTCACATACGACACCGGTGTGTCGCTCACTCCGCTGAGGAGGCCCTTGGTGAAGGACAGCTCGGCGAGACGGTTGTCGTAGCCGCCGATCTCTCCACGAAACTCGATCTCGACCTTGTCGGGAAGCGTCTCGACCAGCGAGGTAAACAACCGGCCAAGGGTTTCGGCGAGCGGCACGAATGGTTTTGCTACCGAGCTCACCTCGGCGGCGTCGATGTTTACCGCATGAGGTACGTAGTCGCCCGCAAGTGCGAGGACCAGCTGTTCGCCGATGGTTACGCCCGCCTTGTCCTGGGCCTCGTTCGTGCTGGCGCCAAGGTGCGGGGTCACCACAACCTGATCGAGTGCGAACAATGGCGAGTCGGTGCACGGCTCGGTGGCGAAGACGTCGAGGCCAGCGCCGGCGATGACGCCATCGGCGATTGCCACGGCGAGGTCGGCCTCGTCGACGATTCCGCCTCGGGCGACGTTGATGACTCGTAGCGATGGCTTGGCCAATGCCAGCCGCTCGGCGTTGATGAGCCCGATAGTTTCGGGTGTGCGGGCCACATGCACGGTGATGAAATCGGAGGTCGCCATCAGCTCGTCAAGACTCAGGATTTCGACACCAAGGTCTGCGGCGCGCTCGGCATTGATATAGGGGTCGTAGCCGACCAGGTTCATCCCGAACGCTTTGGCACGTTCAGCCACAAGCGCCCCGATTCGGCCGAGGCCAATGATGCCGAAGGTCTTGCCGACCAGTTCGACGCCGGTCCACTTCGAGCGTTCCCAGCGTCCGGCTTTGAGCGCCTCGTGAGCTTGGGGAACGTTGCGGGCAGACGCGAGGAGCAATGCCATGGTCTGCTCGGCGGCCGAGACGATGTTGGACTGCGGAGCGTTGACCACCATCACACCACGAGCGGTTGATGCAGCAACGTCGACGTTGTCGAGGCCGACTCCGGCGCGTCCGACCACCAGCAGCGAATCGGCTGCTTCAAGCATCTCGGCGGTGACCTGTGTCGCTGAGCGGATAACCAATCCGTGTACGCCGGCGATGGCCGAGCAGAGTTCGTCGGGAGACAACCCGAGCTTCACCTCGACGTCATGTCCAGCGTCTCGCAAGGTCGCAAGACCCGCCTCAGCAATTTCCTCAGTGACCAGAACGTTTGCCATAGGTCGAACGTAGTCAATACCCGACCGCATTGCTCAACTTTAAGGTTGTGAGAGTCGACACTTCATCGAACACTGAAGACTGTTCGCCACCCAGTCGTGGTGCCGGATACGGCTACTGCGGGATGACCCGAAACTCGATGCGCCGGTTCGCAGCCTTGCCATCTTTGGTTTCGTTGGATGCGACCGGATCGGTGTCGCCGAATCCCATGAACTCGAGACGGTCGGCACCAATGCCTCGGGCGACCAATTGTTGAAGAACCACCTCGGCACGCTGAGAGCTCAACGCAAGATTCGCGTCGACATCGCCGTCGGAGTCGGTATGGCCCTGCACCTCGACGCGAGCAAGCGGGTACTCCTCGAGCAGCCGGGCAACGGTGTCGATTGTGGCAGACGAAACTGGATCGAGATCGGCACTGTTACTGCCGAACACGATGGGATTAGAGAGACTCGCACGCAAGAGATCCGATTCGAGCTGGCGCTCTTCGACCGATGCCTCTGCCGGCGGTTCGACGACGGTGGGCTCGGGACCTTCAACCGTCACAATCTGGTTATCGACCGCAACAACGCCGGTTACCGAATAGGCAACCTTCTCTGCTGCATAACGATCTTGGACGGTTGGCAATTCGCCGGTAAGCACAACGCGGCCGTCGGTTACGACAAGGTCGACTTCGGAGTACCCGGCCCGAGACTCGGCAATACGGACTGCTTCGGCAACGTCGCCCCCCGCTGTGGAAGTCGAGACGTCATCGCCGCCGCGGCTCGCAAGAAACCACATCACGAGCAGCAAAAAGAGCAGCGCAAGCGCGACCCAGACCCATCGAGGCATGCCAGAACGGCCACCGCGTGAGGATGAAAGTCCTCCAGGCGCAAGCCTGGCATCCCACTGCAATCCGTCTCCTCGGCTCATTTGGTCTGCTTCCGTGGTCGTTCTGACAGTCCTCTTTCAGAGCCTTTCCCAGATAGAGGACGCGTGCAAACAGCACAGTCGTTTCGGGGAAACACCCTTGGAAGCCAATGTCCAAGCGATCGGGAATAATCCTAGTGCGAACCAACCTGCATCCGGCACCTCAGGTCGGCGGTGCTTCGTTTCGAATCTCGAGGGTGACGGCAGGTCCATCTGGTTCGAAACCAAAGACTCGCCCATAGAACGCCAGCTCTGAGGTGAGGGCCGTCATGATCGTCTCCGCTTTGCGGAACCCATGCTGCTCGCCCTCGAACTCCAAATACGCCACCGGCACGTCGCGATCATCCAGTGCCTCGACGATCATCCGCGACTGGTTGGGAGGCACGACCGCGTCGTCGGCCCCTTGCAAGACGATCATCGGCGAGCTGAAACCATCGAGGTGATTGATAGGCGACCGAGCGTCGTAGATCTCGCGATCTTCGGGCCAGCGTCCAACCAGGTTGTCGAGGTATCGGCTTTCAAACTTGTGGGTGTCGAGGGCCAGCGCCGAGAGATCGGCGACACCGAACATATTGGCGCCAGCGGTGAACACATCGTGGAACGCCAGAGCGCTGAGCACGGTAAACCCGCCGGCGCTACCACCACGGATGATAAGGCGCTTCGCATCGACGTCACCACGATCGGCAAGAAACTGGGCAACGTTGACGCAGTCCTCGACATCAGCGATCCCCCAGTTGTTGTTGAGCTTTTGCCGATACGCCCGCCCAAAGCCGCTACTCCCCCGGTAGTTCACATCGACGACAGCGAATCCACGGCTCGTCCAGAACCGACGGGCCAGATTGAGTTGCGAGCGCGCAGCCGAGGTAGGCCCACCATGGGCCAGAACGATGAGCGGCGGACGCTCGTCGTCGGGACCAGAAACATCAGGGTTCGCCGGAGCGAAGTACAGCGCAAAAGCGGTCTCTCCAGAATCGACGCTCCCCGTGGGAAACGAAATGACTTCTGGCGGGGGTGTGAACTCTGGCGAAAGGCCGAGCTCTCGGGGTTCACGAATAACTGCGCCGTCAAAGAACACGGCTGCTTCTTTCGACCAGGTCGAGCCGGCAAAGCTCACGATGTCGCCCACCGACCGAACCGTATTGACCGCCGTCAGGTCTGGCTGACTCTCGAGGATCTCTACGCCGTTATGGAATCGTGCCGCAACCACCGAACCATCAGAGAGGAACGCATAACGGGCGAGTCCGAACACCCACGGCGGATAACCAATCTCGCCTTCGACCGCGAGCACCGGCTCGTCGTGGCCCTCGGCATAAAGAAACCAGAAGTCTTGGCGGTCTGAGAGAAAGTGGAGGACACCGTTGGGAGACCACGACGGCTGAACAATCGATTCGCCCTCGCCACCAGCAACGAGCAATGCGTCCGCAACCCGGAGGCCGTCTGCATCGACGATCAGGTCGGCGCGCCATAGCTGCGTGTCGTCCCACGGCATGTTGGGGTGGTCCCACGAGACCCATGCCAGCTGCGAACCATCGGGCGACAAACACGGCGACCCGTAGAAGTCGGCCCCGCTGACCAAGGTGACCATGTGTTGCGACCCATCGGCGGCAACAGCGACGACCGCGTTGCTCGGCTCCGACGAATCGGTCGAGTGGGTTTCCCCAACAGCAATAACCCACGCTCCGTCGGGAGTAACCCGAAGATCAGCGAATCGCTGGCCCGATGGTTGGTCGGATTCGGCCGACAAGAATCGAGGTTCAGCGTCGCCGGGACGGATTGCCCGCAAACGCTGATCGGAGTAGTCGACATAGAACGCCGTGCCGCTATCGACCCACCATGAGCCGCCGCCGTACTCGTGAACCCGAGTTCGGACGTTGGCTCCCGGTGGCGTGATCTCAACGGCACCCGCACCTTCGGACCACCGCATGAGCGCGGTTCGTCCGCCTTCGGACGGGCGAGATTCGGCCCACCAGCACGCATCGGCCTCGGGGATGACTTCGGAAATCCCGACCGCCCCCGATACCAGCATTTCTGCCGAAATCGGCGATGTCCAGGCCCCGTACGGTGCAGTCTCAGACATAAGGGTTACGCCAGAAGCTCAGCGATACGGCCGATTCCCTCGCCAAGGTCATCGTCACCAAGCGCAAAGGAGAACCGGGCGTAGCCGGGTGAGCCGAATGCTTCGCCGGGCACGATGGCCACCTTTGCCTGCTCGAGAATGACGGCTGCCAACTCGACGGTGGTGGTGGGCGTAACGCCACCGATATCTCGGCCGAGTACGCCCTCGAACGATGGGAATGCGTAGAAGGCACCCTGGGGGCGAAGCACTTCGACCCCATCGATGCCGCTGAGCAGGCTGAACATCAGCTGACGGCGACGATCAAAGTGCGCACGCATATCCATAACCGCATCGAGTGGGCCAGAAACGGCAGCAAGGGCTGCTCGCTGGGCAACGTTGTTGACGTTGGAGGTGGCGTGCGACTGGAAGTTGGATGCCGACTTGATGAGATCGGTGGGGCCGATCATCCAGCCGACTCGCCAGCCGGTCATGGCGTAGGTCTTTGCAACGCCGTTGAGAATCACGCAGCGGTCGGCAAGCTCGGGAACGAGCTTAAGGATCGAGTGGTGCTCGTTGTCGTCGTAAACGAGGTGCTCGTAGATCTCGTCGGTGACGACCCAGATGCCCTTGTCGAGCGCCCACCGGCCGATCGCTTCGATCTGCTCTTTGGAGTACACCGCACCAGTGGGGTTGGACGGCGATACGAAAAGCAACGCTTTGGTGTTGGGCGTCGATGCCGCCTCAAGCTGGTCGATCGTGACCTGGAAGCCACTTTCGATAGTGGTAGGCACCTCGACCGTGGTGGCACCGGCGAGCGAAATCGGCTCGGGGTAGGTGGTCCAGTATGGCGTCGGCACGAGGACCTCGTCGCCAGGGTTCAACAGCGTTTCGAACGTGTTATAGACCGCGTGCTTGCCACCGTTGGTGATGAGCACCTGGGCAGCGTCAACCTCGACACCACTGTCGCGGAGCGTCTTCGCCGCAACCGCTTCCTTCAGAACCGGAAGACCACCAGCAGGTGAGTACTTGTGATTTACCGGATCGCTACACGCCGCAATAGCCGCCTCAACGATGTGTGGCGGGGTTGGGAAGTCGGGCTCGCCGGCACCAAAGCCGATGACCGGCTCGCCGGCCGCCTTGAGTGCCTTCGCCTTTGCGGTGATTGCCAGGGTCGCCGATTCGGTGATTGCGCCAATTCGGGTGGAAAGCCGTTCGCTGGACATAGAAGTGTTGTGCCTCGTTGAAGTTTCATGTGGCGGAAATTGCAGAAATGCCAGAGAGCATGTTGCCACGACTCTCGCGGCAATGCGGCATAGTTAGAGGGTGACAACAACACCTGACATTCAGATCCCCCTCGAGATCCGCCCGAAAGACGGCCGGTTTGGAGCGGGTCCGTCGAAGGTCCGTCCCGAGGGCATTGACGCCCTCGTGAACGAGGCCCCGCTCTACATGGGAACCAGCCACCGGCAAGCGCCAGTGAAGTTCATGGTTTCTCGCCTCCGAAACGCACTTGCCGAAATGTTCGTGCTCCCCGACGGCTACGAGATGGTGCTCGGCAATGGCGGAACCACCGTCTTCTGGGACGCCGCATCGTTTGGCCTCATCGACAACAAATCGCAGCACCTCGACTTCGGCGAGTTCTCTGGAAAGTTCGGCAAGGCCGTCTCGGGCGTACCCCATCTTGACGACCCGCAGATCATTGCAGCCGAACCCGGAACCCGCCCCGAAGCAGTGGGCACCGCCGGAATCGACAGCTACGCGCTCACCCACAACGAAACCACCACCGGCGTCTCGATGCCGCTAGCTCGCCCCGAAGGTGCCGACGATGGCTCCCTCGTTCTCGTCGATGCCACCTCCGGAGCGGGCGGTATCCGCTTCGATGCGTCACAAACCGACTGTTACTACTTTGCTCCTCAGAAAGTCCTCGGTTCTGATGGCGGACTCTGGCTCGCTGCCATGTCGCCCGCTGCAATTGCGCGCATTGAAAAGATCGACGCATCGGACCGTTGGATCCCACCATCGCTCAACCTGCAAACCGCCGTCGACAACAGCCGCAAAGACCAAACCAACAACACGCCGGCGCTGGCCACCATCATTTTGGCCACCGAACTCTGCGAATGGATCAATCACAACGGTGGCATGGAGTTCTCCGCCGGACGTTGCGACAAGTCTGCGGCGACCATGTATAGCTGGGCCGAATCCCGCGATTTCACAACACCCTTTGTTGCCAACCCCGAGCACCGAAGCACCACCGTGGCCACCATCGACTTCGACGATGCACTCCCGGCCGACACCATCAACGCCGTGCTTCGCGCCAACGACATCGTCGACACCAACGGCTACCGCAAGCTTGGCCGCAACCAACTGCGAATCGCCATGTTCCCCGCCATCGACCCCGAAGACATCGAGGCCCTAACCGCCTGCCTCGACTACGTCGCCGAGAGGCTTTAACAATTGCTCCGCCTACGGCTCCGCGCCTTCGGCATCGGGCACCGCCGGTAGATCGCTCTTGCTGGCGCGGCGAGACTCGCCCAATCGCTTTCCGAAGTCTGGCGCCCGCCAACGTCCTTTGTTTATCTGACGATGGTTGGGTTTGTTCTTGGTTGTGCTGGTGCTTGGCGTCTTGAGAGGCCCAGCGCCAGCCATGCCAGGAGTTGGTTGCGGATTTCGGCTGGCTCGATGAGCTCATCGAAACTGAGTTTGCTGGCCGACCGGTACGCCGCGTTCTGTTCTGCTTGGGCAATGGCCGCCGCTTGGTCGGCGTCCGCCCCAGTCGCGGCGCTCGCTCCGGCGGCGCCCATCGAACCCAGCGTCACGCCCGGCAGTGCCACCGAAATCGTCTGGCCGCTGAAGCCGGTCATGGCCATAACCATCGACCCAAACCCGTAAGCCTTTCGCAGGGTCACCTGCAGCTTCGGTACCCGAGCGAGGTTCTGAGCGGCAAACATTCGACCACCACTACGCAAGATTCCTCGGCGTTCGGATTCCGACCCGGCAAGCACGCCGGGATTGTCACTAAGGAACACCAGTGGCAAATGGAAGGCATCGGCCACTTGGATGAACTGCGCCGCTTTGTCAGCTGCATCGACGTCGATCGAGCCAGCCAGTTCCATTGGCTGGTTGGCCACAACCGCAACCGGTGCTCCCCCGAGGTGTCCAAGCGCACAAACCATGGCGGGGCCAAAGTCCGGACCAACCTGAAAGAACGATCCGTCATCGACAATTCTGCTGATGACTTCGCGGATGTCGTAGACCTCGGTGGATTCACGCGGGATTACGTCGACGAGATCCTCGAGGCGTCGTTGCCCCGTGTCGTTGCTCGATACTCGAGCAGGCGGATAACTCCAGGCACTCGACGGAAAATAGGACAGATAGGTCCGAATGTCGGCCAACACCGCAGCATCATCGCCAGCAACGTTGTGCACCAGCCCGCTGGTAACCGCCACCGCTGGCCCACCCAACTCTTCTTTGGTGATGTCCTCGCCCAGTGAAGCCTTTACGACTGGCGGGCCGGCCGCAAAGATGGCGGCCTGCGCGCTCATGATGCTGAAGTCGGCCAGCGCTGCGATGAGCGCCCCGTGGCCCGCCGATGAACCAAGCACTCCGGCAACGATGGGCACGTTGCCCGAAAGGCGGGATTGTTCCTGAAGGTCGATTGGAGCTCGTCCGTGGCTCTCCCCGTCGGTGGGCGGCCGATGACCAGCTCCTTCGAGCAGCATGATGAGCGGCACGCGCTCCTGTCCGGCAAGCTCCGCAATGCGATAACGCTTGGCGGAGCTTCCTGGACCGATCGATCCACCGAGCACCGTAAAGTCCTCGGCCCCAACCAGCACCGGCCGTCCATCGATGAGCCCGTGTCCGGCCACAATGCCGTCGGCGGGAACCGAACCGACAAGGGTTCCGAGCTCGACGAAACTGCCCGCGTCCAGCAAGGTTGTTATCCGTTGTCGGGCGTCAAGCTTTCCTCGGCCATGATGCTTCGCGACCTTTTCCGGTCCTCCCATGGCTTGCGCACCGTCGACACGTTCGGCGAAATGGCGAAGCGTCGCGTCCCATGACGCTCGATCTTTTGGATCGCTCGTGTCGCCAGATTCAGCCGTGTCGCCCGTGTCACTCATTGGGCAAACCTACCTTCCCCGGACAGCAGCTAAGCAACGATGGCTTGCACTACTACCCCGCCGGCGATAGCGACTCCGAACACATAGGTAAAGAAGATGCCGATGAGTCGGGGTTTGGCGAGCTTCGACAAAATGACGAACTCGGGAAGATTCGCACCGGCCCCGGCGATGGTGAGGGCCACGATTGCTCCGACCCCGACTCCAGCCGTCCGGAGCGAATCGGCGATTGGCACGAACAGACTGGTCGACACATACAAAGGAGTACCCACAAGCGCGGCCACCGGGATGGCGAACGTAGGGCTTGCTCCGGTCAACCGGGCGGTCACTTCTGGCGGCACAAGGGTCTCGAGAACTATCGAGACCGCCACCCCCAGAAGCAGCAGCGGAGCCATCGAGGTCAGCAGCTTCACCGCGGCCCTGGCCGCAGCTGGGCTTTCAGCTCGGACACCGGTCCACGGCAGGTCGACGTCTGATTTCGGAGCCGAGTCGCAGGCCGCAACCGGAACGTCCTCGCTTTCGCCGACCGACTTCAGAAATTTCTCGATCCCAAAGAACTCAGCGGCGAGCGCCAAAGCCAGCGCTGCGACAAACGCGATCCCTGCGTAGAGAGCAGCTGCCGAGAACCCCACAATGAGGATGAGCGCCCCAAACAACACTGGGTCCAACACCGGGGCCGCGACGATGAACGCTACGTAGCCCGCCGCTGGCACCCCAGCCTTTCGGAGCCCCATAAGCATTGGTACGGCAGTGAACGTGCAGAACGGCGTCACGAACCCAATGGCAATCCCTTTGAGCGCCGCAACGATCGGGCGGCCACCCATCCATGCCCGAACCCGCTCGGAGCCCATGCGGCGCTGGAACATCTGGACCGCAAACGTCACTGCAAAAAACAGCACCGTCAGTTCGGCTATGAGGACGCTCGTTCGGACAATCATCGTTAATCGACGATAAACGATGATTGCGGAACCGTCAAGACACTTGCGCCCTAGACTGAAGGGCGATGAGCAATCCAAGCGAGTCAGATCTTGAAGAGTGGGCATCCTGGTTCCGCTGCCTCTCCGACCCAACCCGCCTCAAGATTCTTCACCACGTGTCGAGCCTGGAACGGCCGGCAACGGTTGGCGAAATCGTCGAAGCGGTTGGACGAAGCCAGTCAACCGTCTCCAAACATCTGCAAATCTTGTCAGAGCAGCGATTCGTGCTCACCGAGGCCGACGGCATTCGCACGCTGATCCGGGCCAATCCACTCTGCATGTCCGAACTGCCCGAAGCAGCGGCCGCAATCATGAACACGACAAACCTCGACCGGTAGTCGGCCGGAAAAAGAATTCTGGCCCACCCCGATCACCCCCACAGTGATCAAGGCGGGCCAGAGACCGCACATCCGCAAGCGGATGCGTGAACTGATCGGCGCTAGAGAGCGGTCACGATCAACGAATAGTTCCAGGCCACAACCCACGTGTACCAGGCGATGCAAACCAGAAGCGCACCTTCGACCACCCGTGACCGTTCACGGATGAGATAGAAGAGGAAACCAACAAGCCCGAGAGCGCCGATCTTGACGACGAAGGCAAGCCACCAATGCTCGACGATGGCCTTCATGAGCGGGTTGTTCTCGACCAGGACGCCCATGGCGAGCCCGGTTTCGGTGAGAATCAGGTCCATCATGTTGAGTGCGGTGAGAATCGTGAAGAGCACCCACTTGTTCGACACGTCGTCGGTTCCAAGGCGGCCGGAAAACCCCGGAATCCGCCGCAGCGACAACACGTTCGCTGATGAGTTTGTTTGTTCGGTCCCCGTCATGAGGGTCAGAGTACAACACGAAAACGTGAGATAACAGGAAATGACGTGTAACGGTTCGAACGACCCAAAAGTGGGGTTAGGCCTTGACTTTCATCGCTGAGACCAACTGATCGGCCATCGCGCTGATCAACGCATCGCGCTCCACACCTGCGGAGATCATTCCTTCTTGGTGGGCTGCAACATTGGCCAGCATCGCTACAAGAACAAAGGATGCCGGCCGCGCCTCATCAGCGGTTCGACCAAAGGACGCAAGGATTGCTTCGAGTGAATCGTTCACGCCATTGAGGAGCGTGCGCCGTACGTCTTTCAGCCGGGCCTCGGCTTCGCCGGCCTGAAGCTCGACGACGCGGATCAGCGATCGGTGCTTTGCCCAGACCTCGACAAAGCCAGCCGAAAGCTCGTTGGCAAACGATTCGAGTTCCTCCGCAGAGGGGGTTGCCCGGTATCGTTCGGCCACCGCGTGCAGCTGCGTATCGACGTCGGCCACAAGCTGCTCGAGAAGCGCTAAAAGTGCGTCTTCGATGTCGCCGAAATACTGATAAAAGGTGGCCGGGCTCGTGCCCGCTTCTCGGGCAATGTCGGCGACACGAAGCCCTCGGAATCCGTTTTGATCGAGAAGGTTGCGTGTCTGGTCGAGGAGCTTCTGACGGGTGAGTTGACCGCGGGTACCTGGCACCCGTCGTTCATCGTCAGTGGTCTCAACGCCATCGGTCAGCACAGCGCCGACCTTACTATCTGACCGGACAACTCTGACCAGCAACGACTCCTAAGAGATCGAAATCCAGCTTTGCGTGGCGTCGTCGAACGTCATCCATGCACCCCGGCGATGATCGAACACCACGTAGGCTTTGCGCTGTTCATCCCACACCATGTCAGCTTGGGTTGGCGCGGCCGAGACGGGTGCAGCAGAGGCTGCTGCGACCGGTGTCGCTGGTTCTGCGGCGGACACGACGGGAACAGGAGCTACCGCTTCGATAGGCGCCGGGGCTGGAACTGCAGGTGCTTGCGCAACGGGTGCTGCTGTGGGCCAAGCCGGTGCGGCCAGCGACGATTCGGCGGTGAAGGGTGCAGCGGATTCGAGAGGGGCCATGTCGGAGGTGCCAAAGGATTCAGCGGCCGGCGCCAGAGCGGTCGGCACTTCGGCGGTCGGCCAGCCGTTGGTTTCTGGGGCGACCGGGGCCGGCTGCATCGCCGAGAAGTCTCCTCCTGCGGGAACCGACGAGATTGAGTCATTGCTGTGATCGACTATCACCGACTGAGGAGGTGTCGGCGCGGCTCCAGATGCGACCAGTGGCGTGGTGGGCCATTCGCCCGCAGCTGCCGCTGGCTCGACCATTGCAGGCTGCATTTCTGCCATCGCTCCGGATGGGGCAAGCACCGCTTCAGGCTGGGCACTTGGCCAGTCAGCCATCGCATTCGTCGTTGGCTGACTTTCGATTGCTTGGGTTCCCGTTACCCAGCTCTGCGGCTCGGACGGTTCGTCAACCGAGTCGAAGACCGGACTTGGGGCAACGGCTGGTTCCTCGACCGGCCATGACCCGGCCTGAGGTTCCGCGCTATCCGAGAACAGCTGCGCCGATGCATCGACCGGCGTTTCGGCAACAACTGGTTCGGCGACAACTGGTTCGGCAAAGGCTGATTCGGCAAAGGCTGATTCGGCAGCAGGGCCCGTGTCGGCCAAGGTGGCGTTCTCGGGCGAAGTCGCCTGAACAGCGTCGGGATCGGGGGTTGCGTCATAGGAGCCAAGACCAAGACGTTCACTGGCCGAGATCATCGTGCCGTCGTCGTCATCATCGTATCCCTCGTACTGGCGACGCTTCTTCGAGCGCTTGACGATGAAGTACGCACCAACAAGGGCCGCGATAAGGACCAACGCAAAGATCATGGTGCTCGACATGAAGCCGCCTTGGTCAGACACGCCGAGGATCTTCACGCCTGGCTCAGTCTGCACAAAGATCTGACCGCTTGGGTCGACGAGTGGGTTGACCTCGAAGATCATGACCCCGTTCTCGTCAATGCGGTCGGCGTTATGTTCCACCTGGCGGCCGGGAAGGTCGACCGAGATAACGAAGCTGCCGCCAGCAACCTCGCTACGGAAGTCAGCTTGGTCTTCGAGGTTGGCTGGCAGTGGCGGTTTGAATTGCGACTGGAAGTTCCACGAACCTTCGGTTTCGCCACGGCTGATCAGAATCTCGGGAAAGTACCCGAAGCTGGCAAAGCGTGACCGGTCTGAGATCGTCTGCATCCCGGTTCGAAGCTCGGTCTCGTTCGCAAAGTCCATCGTGATCCGTGCGCCGCACTGCGATGAACTGTCGAGAGGGGTAAAGAGTGAACCGTTGGGGGCTGCGTTCTGCATAACGGTCACGGCATCGCATGCACTCACGAGGTCTCCCGCGATGAGCGAGGCCTCCGAGGTGTCCTTGTCGATGATGTACTCGATGGCGAAGCTGCCGCTGCCGTCTTCATTCACCACAACATTGGCGTCGACTGAGTAGCAGCTTGTGGCGAGAAGGCCGAGAACCATCAGCAGGCATATCGATCGGAGTCGCCGAAGTGGCGAGCTGAATGTCGCTTGGGTTGTAAGTGGCAGAGCCATGTTGTTCCTTCGATTAACGAATCCCGCTCGGTTCTATCGGCAGCACCGAACGGTGTTTGAAGGAGAACGAGCGCTGAAGAATAGAAGAAAACAAGGGCACTGACCCTCAACAAACAGCGCCGGACACGCCCTCAGGCGTCCACTTCTTTCCGGATCTGCGCGCCATCGGCGTCAAATGCTCTGCTTGACTGCGCTGCTCGGCGCGCCTGAGGCGGGTTGAAAGCTGCGGGCACCGCCGGATCGAGGGTCGTCGCTCCCCAAACGAATCCGACTGCTTCGCGAAGCGCAACATCGATCACCACCGATCGATTGGTAGAAATCGCGTGCCATGCCGCACTTGCCGCAACAAGTCCTCCGACCGGGTCCGCCAAGGCGTCGCCGACGAACGTGGGGCAGTTCTCGAGCTCGCCAGACCGCTTTCGGGCAACAACTCCGGCGCTTGCCGCGACATCGTCACCGAACCCGACACGGTTCGACCACGGGCCGGTCCGACCGAACGCCGTGACGCTCACCCAACAACCTTGCCGACGCTCAACATGATGATGGGGGTCGATACCAAGAGCATCCATGACTCGTGGTCGGGATCCTTCCAGAACCACATCGGCCTTCGCCAGAAGTCGGTCGAGGATCAGCCGGTCGTGTCGATCAGCAAAGTCGAGCGCAATGCACTCCTTGCCTGCATTCATCAAGTCGAAGAACGGAGGCGGACCCGAGCGGGCGCCGTCAGGCCGACGACGTCCCTCCACCTTGATAACCCGGCACCCGGCCGCCGCAAGGAGCGATCCGCAGAGGGGACCGGCCCACAACGACGTCATGTCGACCACAAGCGGCCGCCCGGCCCTGTTGCGCATGTCGGGCATGCTGGCAGCGCCGTGGTCGGTGACCAAGAACGGTGAAGAAAGCCGTTGGCCATGCCGGTGCCGGATCTGTGGATCGTCGACGTCGTGGGTTCCTAGTGGTTCTGGCGGTACTCGGCTCGCTGGCATTCCAAGCAACATCGAGCGATGGTCGAGCTCGTCAACTGGCCGTTCTGCGAAGACGGCAAGCAACCGGTCCCAGTCGCGATGGTCGACGTCGGCCTCGAGGAGGGCCGGAAGTGCGGCCGCATCTTCCTGACGGGCGAGGTTGAGGCAAAACCAGCCGTCGCGCGCTGCGACAATCCAGGCGGTTCCGCCCACCGACTGGGACGCCAAGGTGCTGCTGCTCCCCTTTCGGCCCCGCAGCCCGGCAATCAATGCCCGTTCTGTAAGCAGAGGCAGCGGGTCGACGGGAAACGGCAGTCGAGTTGCGACGGCACTCAGGCGCTGGGCAAACGGGCCCGATGCGTCGAGTTGAGCGCCGCTGGCATCAAGCGTGAGCCGCCCCATACCCGCAGCCGCCCACGACGTATCCCCTGTCT
>CALGZB010000053.1 GCA_937934655.1 uncultured Acidimicrobiales bacterium | reverse complement strand
TTACTTTTCCCAGAAGTTCTTCCATGTTTCTTGGGTGGCTGGGATGCTTCCCATTCCTGTTTGGCTGTTGGGCCACTCGGCTGGTGGCAGACCTAGTGGGCTCGCGGCTTGTTCGTAGCCGGCTACCAGAAGGTGCTTCCGGTTCTTGGCGAAGTACCAGCGGCCATCGAGGAAGGCATAGGTGTCGTGGTACTGGATGAGATGGGTGATCCACTGGTCCGAGTCGGGGCCGCCATCTTGAATCTCGCCGCGGCAATACACAATGCCTGTGGCTGACTCCCCCGACGGATCAATGTCGATGACATGCGTCCCGATATTCAGAAACGACACACCAATGGTTCGAAGGCTTTGATCGAAGAGTTCACGAAGCGCGTCTCGGCCCGAGAGGGTTTTGCTGATACGAACGTCGGGCACATACAGATCCACTAGCGCATCGAGATCGCGCGCATCGAGCGCCACCGAGTAGCGGGCTGCGAGCTGCCGGATCTGTTCATATGCCATCGGCACATCGTAGAGGGAGTCGACTAGGCAGAGCTTACGAGGAGGTAGAGAAGGAGGAGCTCTTAGAAAGCCTGAAGGCGAGTGCCGACCGAAATTCCGTCGACTATCAGTTCATCGGCAAAGTGTTGGGCGTCATCGCCAACACCGAACGCCGAGAACCGGCGGGCCACGCTGCACGCCACGAACCCGTCAGGACCAGCGCTATCGGGCTCCTGCGATCGAACCGTCACCGGACCAAGCGAAGCGAGGCTTCGGAACGGGGCCGCAACGCGTTCAGAAATCGCTTCGGTATCCGCTCCGCTCCGGCAGTAGAGCACTGGCGAGAGTTCGCCCCGCAGATCAACGTCAGCTTCTGGCGCAAGCCAAAAGTCGAGGCCGTCATCGAGGCGCCGGCGCTCGATATGAATCGTCTTGTGCCCCGACCGCCCAAATCTGGGAACAAAACCCGAATGCTGCACGCCCGGAAGAGCGATGGTCTCAAGGTGCGCAGCCGAAGTTGCCGTCGATATCAAATAGTTCGAGTTCACGGACTGAAGTACCCCGCCCGGAGCGAGGTTGTCGATAAGCCCACCCACCAACTCGTCCCACTGAGCAAAGGGAAGCTCTTCGAGAACCAACGACGCAAGCCCCTCGGGATGACGACACAACACCGAATTCGCAAGGATCGCATCGAAGGGGCCGACGTCGGCAATCACCTGCCAGTCCGACATCCCAACGGTGACATTCTGAAACGGTTCGAGCAGTGTCGTTGCTGCGGCGAGAGCTTCAGCGTTGATATCAACCGCCAGGATCTGGGCATCCGGTCGAGCCGTCGCCAGCGGCAACACCTCGTCGCCAATAGAGCAACCGAACACCAACACCTTGGGCACTTGGTGCACCGAGAGCGCCCGAAGCGTCGCTCGAGTTTCAGCGAGATACCGAAACGACTCGGTGTGGGTATGGCGTTGAAGGTGATCCACCCGGCCAAACGTAGTGCCGTGTTACGTCGCCACGAGCGAACCTACGGGCGCGCCTGCATCGGCGAACCGACCGAGTACGTCCGCAACATGTTCGGCGAAGCCTTCCTCAGCTGGAGTCGCCGCATCGGCCTTCGGTTGGTCCTTCGTATTTTGACGGGCACCAACGGCGGCCTGGGTCTCGGCAGTTGTGTGCAGTCCCAGTTTCTCAAACAACGACGACACCTCTTCGGTGGTCTGCAGGTCGCTCAGCCAAACCTGCTGTACATCGACGTCCGAGTGCTCCGCAAAAAATCGACCGGCCTGAAGTTCGATCTCGACGAGGTAGCCAACGATCATCTCCGTTGGGTTGCCGGGGTCGACGCGGTAGAACTCCCCGGCAAGTGCGTTGGGGGCAAGCGGGTCATACATCCACGGACGCGACACGGTGTTGTGCGGCGTGTAGCAACCAAGCTCACGGAAGCTCCTCGCTACTGCAACGGTGTCGCGGCGCAGATGCACGATCCGAACACGAGACGAGCCGAATTCGTCGAGGATCACATCGGCAAACGTCTTGATGAACATGTTCGAGGTATCGGCGTAGGCCAGAGCGTCGGGCGAAGCTGCCAACGCCGCCCGAATCGCATCGACCTTGATCCGACGACTCATCACACTCGACGCCCGTGCTCCCTGCTCGACCGCGAAGAGGTGCTCGCCGGTCATCGTGGGCGGATGCTCGTGTTCCCCGACCATTCCTCTGGCGGTGAGAAGAAGGTGCTGGAGATACGCAGAACCAGACCGGCCTGGGTTTATCGAAAACACCAGAAGTGGTTCAGCCACTCTCTCCACTACAACCTCATTCCCTGACACTCCGACAGCGTACGCCTGTCGCTTCCGCCACGAGGTCGGTACGTCGATGCCCGTGTTCCTCTGATCTGATATTTCTGCGACCGATCCGCTGTTAGGTACGCTCCGACGTATGAGCAGCACCAACTTCGACACGGTTATCTCGGGCGGAACGATCGTCGACGGCACCGGTAACGATGCGTTTACCGGCGACATCGGAATCACCGACGGCAAGATCGCAGCTATCGGCGGCACCTTGAAAGGTGATCGCATCGTCGACGCCGACGGCGCCATCGTGGCCCCTGGGTGGGTCGACGTTCACACCCACTTCGATGGTCAGGCGGCTTGGGACGACAAACTCGACCCGTCATTTAGCAACGGCGTCACCACGTTGGTCATGGGCAACTGCGGTGTCGGCTTCGCCCCGTGCCCTCCCGGAGAACAACAAACACTTATCGAACTCATGGAAGGTGTCGAAGACATCCCCGGTAGTGCGCTGCACGAGGGCGTGCCGTGGGGCGAGTGGGAGAGCTTTCCCGAGTACCTCGACTTCCTCGATAGCCGCAAGTACGCACTCGACGTTGGCGCCCAACTCGCCCACGGGGCATTGCGCTTCAGCGTCATGCGCGAACGGGGCGTCAACAACGAAGACGCCACCGCCGAAGACATCGCGGCGATGCGCAAGCTCACCGCCGAGGCCGTTGCGGCCGGAGCCGTCGGCGTTTCAACATCTCGAACTATCTTCCACCGGTCTCTCAACGGCGACCCAGTGCCGGGTACCTACGCAACAGCCGAGGAACTTCGCGAAATCGCTCTCGGTATCGCTGACGGCGGCGGCGCTGTCCTCGAAGCCATCACATCATCGTCGATTGGCGACATGGAAAGCCTTGGCGGCGAGCGCTTTCACCAAGAAGACGAGCTGGCGATGCTGGCCGAACTGGCCGATGTAAGCGGTCAGAACATCACGTTTACCACCGTCCAGAACCCCGACCGCCCCACCGATTGGCGGGCCGTCCTCGACTTCGCAACCGCTCACAACGAACGCCCCAACGCCAGCGACCACGGCATGCTGTTCCCGCAGGTTGCGTCTCGGCCCATTGGGCTACTCACCGGTCTCGTTGGCTACCACGGCTTCATGAGACGGCGAAGCTTTCTTGAGATCGCCGACCTGCCCACCTCCGAACTCGCAGCGGCAATGCGTGACCCAGAGCGCAAGGCTCGAATCCTCGCCGACAGCGACGTACCGCCCGAAAACCCTGGCTCGATGGAATCGCTCTATGAGGGCCTTCTCCGGAGTATGCCAATCCAGTACGCACTACCCAAGGGTGCTGTCGACTACGAACCAGGGCCCGAATCGATGATGATGTCGATCGCCAAAGCCAAAGGCCTCGATCCCACCGAAGCCATGTACGACTTCCTTTGCGAGGGCGACGGATCCAACCTGGCAGCACTTCTCGGCGCCGGTTACGTCGACGGCAACCTCGACGCGATCCGCGAGATGCTCACCCATCCGCACACCATCACCGGGTTGGCCGATGCCGGCGCCCACGTGAAGCTCATCTGCGACGGCACAATGCCCACCACCCAGCTCACCCACTGGACCCGCGACCGCACCCGAGGCGAGAAGATCCCCGTCGAATTTCTTGTCGCGAAACAGACCAGTCGCAACGCCGAACTCTTCGGATTCACCGACCGTGGTTCGCTTACACAGGGTCTCCGAGCCGATATCAACATCATCGATATGGAGAGTCTCGAGGTTCACTCACCTCGCGCCCACGACGATCTCCCCGCCGGTGGTCGACGACTACTACAGCCGGTGAAGGGCTACGTGGCGACCTTCGTCAACGGGGTTCAAACCCGAGCAAACGACCTCGACATTGGCCAACGGCCGGGTCGTTTGGTGCGAAACCGCTAGCGCTCTGACGGTTGCGCAGGCGGTAGCCAGCTGAAAGAGTCAGCGGATGGTTCTAAAAACTGGTGACGCGCTTCCTGAAATCACAGCGAAGGATCTCGATGGCGAGGCCGTGTCGCTCCCCGCCGCCGCCGCGGGTACGTGGTCAGTTGTCCTCTTCTACCGAGGCCACTGGTGACCGTACTGCCGTCAACAGTTGGTTGACTTCGACACCAATGTGCTCCTGCTCCGTCAGGCTGGCATAACCGTCTACTCCCTATCGGTCGATGACGCCGAGCAGACCCAATCGCTTCATGACGGCCTTCGAATCGGCTACGTCAACATGCTTCACAGCGTCGACGCACACGTGGTCGCCGCCGCAACAGGAGCGATGATTGAAGACGGCGAGCGAGTGTTCCTTCATGCAACCGGGTTCTTGCTCGACCCCGAGGGCAACATCAGTAACTCGGTGTACTCGAGCGGTCCCATCGGCCGATTCACCGCCAGCGACGTTTTGAAGAAGGTTGCGTTTGGGCAGTTACTGATCGAAAAGGCCAAAAAGGCTGCCGAGAACAGCTAGGAATTGCTCCGTGTCACTCGACCTTGATTTCGTCCGCTCACAGTTTCCTGCATTCGATCACGGTTCGCCAGCGTTCTTCGAGAACGCCGGCGGTTCCTTTGCGTGCCGCCAGACCGTCGATGCGCTCACGAACTACTACACCCACACCAAGGTCCAGCCGTATGCCTCGTATGCCGAATCGGCGACAGCGGGCGACCAAATGGATTCGTCACGGCAACGGTGGGCGGAGGCGCTCGGCGTCGCAACCAACGAGGTCAACTTCGGGCCATCGACGTCGCAAAACACCTACGTGCTTGCAAACGCATTCGGCCAGGTTCTCGGGCCAGGCGACGAGGTCATCGTCACCAACCAGGATCACGAAGCCAACACCGGAGCGATCCGTCGAATGGCCGAGCGGGTCGGCGCCACTCTTCACGAATGGCGAATCGACCCAGCGACCGGTGTACTCGATCCGGCTGGGCTCGAAGCACTGCTCACCGGCACTACCAAGCTGCTCGCTTTTCCGCACTGCTCCAACATCGTCGGCCAAGAGAACGACGTTGCTGCAATTACCGCACTGGCTCATTCGGCCGGTGCTCGGGTGATCTGCGATGGCGTGTCGTTCGCACCTCACGGCATCGCCGATATCGGAGCCTTGGGCCCCGACATCTATTTGTTCAGCCTCTACAAGGTGTACTCCGTGCACCAGGGTCTCATGGTTGCGCAGAACGGAATCACCGAAGCGCTTCCAAGTCAGGCCCACTACTTCAATGAGGGATACCCCGAGAAACGGCTCACTCCCGCTGGGCCAGACCACGCGCAGGAAGCCAGTGCTGGCGCGGTGCTCGACTACATCGAAGCGACCCATCATCATCACGGCGGAACCGGCAACCTTCGCGACGCTGCCGCAGCGGTGTCGGAGCTTTGGCAAGATCACGAAACCGCTCTCCTCCAACCGTTGCTCGAGTCATTGGCCAGCAACACCAAGGTGCGCCTGGTGGGCCCCGACTCGACCGGATCGTCCGACCAGCACCGCTGCCCCACCGTGGCCTTCGTACCGCTCGAGCAAAGCCCTGAAGCGGTGGCCCAAGCACTTGTCGATCACGGCATCATGACGTCGCACGGAACGTTCTACGCCGATCGAGTTCTCGAAGGTCTCGATATCGACCCAAGCCGAGGCGTGGTGCGGGTCAGCTTCGTGCACTACACCTCGATCGACGACGTCACGAAACTCATCGCGGCGCTCGACACTGTTCTCGCGTAGTGACCACGGGAAACACTGGGGACACTGGGGACGCTGTGGGCACGAAGGGGAATGCGAGCACGGTTGGCAACAACTCGACGGTCGATTGGCGAGCCATCGACGACCTTCGACCTCTCGCCTCCGCCACCACTCGACCGGCCTTTGAGGCGTCGCCAGCCGATATCGAGGCGTACCAAACCAACGGCGTCGTTCACCTGCCAGCTGCGTTCACCGACTGGGTCGAGCCGTTACGTGCCGGCCTCGAACGCAACCTGGCGCACCCCGACTCGTTTGCCTTTCCGTGCGACAGCACCCTTGCCGGCGAGCCCGGCCGGTTCTTCGATAGCTACTGCAACTGGCAGCTGATTCCCGAATATCTCACCTTCGTACTCACATCAGCAGCTGCTTCGATGGCGGCGGCCTTTATGGAATCCGACGCCGCCCAGCTGTTTCACGAACATGCGTTTAGCAAGGAACCCGGCACCGCCAAGGCCACACCTTGGCACCACGACCTCCCCTATTACTGTGTCGACGGCCGCCAAACCGCCAGCATCTACATTGCGCTCGACGACATCAGCGCCGAAACGGCCGTGCAATTTCTCCGGGGCTCACATCGCAGCGGCGAGCTGTACAAGCCCCGCACGTTCTCCGATGGCACCGAGTACGAAACCGGCGACGAATCGATGCTGAGCTCCCCCGCCGAAACGCCGGTTGCTGACGGCATCTTCACCACGGCGCTTGCTGCGGGCGATGCCCTAGTCTTCGACTTTCGCACCTTGCACGGAAGCACCGACGCTCCGCTCACCGCACGTCGGCGAGCATTCTCCACCCGTTGGCTCGGCGACGACACCCACTTTGTCAACCGGCCGGGCGAAACATCGCCGCCTCTTGAAGGGCTCGGCCTCCAACCAGGCGACCGCATGCGTGACGACTGGTTCCCGACCCTCTGGCCAAACGTTCGCTAGACCTCTAGCGTACCGGAGATGGAACTTCAGCGCCTCTCTGCCGATGCGACGGTCGATCAAGTGGTCGACATTCTCCGAACCGACGGCGCGGTCATCGTCGAGAATCTGGTCGACGTCGAACTCATCGACCAAGCCGTCGCCGAACTCGCACCCTTTATCGATGCCACCTCCATGGGGCCCGACGACTTCACGGGCCGCCAGACCGCCCGCACGGGTGCGTTGATCGAACGGTCGGCGGCATGTCGGGAGCTCACGATGAATCCCTTGGTGCTTGGTACCGCTGGAGAACTCATTGGCAACAAGATTCAGATCCACCTCACTCAGACCATCGCTATTGGACCGGGCCAAGGAGCACAGCCGGTGCATCGCGATCAGTGGGCGTTCGACATGTTTCCGTTTCCCGACGACTATCACGTGCAGTGCAACACCATCTGGGCCATGACCGACTTCACTGAAGCCAACGGCGCAACACGGGTCATGCCCGGATCGCAATCGCTCCCCAACGACTTTGGCCATACCCATGACGAGACGGTGTGCGCCGAGATGCCCAAGGGTTCGGTGCTGTTCTACACCGGCAAGGTGTATCACTCGGGCGGCGCCAACCAAACCGATGCGGTTCGCATCGCCGGCAACATCACCTACTGCGCGTCGTGGGTCCGTCAGGAAGAGAACCAGTACCTCTCCTGCTCCCGCGACATCGCCGCAACCTTGCCCGAGGATCTTCTGCGACTCATGGGATATGCCCGAGGCGCCTATGCGCTGGGGTACATCGATGACCTACGCGACCCGATCGAAGTGGTACGCCCTGACCTTGGAGTTCGGGGGCTCGGCGACATCGCTGCCACCATCCCCAAGCCGTCGCGCTAGAACAGTCCAGCGATCCAGTCGTAGACACCGAGTAGTCGCAACGCCAGCGCAATCGCTGCGACGATCATGACCCGCCGAATCCACTCTTCGCCCTTCGCCACACCCATCCGGGCGCCCAGCCATCCGCCGATAGTGAGGCCTATCGCCAGGATAAACGCCTGAAGCCAACGCACATTTCCCTGGGCGATAAAAACTGGTAGAGCCACACAGGTGACCGCGATGTTCACAAGAACTTTGATGCTGTTGGCCAGCACCAAGTCGAACCCAGCCCGGCTAAGTGCAGCAAGCATGACCAAACCGACGCCGGCTTGAATCGCGCCGCCATAGATTCCGACACCGAAGAACACAGCGATGGTGGTGGCTCGACTCCACGCTTGGCCGTCGGTGCGGACCGATGGTTTGTTGATGGTCAATAAGATGAGCGGGATCATCAAGAGTCCGAAAACCGTCTCGAAGGTGTCGTCGGTGAGTCGGCTGATTCCAACCGAGCCGACCAGTGACCCGACGATTGCGGGTCCCACCACCCGCGCAGCGTGTTTCAGTCCATCGACCCCGAGGCGACGGAACTCGGCCGCCGCTGCGAGGTTGCTCGTAAGGATCCCAATCCGGTTCGATCCGTTCGCAGCGTTGCCGGGTACACCGGCCAGCACCAGAAGCGGCACGGTAAGCATCGACCCACCACCAGCAACCGAGTTCACACCGCCGGCCGCAATGCCTCCGACTATGAGGAGTAACGCCTCCCACCATTCCATCGCCGAATCGTAGAGCCTCCTCCGACCAAGGGTCAGACCAGGTGTCAGAGCAAGTGCCAGACCAGGTGTCAGAGCAAGTGCCAGAGCAAGTGCCAGAGCAAGTGCCAGACCAAGTGCCAGACCAAGTGCCAGAGCAAGTGTCAGAGGACTCGTCTGACACCGATGTGGGGAACTGTCGGCTGGTTGTCACAACAGGCCCGTACACAACAGGTACAACTTCAATGGACATTAGTAGGCAGCAATTTACTTAAAGCACACCAGTTTCAGTGACAACACCATCAACACCAACCACATATGAGATCAGTCCAGATAGGCTCTATGTCGCGTCACTACATGAAAACCTACAGAAACCATTCGATTGGCACCGAGACGCACACGAGGTACTCATTTTGATGCCGTTCGCGACCAATCGAACATTCCCAGCGTCTTCCAAGCAAGGAAGCGTTCGCAGGTCCCCCTCCAACTGCGAATCGCTCCTTACTTCGCTGAGAACCCCACCCCCACACCTGCGGTTCCACAAAATCCCATGACACCCCCCACATCACTATTCGATAGCCAACTCCACCAAGACTCTGACGACATCTCTCGCCTTCGTCTTGTACCTGACCTCGATCCCAGTGATCGTCGCCATCTGCGGTTGGTTCTCGATTCGCCCGTCGAACCACTGGCTCCGGTCTCCACGCAGTCCGGATACGCCCGCTGGGGGAAACGTGCCATCGATATCCTCATCGCCGTCCCGATGCTGCTTCTGGTACTTCCAATCCTCATCATCGGTGCACTCGTCGTACTCCTAACCCTTGGTCGGCCGATCATCTATCGCCAACGCCGTGTCGGCCGTGGTGGTCACCCGTTCGAGATCATCAAACTTCGCACGATGAAACCCGAAGCCACCGTCGATCTCAGTGGCGACGAAGCCGTCCTCGACGTCACCGATCGCACCACCCCTGCAACTCGCATTCTTCGACGCCTAAGCCTCGACGAGTTCTCGCAGCTCTGGAACGTCATCCGCGGCGAGATGAGCCTGGTTGGCCCTCGCCCCGAGGTGTGGACCAAGGCAGTTCGCCACGGTCTTGTTGCTCATCAGCGCAACCAGGTTCGCCCCGGAATGACCGGTGCTTGGCAGATCAGCCCAGCCCGCAACGGCGAAATTCGCGACGGTGTCGAACACGACCTCCGCTACATCGAGTCGGTAACACTCGCTAACGATGTACGGATCCTGTCGAAGACACCAGCGGCCATCATCCGCAGCGAAACAGACTGACCCGCCGCTCTAGTCAGCCCTAGTCGGCACTGCCATCGCCCATGATCGGCGGAAGCGGAGGTCGGCTCAGTCGCCCGCCGTCAACAGTGATGACCTGACCGGTCACAAAGCCCGACTCGTCCCCGGCTAACCACACCACGACGTCGCCGACATCAGACGGCGCCCCGATTCTGCCTACCGGGTGAAGCGTAGCCAGCTGGCGAACCACCTCATCTCGGTTGGGGTGGCTGTCGACGTAGCTGGCATTGAGTTCGGTATCGATCCAGCCGGGCGCTACGGCGTTGCAACGAACACCAAATGGACCGAGGTCTACCGCCAGGGCTCCGGTCAATCCGTGCACGCCGGCCTTTGACGCCGAGTACGCCACATGGTCCGGATTTCGCGAGAAACCTTCGATCGACCCGACGTTGACGATCGCCCCATGCTGACTCGCCTTCAGATGAGGCGAAGCAGCGCGGGAAACCAGAAACGGTCCCGTGAGGTTCACCGCCATCATCTGGTTCCAAGACTCAGCAGGATGCGTTTCAAAATCCTGCTCAAACATGATTCCGGCGTTGTTCACGACGATGTCAAGCGATCCGTTTTCGGCCACAACCGCAGCGACAAATCCCTGCACTGAGTCTTGCGATGTCACGTCGAGCTCAAGCCATGAAGCTCCGTCGTCGGGGTCGCGAAGATCCCCAATCACAACCGTGGCACCCGCATCGCTCAACCGGCTGGCGATCGCTCGGCCGATCCCTTGCGCCCCGCCCGTAACCACGGCAACTCTTCCTTCGAGCCCTCTATCTCTCACACGTTCCTCTGGTTTTCTGCTGTTCTTCAACCGCTATTGGGCGGTGTAGCCGCCGTCGATTGGGATGGCGGTTCCGGTGATATGGCGGGCGGCGGGCGAGGCCAGGAACGCGACGACACCGGCCACTTCATCGGGGCCAGGAACTCGACCCTGTGGGATTCCTTCGATGTTCGAAGCGATGATGTCGCCGTCGGCCATCGGTGCGCTTTCGCGGCCCGACCGCAGCATGGGTGTATCAGTCGCACCTGGGCAGACTGCGTTAATCCGAATGTTCTCGGCGGCATGATCGAGTGCCATGGCCTGGGTAAGGGAAATGACCGCGCCCTTTGTAGCGCAGTACCCGGCCAGACCAGCCGACCCGACCAACCCGCATGTCGATGACACGTTGATGATCGATCCGCCGCCCCCCGTTTGAAGGTGCGGCACTGCGGCTCGGGAGACATAGAAGACCGAATCGACGTTGACCGCCATCTGATGACGCCATGCTTCGTCAGTAGTATCCACGGCGTCTTCACGCACGATCACCCCGGCGGCATTCACTACCACCGACAGCAGGCCCGACGACCACGCAACCCCTTGTTCGATCAGCGAGTTCGCAAAACTCGAATCTGTAACGTCACCGGTAATCGCAATGGCGTTCGCTGCCGCTGAAGTGAGTGCCTCAACCGTCACAGCCGCCTCGACGTCGTTGCGCCCCGACACGACCACATCGAAGCCCGCACCACCCAAGGCGACAGCGATAGCTCGCCCAATACCCGAAGTGGCACCGGTGACTATTGCAAGGCCGCTCAATTTACGAGCTCCGAAATCTCAGACCGACGACGATCGACGTATTCGCGCAGTTCTTCATGGGTGTCTTCCGGCAAGGCTGGCTCCTCGTAACGGGCCAGCAATGCCTGGGCCTTCTCGGAGCCACGGACAGCAGCGTCCTTGGAGCCATCGACGGTCCATTGCTCGAAACTGTCGGCACTCATGAGGTCGGGCATCATAAACGCCGATTCGAAGTTGTTGAGCGTGTGTTCGGTGCCGAGGTAGTGATCGCCCGGATGTACTTGGCGCATGGCGTCGAGAGCCCCATCGAGTTCGTCAAAGTCGATCCCCTTGCCGAGCTTGTACATCATTTCGAGTTGCTCACCGTCGAGCGCTGCCTTTGCGTAGCTCTGACACAGCGCACTCTCGAGGTAGCCGGTAGTCGAAAGCACAAAGTTGGCTCCCGACATCAGCACGCCATACATGTTGCGCGCCGACTCGTAGCCGGCTTGGGCGTCGACGGTCGGTGAACTCGATTGCGAACCGCTGCACCGCCAGGGGAGTTTGTAGTGCCGAGCCATCTGCCCAGTAAGCATGTTCATGTGGCAGATCTCGGGAGTGCCCGCTTGCGGGGCACCCGTTTTCATCGAGACCGTGCTGAGCCACTGGCCGTACACAGCAGGCGCACCCGGTCGGATGAGCTGGCTAAATGCCACACCGGCCAACGCTTCAGCGCTTAGCTGCACGACCGACCCGATCGTGCTGGCCGGGGTCGATGCGCCGCCCAACACGAACGGGCTGAACAACGTTGCTTGGTTGCTGGCCGCGTTGACCTTGACCGAGTCGAGCATGGTTTGGTCCCACACGAGCGGCGAGTTGCAGTTGGCGAGCGACGTCATCACCGTGGTGTTCGCAACCACGTCGTGGCCAAAGACTATGCCGGCCATGTGGAGCGACTCCTCGGCCCGCTCCCGCGACGTAACGCCCCCCATAAACGGCTTGTCGCTGTACTTGAGCAGGGAGAACATCATCTCGAGATGGCGGTGAGGAACCGGAATATCCATTGGTTCACACAGGACTCCGCCGGTCATGTGGACCGCCGGTTGCAGGTAGGCGATCTTTGCGAAGTTATTGAAGTCCTCGAGCGTGGCGTTGCGTCGGCTCCCATCGAAATCAAGAATGAACGGTGCGCCGTACGAAGGCGTAAACACCGTCTTGCGACCGCCTAGGGTGACCGACCGCTCAGGGTTGCGCGCCAGCATCGTGTACTCGGTGGGCGCCGTCGAGATCTTGTTCATCAGATAGTCGCGATCGAACCGAACTCGCTGGCCTTGCACATCGACCCCGTCGGCCTTCCACATCGCAAGCGATTCGTCATCGCGGAAGTCGATGCCGACCTCTTCGAGAAGACGCATCGTCTCTTCGTGCACGCGCTCGACCTGCTCCTCGCTCAGCAGGTCGACATAGGGAATGCCTCGGTCGAGTTCGGGCAACCAGGTTGGGCCATGGTCGGCTTCGCGGGCGGTGCGGCGAGCGTTTCGGCCGCGCCTCTGACTTCGTTTGGCCGTCGGTGGGGTGACGACCTCACCGGTCGCTCCAACCTCTGCACCCTCTTCATTGGGTTCAGTCATTGCCGTTCCTCTCCAAGGTACGAACGAGTTCGGAGCGCAAGGCCTCGATGGGTTCTCGGTCGCCATGGGTCGCCGTACGGATCACATAACTCACGCGGGGCAGCGGAACCTTGTGACCATCGGGCCAAAGACGCATGCCCGATGTCATGTTCTGTTCGTTCATTGCGGCCACACCGAGTCCAGCTTCGACCGCAGATTGGACGCCGCGAAGCGACGGACACTCGAGCGCAAGACTTGTTCGAATTCCGGCTCTGGCAAACGACTCGTCAACTTGGGTCCCGTAGGTGCAGTCGGGGCCGAACGACAGGAGTGGCACGATCCCCGTTGGATCGATGGCGGCTTCGAGCCCCTGCACCCAGACCAGATCTTCGGACCACAACACGAGGTCATCAGGCTGCGGCGCAAACTCGCCCTCATCACAGAGTTGCAGAATGGCGATGTCGACATCGCCACTATCGAACCATTCGCAAAGCAGCCCACTTACCTGCACGCGCACATCGATTCGGATGTTTGGATACGCCCGGCCAAAGCGAGCAAGGACCTCGACAAGCTCTTCGGAGTGAAGATCCTCGGTACTCCCGAGCCGCAGAACGCCTTCGATTTCGCTGCGGGTGAGATGCAACACCGCAGCGTCATGGGCGCTGACGATCTGGTGGGCGTAAGAGAGCAGATCGGCGCCATCCGGCGTGGCCTCTACCCGCTGGCCTCGTTTGACCAAGTCCAATCCGACCCGCTCCTCGAGCCGCTTGATCTTCCAGCTCACGGCACTTTGGGTCACGCCGAGACGAGCCGCCGCCTCGGTAAATCCCCCAGTATCGACCACGGTCTGAAGTGCTCGCAAAGATTCGACGTCGAGTTTCATCCCGGCAGTATGACATGTTCATGTGCAAAATTGTATTTGGTATGACAAACCACATACTCTTCGCCGGAACAGGGGTCCACGTGCGATCGTGGGAACAACGACCAACACCACTTGGAGCCAGGGGGCCCGTATGGCCGCAATTGAAGGCGTGTGCATCGCGATGTGCACCCCGTTCGACAGCACCGGCGAACACCTCGACGAAGTTCGCCTGCGCGACTACATCGACGAGATCATCGACGCCGGGATCCACAGCATCTTGGTGGGCGCCGGCACCGGCGAATACGCCTACCTGAGCGAACCAGAGAAACGTCGCATCATCGAAATCTGCGGCGACCACATCGACGGACGCGTGCCTATCTGCACCCAATCGTCGGCGATGAGCACACTCGACACCATCGAGGCCACCAAGTTTGCCGTCGACCACGGCGCGTCCGCCGTCATGGTCCTGCCGCCCTGGCTCGAAAGCCCCTTCGAGCGCGGCGTCATGTATCACTACGAGGAGATCGCCAAGAGCACCTCGGCCGACCTGATCTTGTACAACACTCCGCAAGCCAGCGGCGTCGAGATCACTCCGTCCATGTACCGGCGTCTCGTCCAAATCGACAACGTTGCCTACATCAAGGACAGCGAAGGCGACCTCGCCAAACTCCAGAAGTACGTCGCCATCGGCGGCAAGGTGCTGTGCGGCGCCGACCCCATCGCGCCGTTCGCGTTGATGGCCGGTGCGGTGGGCTGGATCTGGGGCTCAGCGAACATCATGCCGCATGAATGTGTGAAGCTCTACGACCTCATCACGGCTGGACAGCACGCTGAGGCGCTGGAGCTTTGGAGCCTGATGTCGCCACTCAACTCGTTTCTCTGGGACAACGACTTCGACGTCGAGTACCTGGTCGGCGCCAAAACTGCGGCCAATATGGTGGGACGAAACCTTGGCCCGAACCGCCGCCCTCAACTGCCGGTTACCGGTGACGCTCGTCTCGCGCTCGAATCGGCAATCTCAACGCTGCCAATCAACGGCATCGATCGCAACCGACTCGTGTACCGGGCCTGGGAAGAAGAGAAGGACTGGCTCGTAGCAATGAGTCAGCGGGGCAAACCGAACACGAAACCAACCGACCCAAACTCTTCCGCCGCTTCCGAGGGGAACCAACCATGACCTCATCCAACCCCGCAGCGCTCGCCGACTCGGTAAACCTCTCGACCCAGGCGGTAATCGGCGGCCAGATCGTCGATGCCGCCAGCGGAAAAACGTTCGACACCTACAACCCGGCGACCGGCCAAGTTCTCGCTCAGGTGGCCGACTGCAGCGCAGAAGACGTCGACCGAGCGATCGCCGCCGCACGGCGTGCCGTCGACTCTGGCCCATGGGGCGCTATGGCGCCCGCCGATCGGCGTCGGCTTCTCATCCGTTACGCCAACCTCATCGACGCCCACGCGCTCGAACTCGCCACGGTCGAAACGCTCGAGGGCGGCAAGCCCATTACCGACACCAGCACCATCGACCTGCCCGAAACCGTCGAGGCCATCCGCTGGCATGCAGAAGCCGCCGACAAGGTCTACGACCAGCTCTCTCCATCGGGTCCCGGTGTGGTGTCGATGATCGAGCGCGAGCCACTCGGGGTCATCGGCGCCGTATTGCCGTGGAACTTTCCGCTGCTCATGGCGGCCTGGAAGCTCGGCCCCATCCTGGCAACCGGCAACGCCGTGGTCCTCAAACCCGCTGAACAAACCTCGATGTCCACACTTCGACTCGCCGAGCTGGCAATCGAAGCGGGCCTTCCCGATGGTGTCGTCAACGCCGTACCGGGGTTCGGCGAATCGGTTGGCGAACCACTCGGACGACATGGCGATGTCGACGGCCTCACCTTTACTGGATCCACCGATACCGGCCGAGCGTTCCTTCGTTACTCGGCCGACAGCAACCTCAAGCGGGTCACCCTCGAATGCGGCGGCAAGAACCCGCTCATCGTGATGGCAGATGCCGACAATCTCGACTCGGTAGCCGATCACGTCGCCACCAGCATCTTCTGGAACGGCGGCCAAAACTGCAGCTCCAACAGTCGCCTCATCGTCCACCGGTCTCGTAAAGACGAGCTCCTCGAGTTAGTGCTGCGCAAGGCCAGCGAGTGGATCGTCGGCGACCCACTGGACCCCGCCACCAAGATCGGCGCCATCATCGAGCCCGCCCACCTCGACAAGATCCTCGACAACATCAATGCGGCCAAGGAAGAAGGAGCAGCGCTTCTGCTTGGCGGAAACAGGACCCGCGAGGACAGTGGCGGTTGGTTTGTCGAGCCCACCATCTTCGATGACGTCACACCCGACATGCGGGTGGCATCCGAGGAGGTCTTCGGTCCGGTTCTGGCGGTCACGTCCTTTGACCAGCCAGATGAAGCCATCGAGTTGGCCAACGCAACCGAATACGGCCTTTCCGCCTCGGTGTTCACCAGCGATGTTCGTACCGCTCACCTCGCGAGCCGCCGCATTAAGGCAGGCACCGTCACCGTGAACTGTTACGGCGAGGGCGACATGACTACTCCGTTCGGCGGCTACAAGCTCTCGGGCTTCGGTGGCCGCGACAACGGACTCGCTGCCCATGAGCAGTACACCCAACCAAAGACCATCTGGCTCGACCTTTCGTAGCGCCATGAAAGTCAGCCTCAAACCCACCTACGACCAAAACAACGGCTGGCACGAGATCCTGCCGCCGCCCAAGGAAGCCACCGTTCTCACCGGCGACATCGTGGCCGACTACGTGGTCATCGGTGCCGGATATAGCGGCTTGTCGTGCGCGCGCCGACTCGCCGAGCTCGATCCAGAAGCAATCGTGGTGCTGATAGAAGGCGGACGCATCGGCAACAACGCCGCCGGACGTTCCTCGGGCTTCGCCATCGACCACGCGCACAACATCCGAGCCAAAAGCTTCGCCTCCGATGTCGACAATGCCAAGCAGCAGGTCGGCCTCAACCGGGCCGGCCTCGACTATCTCACAGCAACCATCGCCGAACATGGCATCGACTGCGACTGGCGCCTCGAAGGTAAGTATCACGCTGCTGCATCCGCCAAGGGCGAGAAGATGCTCGAACACTTCGCCTCGTCGCTCGACGCCATCGACGAGGACTACAGCCGCCAGGACGCAGCCGAACTCAAAACGATCTTCGGGAGCGAGTTCTATCGCTCGGCCGTCCATGCTCCGCACAGCTACCTCGTGCAGCCGGCTGCGCTGGTGCGAGGCCTGGCCGACACGATGCCCGAAAACGTCTCGGTATTCGAGGATTCGATGGTCGACGACTTCGACTTCGGCTCACCCCACGTCGTTCGCACGGCCCGGGGTTCGGTGAAGACCAACACGCTGGTGCTGGCCAACAATGGTTTCGTCGAGGGCTTTGGCATGTTCACCAAACATTTGATTCCGATGATCACCTGGGGTTCCATGACCCGCGAACTCACCGATGACGAACTCGAGCGATTGGGGGGCATCGAAAGTTACGGCATCATCGCCGCCCACCCGGCCGGCACGTCGGTTCGCCGCACCGAACGACGCATCCTCATCCGCAACATCTTTAGCTACAGTCGCCGATCATCAATCGTCGGCAAACCACTCGAAACGGCACGGCAAACCCACCGCAAGTCGTTTCTCAACCGGTATCCGATGCTCGCCGATGTCCCATTCGAATTCACCTGGGGTGGGGCGCTCAGCCTCACCCGAAACGGCGCTCCGGTTTTTGGCGAACTTCGCGACAACGTCTACGGAACCGTGGTGCACAACGGTGTCGGCATTGCCCGAGGAACCATCAGCGGCAAGCTGCTCGCCGAGAAGATCAACGGGATCGACTCGGACCTCTGCAATCTCATGGAAGTGAAAGATCGGCCGAGCCGAAACTTCCCCGAACCCTTTAACTCGCTGGGTGTGAAGATGAACGCCCGGTGGCGACGCCAGCAAGCCGGCATCGAAGAGTAAGTCCGAGGCGTTATCACCGTGCCGGTGATTATTCTCGACGAGTAGGGCGCGAGAATGGGGCACAGGACCTTAAGAATGCGGCGCTGAAACCGAGTTGTTCAGTACCGCACGGAACCGAATTCGAGAGGCGGGCAAGAATGGAGATTCACAAGATGGCGCCATTTGCGACCCGTCGATCAGTCGCTGTGCTGTTGCTCATCCTCTTGATCTTGACGTCCTGCGGCTCGGGTTCGACCGCGCAAAACCCAACAAACACTCTCGAACAAGCATCGAACGTCGAGGAAACCACCCCAAGCTCCACCGTTGTAACGACATCGACGCCTGAGTCTGTCGAGGCGGAAGATGTACTTGTCCTTCCCGCGATACCTGCCGTCCTTATCCCACCGCTAACCGAGCTCACTAGCGCTGGAACCCTGATCGCCGATGCTCTGGCCGAGGCGACTCTCGACACGCCACTGCCCTTTCGAGCTCTCTCTGTATTCGGCGCTGAATGCGGCAACGACGGACGTATCACGCTCGAACCATCGGACCGCGACGGACCCTTCAACGCCGGTAATGGCTTCGTCGGATCGTTCACCGACCAAGGGATCACGGTTGTTGCCGAGGCTGATGGCTCGGGTAGCTACACAAAGGCCGGCCTGCAGATCATCGTCGGTGCTGACGGCTCGGGATCTTTCGTCAACGGAATCGCCAACATTGCGGTTGAGCCAGACGGTTCCGGCCTCTACGTCGGAGGCGACACATCTATCGAGGTCAACGCCGATGGCTCGGGAACCTATGCCAGCCCAGACGGCAACATTGTGGTTGGAGCGAATGGGTCCGGCACGTTTACATCCGAGTCCGAGGTCATCGTAAATAGCGGCGACGGGACCGGCACCTACAGCGGCCCTCTTGGCGACATCGCCATCCTGGGCGACGGCACCGGCATGAGCGCTGGCGAAGAAATTCTTGTTGCACCGCTGCCGCCTGTGCCTCCCATCGACATATGGCCAGCTTTTGAGCATCTCGCTCCAAACGGCCCACTGTGTGCGACCGTGGTCCGCTTCTCATCAACCCTGCTGTTCGACGCGGAAGGCGCAGAGCTTCGCCCCGAAGCTGCACCCATGCTGGCCGAGTTGGCCCGCCTTCTCGCCGAGACCGAATCAACCATCGAGGTAAACGGACACACCGACTCGGTTGGCTCGATTAGCAACAACCTGGATCTGTCTCAGCGGAGAGCCGAGGCAGTCGTGTCCGAACTCCAAGCGCTCGGAGTAGGCGCAGAGATGATTCCGACCGGTGTCGGTTCTGGCCAGTCGATTGCGGCGAACCAGTTGCCAGATGGATCCGACAATCCCGGTGGCCAACGGGCCAACGGGCGCGTCGAGATCATCGTCAGCCAATAGCGCACACCGTCGGATGCCGGCCTCGGGCATCGCAAGCCCGACTGTGGCAGGATTCCCGATCATGGAAATCACCGCCATTCGGGCATATCAGGTCGACCTTCCAATCAAGACGGGCGCGTACAAGTGGGCAGACCAAACGTTCGCCGGATTCGACTCGACCGTGGTGGTTATCGAAACGGATGAAGGTGTTACCGGGGTCGGTGAGTCGTGCCCGCTCGGTCCGAGCTACCTTCCCGCATATAGCGAGGGCGTGCGTACCGGCATCGCGTTGTTGGCGCCCGACCTCCTTGGCGAAGATCCGACCCTTCTCGACGTAATCAATCACCGGATGGATTCGCTTCTCAAGGGCCACCCTTATGTGAAGTCGGCCCTCGATATGGCGTGCTGGGACATTGCCGGGAAGGCGGCCGGGGTTCCCGTGCATACGCTCCTGGGCGGTTCGTTCCGAGATGAGGTTCGCCTCTTTCGAGTGATCAATCGCGGTCAACCCGAGGAGATGGTGGCGGAACTTCAGCAGCTTCGTAGCGAGGGTTACGTGCAGTTCCAGATGAAGGTTGGCGACGACGTTGACCTCGACATCCAACGCATCGCGGCGGTGTGTGACGAACTCTTGCCCACCGAAACCCTGGCCGCCGACGCCAACACCAGTTGGAAGACCCACGAAGCGCTTCGAGTCGTCAACTCTGCCGCCGGGCGCCCGATCTACATCGAGCAGCCATGCCTGAGTTACGAGGAATGCCTTCGGGTTCGCCAACACACCGACCTGCCGATGATTCTCGACGAATCGATGACGAGCCCCGACGTGGTGGTTCGCGGTGCGGCCGATGGTGCCATGGATCTGATCAACCTCAAGATCAACAAGGCCGGCGGCCTCACCCGGTCGCGGCAGATCCGCGACCTCTGCGTGCAACTCGGCATCGGCATGACTATCGAAGACACGTGGGGCGGCGAAATCGCGACGGCGGCGATTGCGCACTTGGCCCACTCAACGCCACCTGGGTTCCACTTTCAGTCATCGCCATTTCACGAGTACAACGACGTGACGATCGCCGACGGCGGTCCGGTTGTTGCTGACGGCCATATGCGGGCAAGCGAAGGACCGGGCCTCGGAGTAACGCCTGACTTCGACGTTCTCGGGGACCCGGTCCTCACACTCAACTAGTTCTTCTTGTTGCCTCTGTCTCGTCTATCGAGGAGACAGGGCAAACTCGTTAGTCCTGCGTACTCGCTGGACCTTCGTCACGGAGCTGAGCGACGTCTTCCATCGCACCCCGCAGTTTGCTGATCCAGTCGGCTTCGTTGTCGGCGACGAGCTGCACGCACCAGGCGAGAGCCTCGCTCCGGCTTCGAGCCACGCCTGCATCGATGAGCGTGTCGAGGGTTGCACGTTCATCGATGTTGAGGCGAGTCATCACCGGAACGCTGGCCGTGGTGAACGAGGCCGACTCATCCCCGCAGTCGACCGCCCACGACACTTTGCGAAGGAATTTCGCTTCGGCGCGTTCGGCGATTGCGATACGGGGCTCGCGAGTCTCTTCTCGAAACGCTTCAATACGAGCGTTGGCAGCGAGGGCTGCGTCGTCGTCCTTGCCCAATTTGGGAAGTGGAAGTGTTCCCGTGACGAGAATTTCGTCACGGTCGACTCGAACGACAGGTGGTTCGGAGAACATGTCGTCGGGGAGGTTGCCGGCGAACCATGCCTGAAGTTCCACGGCGGTTACTGCCGGTGGCTCCACCGTTCGACGGCCTCTCCCTCGACCTCTGCCGCCACCGCGGCCTCCGCCTCGTCCTGGACTTGGGTTTGATCCGGGCGCCATTGACCTTCCTTCCTGACGTCCTCGACGTACTGGTTTGATCATGATTGTTGTTGTTGCTTGAGTTGCTCGATGCAAGTGCTATTTCCTTTACGATCCATATTTTGGATTACGTGTAATCATGTAATCACGTAATGACCCACTCCACAACCCCAGAACTCAACTTTCTATCGACTACACCCGTACCGAAGAGTGATCGTTGAAAACAAAGGGATGTAGAGGAAATGGCTTGGTCAAGATGGGGAGACCAACCCATTGGGCTCGTGGGCACTCATGGGATAGAACGTAGATACGAACCCCCCGAGTGCTCATTACGGCGGTACTTGGGTCCAAATAGACACAACACCGAAAGAGCCCTCATGAAGTTTCCCCATTCCCCTCGACCAAAGCGGCCGAGTACCGCATTGGTCACCCTGATACTGACCCTGTTCGGACTCTTCGGCCTGGCAGCATCACCAGCGCAAGCCGACACCGCGGACGGCACGCAACCAAACAGCCCAAGCTCGGCCCCCCGGAACCTCACCGCAGAGCCGTCCTCCACCACCGAACTCTCGGTGAACTGGCAGTCGACCACCGGCGCCGAGACAAGCCCCAACGGCTTCATTGTTGCGGTTCGACGCACTCACCCGAACCCGGTCGAACCAATTGGCACCCCAAAGTGTGCCGAGCTCTGGCGCCCCAAGTACGAGCAACCAACCGCTGGCAAGCAGTACGCCACCGAGTGTGTCGTGGACGGCCTCGAAGTGGGCGCCCACTACGAGATCCAAGTTGTTGAAACCTTCTACTACGACACCAACTCACTCACCGCCACCACATACTCCGCCACGTATGTCCACGGCCCGACAAACCTCAAGACCGAAGTCACCTGGAAAGCAATCGGGTCGGAGGTCCTCGCCACGTGGGATATGCCCACCGATCGAACCAACATCAACGGCCACGGTGTCACGCTTTTCAATGACCAGAATCGTTACGTTGCGTCGTGTTACCGAAGCGTTGCCCAAACCGGGCGTTGCACCTTCGATGGCCTGATCGATGGCGACTACCGGGCCGAGACCTATATCTCCTCCTACTACGGCAGCCGGCCACAGCCGATCTCCACATCGTTCAGCATCAATCGAGTAGTGGATCCCGACGAGCTCGACCCCGACTACAACTGGTGGTCGACGACCGACGGACAGATGTACGTGAACGTCTCGTGGAACCACGTGTCGAACAGCACCTCATCGAGCTACACCGCTACTGCCGATGGAACGTCATGTTCGGCCCGAGCAACCTCCACGCCGCAACGCCTGAACTGCGACGTCAA
>CALGZB010000052.1 GCA_937934655.1 uncultured Acidimicrobiales bacterium | reverse complement strand
CCAGTTCACCGCCACCGATTGTGTTGGTCCGTACGACGTTCTGCAGCTCATGCCGAACACGACGGTCACCTTTGTTGGCGCCGAGGCCCGCCCGTACCGCACCGATATGGGCCAGCTGGCGCTCACCGCCGATAAGGCGATTGCCGACGTTCCGAGCCCTGACATGGTGCTTATCCCCGGCGGCATCGGCACAGTGCCGGTCATGAAAGACGAAGCGATTCTCGAATGGATTCGCTCGGCCGATCACAAGACATCGGTGTGTACCGGTTCGCTCCTTCTCGGAGCGGCAGGCCTGCTCAACGGCCTCACCGCAACGACCCATTGGGGGGCGGTGGAACTTCTTGAGAGCACCGGCGCCACGTATGTGGCCGAACGATACGTCGAGCACGAAAAGCTCATCACGGCAGCGGGCGTTTCGGCCGGAATCGATATGGCGCTTCACCTGGCGGCCTCTATCCATGGCGATGATGTTGCCAAGATGATTCAGCTCGCCATCGAGTACGACCCGCAGCCGCCGTTTGATGCCGGGACGCCCGAAAAGGCGGGGCCAGAGCTGGCCGGGTTGGTGAACCAGCTTTTCGCCGGCCAGCTAGCCGATTGACCTTCTCGCCGACGATTGGGCTGTCCAGCGAGCGGACTAGCTGCGGGCGGACTAGTGCAGGTATCGGTCGCCCGCAGCGCGGACGGTGATGTCGCCGATCGATACACCCCATGGTTGATCGATGGCGTACAGGATCTGGTCGACGAGCACTTCGGGTTCGAGCATGCCGTAGTCGATAGAGTCTCGATCGGTCGAGAGTGCTTTGGGGTCGTCGGTGCCCATGGCCGAGAACGATTCAAAGAACCCGGGAAGGTTCTGGCCGAGAATGCCCACAATGGCATCGCCGTTGATGATTCCGTCGCCGAGGCCGGTTCCGGGGACACCGGTGGGTTTCACGATGGTGACCTTGATGCGGCCTTGGGTCTCGACCCGGAACGACTCGGACATCATGTTCACTGCTGCCTTGGTTGCGCCGTACACCGCGGCCCCGACGGTGGGGGCGTTGCCGTAGATCGACGACATGTTCACTACATGGCCTCGACCTTGCGACATCATCTGGTCGTACACCGCGATCATGCCGTTGAGTACGCCCTTGATGTTGATGTCGATGCACCTCGACCACGCCTCGGCCGCGGCTTCGTGATCGGAGAAGAACGCCAATGGCATGGTGCCGGCGTTGTTCACGGCGATATCGATTGCACCCCACCTCTCGGTGCCCGCAGCAACCACCCGTTTCAGCGATTTGAGGTCGGCGACATCGGCAGGCTCACAGATGATGTCGCCACCAGCGGCGGCGACCTGCTCGTGCAGCTCGGCAAGACCAACCTCGTCGATGTCGGTCGCGACGATGTGGGCGCCACGAGCCGCAGCCCCGGCGCACAGAAGTCGCCCGAATCCACCGGCAGCACCGGTGACGAGCACAACTCTTCCTTCAAGATGTGAACCGGTCATGACGCTCCTGTGTTTCGAATGCGCTGATTTGCGTGTGATGTGTCGGTTCATTTGTAGCCGCCGGGAAAGCGCGGTGCGCTATTCCCTCTGCGGTCTTGTTCGGTCGGCGCCTCGGCTTGGCCGGTCTGGCGGGATCTCGTCGGCGGTGGCTTTCCGAAGTTTCCAAACGCCTTGCTCGTTTTGAAAGAGGGTCTGTTTGGTGTCGTGGATCCGGTGGTGGCAGTCCTGGCACACGAGGGCCATGTTGTCGATGTCGGTCTTGCCCTTGAGCGGTGCAGCCCACGGGATGAGGTGGTGGGCCACGCATTGGTCGTGTGGGGCCCTACACAGAACGCAGCCCCGATCTCGCGCTATGAGCGCAATCAGTTGTCGGCGGGTCGCATGCCGGTGCGAGTGGCCTTGCCAGAGTGGCTGGCCTTTGCCGTCGAAAAGGATGCCGATGAGCTCGGCGTTGCAGAAGTAGCGGTCGAACACACTTGGCGGAACCGGAGAACCATCGGCATTGCGCAGGTCGGTGATAACGCCATCGTCATTGATGGTTGCGCCAAGCACAATGGTGGGGCGCTGACGAGATCCACTATCGGTCCCGTCGCCCGAAGCTGGGGTGAATTGGTTGGCGAAGGCGTCGAACATACGTTGAGCGTTCGTGCGGTCGTGTTGATCTTTGGGCCGATCGCGGCCGCCATCGGCGGTGTAGAGGTCTTGCGCTTTAGAGCGGATGAAGTCCCAGATGGAGTCGATGGTGGCGCCGTCGCCTTCGGCCATGATGGCTTCGGTGCCCCGCTTGGTAGAGAACCTCGACATCTTCCTTAGGCGTCGTTGCCGTTGGTGTTCGGTTTCGTCGTCGGCGGCATTGTGGTTGTTGACGAAGGCCTTGATGAGATCTTTGGATTGATCGGCGTTCGAGCCGCGAACGTCGTCCATGAGCTTGGGGTTCTTCGATGCAGCGCCGTCGGTCTTTGCGTCGGCATCGGCAAGGTCATCGAACTGTTCTTCAGAGACGCTGCCGTCCTCGACATCGTTTGCGAGCCGCGGGTTGTTCTTCACCGCTTCGCCACGCTTCGCTGCCTTCTTGCGGTTGGCCTTCGACTTCTTGCCGCTTTGGTCGGCGAGATCTTCGGCTTCGCGATCGGACATGCCTTGTTCTTTAGCGGCAGCAAGTACCCGGGCCTCGGTGGCGGCGAGGTTTCGTTTGAGCCAGCTGATCTCAACCATGGCGTCAGGCGTTGGCATGGCCATGAGCGTGTTGGTTAGCAGCTCGAAGGTCGGCCGCAACTCACCTGGTTGCAGCATGCCTTCAAACTCGGTGCCAGCAGAATCGGGATCGTCAGAACCAGCAGAGCCAGAACCAGCAGAGCCAGAACCAGGGTGGTCCTCGAACCGAAGTTGATCGTCAACGAATGTCATGTATCGAACACTAGTTCGATGGTGTGACAGTCTTGGAAAGTTGTCTACATGCCCTGCTAGGGGCCGGTGTTTCGAGCGTTTCGCGAAAGCCTCGGCTACCGGGCCGCCCTGCGCTGCTGCGCCTCTTCACGCAGTTTGGCGAGCCAGTCGTCGGTAACCCGGTCTTCGAGGATCTCGATGATTTCGTCGTCGGGGCCGCGTACATAGGTAGTGAGGTGCATTCGGAGGTCGGTGGGTGCGGTGTTGGCCGACAATCCGGCATCGACGATGCGGCGGTGGAGCTCTTCGACGTCGTCGCACACGAACGCAAAGTGGGTTACGCCATGATCGGCAGGTCGGTAATCATCAGGTAGCGGCCTGCCAGAAGGGGTGTCCCACTGCCACAACTCGAGCATGGTGTCGCCAGCCATCAGCCAGCACACGCGCCCGCCAGCGTCCTCCATACCCACCACCGCGTCGAGCGCCGGGTTGGGAGTGATGGCGCTGTCGAATACCAGGTCGAGGCCGAGCAGATCGATATAGAACGCCAGCGACCGATCCATGTCGGCCACGCTGACGGCGGTGTGGTGAATGCGAGAGATCTTCATGGGCCGACCGTAGCCGTGGTCATTTCGCCGGACAAAGAATGTGCGGCATGGGGAACCGCAGCGTCATCTATCGTCGTCATAGAGATATGAATAGCCCCCTCCGCACTCTTCGCCTCACCGTTCCTCTTCTTGTTGGGCTCACGCTCGGCACAATCGCGTGCGGTTCCGACGCCTCGGTCTCTACCGGGCTTACCGAGCCTCCAGCTACAACAATCGTTACTGGTGAGAACGTAAGCACTCCCGATGTTTCTGAACCCGAGGATGAGGTTGTGACGAGCTCCCCAGAAGACAGTGATCCAAGCGGCATGGAAGTAAGCGCCGATGTCGACGAAATCGCCGAGGCGCTGAAGGGTCTGTCACTCGCTGAGGCTGAAGCCTGGGCTGAGGACAACGCAATGTCGGTGCGTGTGGTCGAGGAAGACGGCGAGATGTTTGCGGTAACAATGGACTTCAGCCCGAGCCGCATCAACGTAGCGATGGTCGACGGTCTGGTGGATTCGGTCGTGAACCTCGGCTGAGTGTGAGCGTCTCTCGGGACGTTACCTACAGCAGTGCGAGCGCTGGAACTTCGAGGTGTTGTTTTAGCTGGGTGAGGAAGCGTCCGGCGTCGCCGCCATCGAGGAGTCGATGGTCGAACGTGGCGCTTATGGTGATGGTCGGAACCTCGACCGGGTTGCCGTTGCGTAATTGCACGACCGGCCGGGCGACGCCAAAGGCGATGATGGTGCTGGTTCCGAGCGGGAGGATCGGTGTTCCGCCCACGATCCCGATCGCGCCCACGTTGTTGATGGTGCAGGTTGCGCCGGTGAGACTCGCAGGATCAATCGTCCGTCCTCGTGCTGCGGCGGCGAGTTGCACGATTTCGGCGGCGAGTTCGCCGATCGACCGTTGGCCGGCCCCGTGGACGACCGGAACCATCAAACCGTCGGGAGTGTCGACCGCGACGCCGATGTTGTGGGCGCCGTAGTACACGACCTCGTCGCCATCGAGCATCGCGTTCACGAGCGGATGGTCGCGCAGCACCGGAATGAGCAGCGACATCAGCACGGCGTCGATAGGAACCGGCGCATCGAGGCGTTCACGGAGCGCCTGACGGGTAGCGAGAACCGCGGTGGCATCGACGTCGACGCTCGACATGAACTGCGGAATCGTCTGCACCGACTCGGTGAGGTGAGCGGCAATAGAACGTCGCATCGCCGAGAGGCGTTCGCGTCGGTCTGGGGCTACTGCGGGTCCGCCGGCCGCAGGTTGGCCGAGATCGCTCAGGGTAACCGCTCCGCCAGTGCCCGAACCAGCGAGTGTCCGCAGATCGATACCAGCGTCGCGGGCAGCTTTGCGGACCTTGGGCATTGCCCGAACAGTGCCATTGGCGGCTGCGGGTTGGGCGGCGATGGGGATGGGAGCCGAGGCAGGAGATGTGTTTGTAACTGCGGCTTCAATATCCCACCGGGTGATACGACCCCCAACACCCGTGCCGACCAGGGTCGCCGGGTCGATCGAGTGCTCGG
>CALGZB010000051.1 GCA_937934655.1 uncultured Acidimicrobiales bacterium | reverse complement strand
GTTGCCGCGCCCGCCTCGTAGTCGATCTCTGCCTCGGCCGCCATAGATTTCATCGTCACCTGGCCCTGCGCGAATGACGTCGCGACCCTTTCCTCCGTAGACGACATCGTTGCCGCCTCCGCCGATAATGCGGTCGTTGCCTTCACCGCCTCGAATGATGTCGTCACCCCGACCTCCACAGATGATGTCGACGCCGCCAAGCGCATCGATGACGTCGTCACCACTCGTACCCCTAATGACGTCATCACCCTCGGTAGGCGCATCCCCAGCCCCAATATCGACCGTGACATCACGCTGCATACAACGCTCGTTTTCTTGAGCGAAGGCAGGCGCACCCACAGATACCGTCGCCGCAATCAGACAGAACGTCATCGCACACGCTGCCGACGAAGGGGACAATACTGTTTGCTTTTTCCAACTCACAGAGTGTTTTCCTTCGGTTCGCGGGCTACCGCCAAGGTGCAGCTGATGCTACCCCTTGTCAACAGATCGTCCGCCCCCTCGGTGAATGCGGCGGCGTACTCGTCGAATCGCGATCCACAGAGCGAATACCGCTCTGCCAGATTCGGTCGCCTGTGCGGTCGAGGCGGTCCCCGGCCTACACCGTTGCGTCGACGCGGGCCTTTTTGGTGAACCGCATGACGCCGTCGGCTATTGGGCCGCTGCGGAAGAGTTTCTTGTCGGCGCTGTAGCTCTGCGTATTGAGCCATGGGGCACGATCGCCCTGCTTTGGCATCATCGGCATCATGCGTTGCATGTAACCAGCCGAGAAATCGTCGATCCACGGCCGGCGAGGCATGTCGGCATCGGCTGGTCGAAGCCGCGGCGTACATTGGTCGGTGCCGGTCTCGGTCATGTGGTTCAACAAACGGCAGACGTACTCGCAGGTCAGGTCGGCTCGCAGCGTCCACGATGCGTTGATATATCCAAACGACGACACGAGGTTGGGCACATCGCTGTAGCCAAGGCCTTTGTAGGTAAACACGTCAGAGAAGTCGACCGCTTCCCCGTCGACGTGAAAGTCCATTTCGCCGAGCGTCACGAGCTGCAGACCGGTGGCCGTCACGATGATGTCGGCTTCGAGGTGTTGCCCTGACTTCAGCTGAATGCCGGTCTCAGTGAAACGCTCGATGAAATCGGTAACAACGGTGGCCTTCTTGTCCCGGATCGTTGCAAACAGATCGCTATCGGGAACCAGACACATGCGCTGATCCCATGGGTTGTACGTGGGCGTGAAGTGGGTGTCGACGTCGTAGTCGTCCCCGAGTTCCTTGCGTACCCCTTTCAAAATCAGCTCTTTGATCTTCTCCGGTTCGGTGCGAGTCTTGCCGTAAATCATTTCGCCCCGCCAGACGTTGCGGCGTCGCACGATCTCATAGGCCAGCTTTGAGGGCAGGACCTTGCGGAGGTTGTTGGCAACTGCATCCTCCGAGGGGCGGGTGACCACGTAGGTCGGCGAACGCTGGAGCATCGTGATGTGCTCGGCGGTGTCGGCCATTGCCGGAACCAGCGTTACGGCGGTGGCACCTGAGCCGATGATTACGACCTTCTTGCCGGCGTAGTCGAGATCCTCGGGCCACTTCTGGGGGTGGATGATCTCACCACCAAAGCTCTCGCTGCCTGCGAACTCTGGTTCGTAGCCGCCCTTGTAGCTGTAATACCCCGAGCACATGAAAAGGAAGTTGCAGGTATAGGTCTCGATCGAGCCGTCGTCGGCTCGCGTTGCGGTGACCGTCCAGGTGGCGTCGTCGGTCGACCAGCTCGCATTGGTGACCAGGTGGTTAAACCGGATATGGCCACCGATGTCGTTTTCGTCGACGGTTTCTTGCAGGTATTCGAGGATCGCCGGACCGTCGGCGATGGCCTTCTTGGCTTTCCATGGCTTGAAGCTATAGCCGAGCGTGTGCATGTCGCTGTCGGATCGCACGCCCGGGTAACGGAACAGATCCCACGTGCCACCGAGTTGTGGTCGACCTTCGAGAATGGTGAAGGTCCGGTCGGGACAGAACGTCTTGAGGTGATACGCCGCCCCGATGCCCGAGATTCCGGCACCGACAACGACAACATCGAAATGATCCACAGCAGCCATGGGTTGAAGCTATCGGCCCCGCCTCGGACTCCGTAATCCATCGGTGCTTTGATTGCCTGATGGCCGACGAACGTGAAACGACCCGATGGATCACCGAGATGGGTATGGGGGTCGATGTTCACGGCAACGACTACACCAAGGCCGCCCGTCGTGCGGTTTCTGACGCGCTGCGCCACAGCAGCCTCAACTTCTTTCGGGCCACCAATAAGACCGTCCATGACATGCATGTCGAGGTCCGCATCGGCGTGCAGAAGCCCGACGAGGTCGACCTAGATGCTGTGGCAGAAGAGGTCCCCTATGGAACCGTCACCATCAATACACAGGTGGGCGGCCTCGACGTACCAGCTGAGCCCAGCGACGACCGACCAGCAAGCGACGGAATCGTCATCGCCAACGCCGCCATCCTCGTCAGCTTCACCGATTAGCCTGCAAGAGCGGAATTTCGAAGGTGATGACAGATCTGGTTACTGAGCCGGATTTCATTTCGTCGAAGGCTTTGTTGATGTCGCTCAGGTCAATGCGCTTGGAGATGAGTTCGTCCAGATGGAGTTTGCCGTCGAGGTAAAACTCGACCAGGCGGGGCATGTCGACCCGGAACCGGTTTGAGCCCATGTTCGAGCCCTGCAGCGTCTTTTCCATCAACAACTCTGAGGCGTCAATCTCGACCCGCTGGCCTTCGGGCACCATACCGATGACCGTTGCGTCGCCGCCCGGGCGCAACATGTCAAAACACTGCTCGGTAGTGGCTTTCAAGCCGACCGCCTCGAAGGAGTACTCGACTCCCCCGCTGGTGAGGTCTTTGACTGCAGCAACGACCTCGGCCGAGGTCATCGTTGAAGAATCGATGACATGGGTAGCGCCAAAGTGTTTGGCGGCTTCAAGCTTTTCCGCCACAACATCGATGGCGATGATCTGACCAGCACCGGTTAGCGCGGCGCCGTTGATCGCCGACAGGCCGATACCCCCACAACCGATGACCGCCACCGACGCGCCAACCTCGACCTTGGCGGTGTTGACCACGGCACCGAAGCCAGTCATGACTGCACAACCGATGAGCGCCGCCCGATCGAGCGGCATGTCTTTGCGGATCTTCACCACTGCCCGTTCGTGCACCAGCATCATCTCGGCGTACGACGACAGCTCATACAACTGATCGATAGGTTCGCCGCCCTGAAGTAGCCGGGAACCCTCAGTCCGACGGGTCTCAGCACTCTCACAAAGGTAGGGACGCCCCGTAGTGCAGACCTTGCAGTGGCCACAGAACACCGACATGCAGGTGATGACATGGTCGCCAGGGGCCACGTAGGTGACCCGCTCCCCAACCTGCTCAACAACCCCGGCGGCCTCGTGTCCGGGCACCACAGGCAGGTCGGCGTGGTAGTGGCCTTCCATAAAGTGCAGGTCGGAATGGCACACACCAACCGCTGCGGTACGGATCAGAACTTCGTCGGGCCCAGGTGTGTCGACCTCGACGTCCTCGATGGTTAGCGGTTGCCCGACTTCACGGAGAACAGCGGCCTTCACGTGCCTTCGCCCGACAGGTCGAACAAGAGGTGCTGGCTTAGGTCGCCCATTTGGCAAACCTCGATGAGTCGCGTCTTGAACCACCATTGGTTCTCGACGATCGCGAACGTGTCGGCGTAACTCCCGCTAATGATTGGCTGCAACGGGAGGTCATCGGTTTGCTGAAGCACGGTGAAATAGCTGCTGGCAGTGGCCGTGCCGGCGAGATGATCGACCTCGACGCTGACATTGGTCGTGAGGTGACGACTTCGTGGCGTACCGTCGGGATACAGACGGGTCGTGGCCTGGTAGGTAGCCAGCACCGCATCAGCGCCGATGACCTGCTCGGCCTCGGCGGCGTCGGGGGCGTACAGGATCGCGCCATGAGTGAAGAGATCGGCAACGCCTTGGTAGTCGCCGGCATCGATACTGCGGGCATATGCGTAGAGAAGGTCCACAACCTTGGATTCGGCGTCGGGCCGGACAAAGTTGGTGTATTGACGAGAGATCCGCGTGGTGGCGATGCGCCAGCCATCAGAGGTTCGGCGATAGGTCTCGTGATAGCGACCAGCGCCATCGAGTGTGTAGTCGGCCTGTTCGATGTGGTCGATGAACGCCCAGGTTCCGCTTGCGGTTTCGGGGCCGGTGATGTCGATCTCGCCTGCGCCTCCCTGATGGGCCGAAACGGCGCCAGCCAACGACCTCTCGAGCATTGCCACCACGTCGTCTGCGCTGCTGTAGATCCCTCCACCTGTTCCGGTGAAATCAGCTGCGAGGTCGTCGGCAAACACCGTAGAGCGAAGTTCAGCCCACTCCTTCGTGTCGATACAGCGCCAATACCGCGCCTTCAACGCCGAGATCTCCTCGATAGCCAGTAACCGGTCTACTGCAGCAACGTCGCTCATGTCCGAAACCTACCCGCCGCAAGCACCTGGGCAAAGAAGACAGGACTAAACCAACGAGGAACGATCGAAGTGTGCCTCGAGGGTGCGGTGCCACTTGTTCGCTGGCAACTCGGGGTGCAGCGCTGCCAAGCCGGTGCAGAACTTACTGAGCCTTACTGGCCGAGTACTTGCCGCCCAAAGCCATCGGTCAAACATGCTTGCTCCACCCGGCGATTTGCTCTCAAGCACCACCTGATCGAGAGAGACCGACTCGCCTCGCCAATCGGTGCACGACAGGTCGGTGTCGGAGGTAAGCCGCGCACCGGATGCCGGGTTCACAAAAGTCGAGCGTCGGTACCGAGTGGTCAACGTGGGCCGCAGACCGTCGGCCGCACCGGCACGCCCCACAGCCGCCTCGACAAAGGCCCGGCCTTCGGTGGTGAGGTGACCCACGTCGTCGAGCGCGTACTCCATACGTTGTTTCACCGTGGTGCCACGGCCGCCTTTTGTTTTTACCTCGAGCATGGCGGTGCCCGAATCGACGTACACCCGGGTGCGCACCTTGTAGCGCTGTCGCCGCCGGCGAGCCGTGGCCAAATACAGCGAAAAGTCCTCAGTGTCGAAGTACACCGACTCGTAGGCGAACTCTCGAACCCCGTCGATCTCGAGCACCCGAACCTCGGCGGGGAGTTCGGCCACCATCGCCGCAGCCTGTGTGGGTGCCACGATGTACTTCCGATCGACCCGAACCTGTAGCTCGGCAATCGCATTGATCCCCTCGAGCGAGATCGGCTCGACTGCGGCGAGCCCGCCGGGACTCATGGAGAGATCGAGAACCGCACGTCGACGACGGTCGTGTCGTTTACAAGGTCGACTCGCCGAACCTTCATACGATGTACATTGCCGCCGAGTAGCGATTCGAGCCGTTCCTTGAGCGCCGCCTCATCGGTAATCGCGGCGTCGAGCGTCACCACCTGGCTACGGGCATTAGCGAACAACTTGGGGTGCCCAGCGATGAAGAGCGCCGCCAAGATCGTGAGCATCAGCGCAGGGGTGACCCACTCGGGGGTCACACTCACTCCACCGAGCAGGCCCAAGGCCAGCGCCGAGAAGTAGTAGGCAACTTCTTCCTGGTCGAGTTCTTGTGAGCGAAGGCGGATAATCGAGAGCACGCCGAAGAGTCCGAGCCCGAGGCCGGCCGAAACTTCGGCATTGGCCAGCACGGTGGCGACCGAGAGGACGCCGACGTTGATTCCGAGGATCGCCACCACCATGTCCTTGCGGCGATAGCGAGGGAAGTACAGCCCAAAGACCAGCAGCACGACCGCTACGACGTTGGAGATGATTAACGCTTGTTGCGACATAACCTCGGCGACCCTAGCGGGCGGCGAAGCTTTCGCGGAAGAGCTTCGTCGTCTTCGCCCACGATGTTTCGGCCGCAATCTGGCTGTAGCTGGAAGAGTCCGGCCACGTGTAGCCGTGATCGACCCCATCGAAGATGACCAACTCGACATGGTCGAGCGGTTCGACTGCATCAAAGAACGGTTGATGCATCGCTATGGATTGCACCTCATCTGCAGTACCGATTCCCATATAGAACGGCACGGTGAGTTCGGCGGCGGTGAGATGCGGGGAGTCGGGTTCGTCGTCGGCCATAAAGGAGGGGTGTGATGCCGCTCCTGCTACGACCCGCTCGGGCATCCGCATCATCGACCGGTAAACGGCCCGTGATCCGAGGCAGAAACCAAGGACGGCAATCGGCGCATCGGCGGGCACACCCGCTGCTTCGAGCCCGGCGTCGAGGTCGTTCTGGATGCCATCATCGGTGAGCGAATACAGCAATTCGACCATCCGGTTCCCTAGCTCTGGGTTCTCTTTCATCGCCGCTGGGTCGAAGCCCTCCATACGTCCATGCCGGTGGTAAAGATCGGGGATAACGACTTTGTAGCCCTCGTTGGCCAGGGCGGTGGCGTAGATATGCAATGCCGACCGGATGGCGGGTGCGTCGTGAAAGATCGCCACGGTCGGCCAGTCACCACCGTCCTGCGGAGCATCGGCCGGCTGCTTGACTATCACCGCCATTGGTTCGCCATCGCTGGTGGTTTCTACGATTTCTTCGGTGATCGCCATGATGTGGTGCTCCGGGTATCGGTAGATCGCTCGTGGGTTTCTGTTGAACAGAATCGCATGAATCGCGCGACGTCTCTAAGTTGCAGACATGTACGAGCGCCCCGATTGGGTGCGACGTCTCAATGCTTTGGGTCAGGCCACCGGCGAATCCACGGTTTCGCTTGACCCAGATGAGTTGCTGGCGATCGCCCGAGAAACCACTGGCCTAACCGATGTCGGCGATGAACTCGATATCGAATCGATGCGCCAACGCGTGCGATCGATCGATGCCGAGAGCAACGCCACCCACATCGGCCGCATCCTCGCCCGCAACGAGATAGTGCGGGTGTTACAGACGCGACTTCGCCTCCGCAAGGTGTGGGCCGAGCACCCCGAAATTTTCGACGAGAAAATCACTGCGCCCATCTTCGTGATCGGCCCACCACGCACCGGCACAACGATCACCCTTGAGCTCCTCGCTCTCGACCCGTCGCTACGGGCGCCGGTTTCCTGGGAAGCGAGCCACCCGTTACCGCTCCGACCGATCGTCGACCCGGCCACCGATGGCGGCGCCGATCGTGAGGCCGAGGAAGCCGAACGGATGGCAATGGGGGAAGCCGAGCACGAACTCTGGGCCGATATTCAGCCCGAACTGATGACGGTGCACGAGCTTCGCCACGATCTCCCCTGCGAGTGTGTGCACTTTATGGCTCTCAATTTTTCGGCCGGGTACTGGAGTATGCAGTACAACTCGCCGCTGTTCGGCCTGTGGGTTCAGGATCATCCGGAACTCGTGGCTCGCGAATACGCCGATCACCGCAAGTTTCTCCAGACGCTCCAGTGGCAGGATCGACAGCTCGGACGCAACACCACCAACTGGCTTCTCAAGACGCCTGGGCATCTCATGGCGATTCCGGAGCTGTTCGCCGAATACCCCGATGCGCTCATCGTGTCGACGCACCGTGACCCGCTCAAGTGGGTTGCATCGGCGGCGAGCACCACCGCAATTCTTCGTTGGATCCGCAGCAACGATGTCGATCCGTTGGTGCAGGGCCAGACCATGAGTATCGGTTTCCGGTTCATGGTGGAGCAGCTCATGGGCTGGCGCACTGACGGCACGGTGCCTGAGGATCGCTTTGTCGATTCGCACTTCGATCAGCTGATGACGTCGCCCGCCGATGCGATTCGCCAGGTGTATGACCGCATCGGCCTGGCTTGGCCGGAGGGGCACGCCGAGGCCATCAAGAACTACCTGGCGGAGAAACCCAAAGGAAAATTCGGAAAGCACGAATACACGTTCGAGCAGTACGGCCTTGATGCCGATCAGCTTCGAGCCGAGTACGCGACCTATGTCGCTCACTACAACATCACCGAGGAGTAACGGCGACATGACGCAGGAACCACAAGAGTCGAGGAATGAAGCTGCAAGTCGAGGAGCGTTACGCGAACTGATCGCCACGCTCCAAGAAGTCGATGAGCGTTACGCCGGCGATGAATGGATGGTGAGCTCCGACGATGATGTCGCTGGGGCACTCCGCTCAGCGATGCATATTCTCCAGGGTGGCCTGTTCAGCGCATTCGAGCGCGACCCCAGCAAACCCGAGTTCCGCAAGATCGTTTCGTCCTTCCGAAAGTTCACGGGCGACAATCCCGACGCCGTCTACAACGAAGCTCCTGTTTCGGCGGACCACGAATACATCGTTCGCGGCAACATGGCGGGCGGGGTGTACCTGTCGATCACTGTCGAAGCTGGGCCTCGAGACGGCAGTACTCCCGACCGCACGGCCGGGGTGATCAACGATACGCAGTTCGACCTCGACGCCGATGGAAACTTTGAAATCCGGGTAGGTGGCGAACCCGCCGACCGCAACTGGCTCGAACTCGACCCCGAAGCAGCGAGTCTCACCACCCGTCACTACTTCGAAGAAGAGCAGTTCGTGGCCGGCGACGACACCCGGCCGATGAACCTCACCATCGAGACCACCCAACCAACGCCACCTCTCCCCCGCCCGACCGACGCCTCGGTGGCCGAGAGCATTCAACGGGTAAGCACCTTCGTTAGGTCGCGCACCATCGATATGGGTGCCCCCGGAACCAAAGAACGGCCATCCTTCGCAGGAAGCACCGTCAATGAATTCCCGGCACCTGTTCCGCCTGGCGAACACTTTCTGTCCTTTGCCGATGCGTCCTACTCCCTTGCCCCGCTCATGCTCGGTGACGACGAAGCGCTGGTGATCGAAGGGGCTTGGCCAGAGTGTCGGGCCGGGTATCTCTGCCTCTGGACCCGTTGGCAACAGACCCTCGACTATCTCAACCGGCCGGTTGGACTCAACCGCAAGCAGACCACCCTCGAGCCCGACGGAACCTTTCGGATGGTCGTCGCCCATCAAGACCCGGGCGTCCCCAACTGGATCGACACCGAAGGCCGCAATCTGGTGATTGGCTTCTGGCGGTTTGTGCTTCCCACAAGCGACATCGTCACCCCCACGGTCACCTTGGTGCCGTTCGACGAGATCCCTCCTGCGTAACCTCCGCTCGGGCTAACGTCTTCCGCAGTCAGCAGCACCTTGCTGCCTCAGCACCTCACTAACCCACCAGCAGGGAGCCAGCCCGCCTATGCGTGCAGCAGTTTGTCGAGAGTTCGGAAAACCTCTCGTCATCGAAGACCTCATCCTCGGCGATCTCTCGCCAACCGACGTTCATGTCGACATCGCTGCATGTGCGATATGCCATAGCGACATTCATTTCGCCGAAGGCGCCTGGGGCGGCACTCTTCCTGCGGTGTACGGCCACGAAGCGGCGGGAACAGTTCTAGCCGTCGGCGCCGATGTCAGCTCGGTAGCACCAGGCGACCGTGTGGTTGTGACGCTGATTCGCTCGTGCGGCCAGTGCGATCAATGTCTCCGAGGTAACGAGGTTTTCTGTTCCGCTGAGTTCGCCACCGACGGCGCATCACGCCTGGCCGACGCTTCAGGAACCGATGTCCTCGCGGCAATGCAGTGCGGGGCGTTCGCTGAAGAAGCTCTGGTCGATCACTCGCAAGTGGTTGCGATTCCCGACGATATGAGCTGGGCCGTCGCTTCTACCTTGGCCTGCGGGGTTATCACCGGGGTAGGCGCTGTCACCAATACCTCGTCGGTCGACACCAACTCCACCGTGGTTGTCATCGGCGCTGGCGGCGTAGGGCTCAACACCGTCCAGGGTGCGGCTATCGCTGGCGCCAAAGCTGTCGTCGCTGTCGATCTGGCCCAACCGAAACTTGCTATCGCTCGTAGCTTTGGAGCTACCCATGTGGCCACACCCGACGATGCCGCCGCCGTTCTGGCCGAGGCGACCGGGGGCACTCCGAAAGCCAGCCATGTGTTCATCACTGTGGGGGCGAAACCAGCCATTCTTGCTGGCCTCGAACTCCTCGACATCGGCGGCGAACTCGTGATCGTTGGCATGCCGGCGCTGAACAATGAGATCGAGATCGACCCGGTCAACATCGCGGCCTACGGACAGCGAATTATCGGTTCGAAGATGGGCACCGCTCAGGTCCAGCGAGACATTCCGCAACTCATCGAGTGGTACCAGCAGGGCCGACTCAAGCTCGACGAGCTGGTGTCGGCAACCTACGAGCTCGACGACATCAATGCGGCGATCGAAGCAGTCGCCGATGGGTCGGTCATCCGCAATGTCATCGTTATGGATGCGTCTGCGGCAGGGACCCAAACATGAAGTTCACCGAGGTCGAGACATTCGTTGTCGGTAATCCCCCGCCGGGGTTCGGCGGAAAGTACTTCGTATTCGTCAAGCTCTCGACCGATACGGGAGCCACAGGGTGGGGCGAGGTCTACTCGCCGCCGTTTAGCCCCGACACCGTCGCTGCGCTGGTGGCCGATGTCTTCGACCGCCGGGTGAAAGGCACCGACCCGTTCCGCATCGAGGAGCGCACCCGGTTGCTGTACTCCCTCGGCTTTACCCAGCGCCCCGATGTCACCATCGGCGGCATCATCAGCGCCTTCGATATGGCGTCGTGGGACATCGTTGGCAAAGAAACCAACCGCAACGTCACCGATCTGCTGGGCGGCCTCGTACGCGAACGGGTCCGGGGCTACACCTACATCTATCCGGCGCCGGGAGCCGATGAGAGCGTCTACACCGACCCGACACTCGCAGCAGAGCGTGCGGTGTCCTACGTCGAGGCCGGCCACACCGCCATCAAGTTCGACCCCGCCGGCCCTTATCGGGCTGTAGGACCGCGACAGCCGTCAATGAATGAGCTCGACCGCTCCGAGGCTTTTGTTCGCCAAATTCGAGAAGCGGTTGGCCCCAACGCCGACCTGCTGTTCGGCACCCACGGACAGTTCACGCCGTCTGGAGCCATCCGTCTGGCTCAACGGCTCGAACCGTGGTCGCCCCTTTGGTTTGAGGAGCCCTGCCCGCCCGATATCCCGGAAGCGATGGCCGAGGTAGCACGCCACACATCGATCCCGGTGGCCACCGGCGAACGACTTACCAGCATCGTCGAGTTTCAACGACTTCTCATCCACGGTGCTGCGTCGATCTTGCAGCCCAACCTTGCCCGGGCTGGTGGTATCACCGCCGGGAAGAAGATTGCGGCGATCGCCGAGACGTTCGGTGCCCAGATCGCTCCGCACCTCTACTGCGGTCCTATTGCCGGCGCCGCCAATCTGGCCGTCGCGGCAACGATCCCCAATTTCTTAGTTCTTGAGGGCATCGAACAGTGGGGCGGGTTCCACGCCGACATTCTCACCAATCCGGTGCAGTGGGTCGACGGCTACGTGATTCCGTTTACCGAGCCAGGTCTTGGCACCGAGGTCGACGAAGCCGTCGCTCGGGCGAACCCGTGGACGGGCGATGGCTTGCATCTGAGCGTCACCACCGATGTCGAGGACTGGCCAGGGTAGCGAACGGCTGGTTGCGAGGAGTTAGCGCCGCCAGAGTTCGGGGTACAGATCGGTACCGATCGGATCACCGTCGCTCAACCCGGCTTCGGTCATCACAGCCGTGTGATCGGGGTCCATGCCTTCTGGCTTGAATCTCACTCGTACATCGTCGCCAAGCCACTGCGTGTTGAACACCTTCAGCTCTCGTTCGGCGGCCAAGTTGCCTGAACCCCCGTGGATCATTCGGGCGTTAAAGACCGCGATATCGCCCGGTTCCATGTCCCAGCTCAGGATCTCATAGTCATCGCGGTTTCCTTCGATATCGGGAAACGGCACGGCATCGGTGTTCTCGTAGCTCACGTAGTCGCGCTCGTCGTCTACAAGCGCTCCAAAGTTGGTTTGTTGGTACTTCACGCCCCATCGATGCGAACCGGCCACAAACTCGAGGGCGCTCTTCTTCTCGACCGGCACTAGCGGCGTCCATGCCGAGCAGGTTTCGAATCCTTCAACCGACCAGTAGGGCTCGTCCTGATGGAAGGGAGTGCGGAACTGGGCGCCCGGCGACCGAACGAAAACCGCATCAAAGAAGAAGTTGACCTTAGAGACGTTCATCACCGTGCCCGCGATTCCGGCCATCGGTGAATTGAGCACAAAGTCTCGATACTCGGGGATACTTCGCCAGGCCTGGCTGTCGTAAAAGGTCACGCGACCCTCGGCATCGGTATCCCACACCCGCCCACGGTCCGATGGCGACGCGATGTTCGCGTCGATTCCACTCCGGAGCACGTGGACCCACTCGTCGGAGATCGCCTTGCGAATCAGGGTCACACCCTGCTCGCTGAACTCTGCCACATGTTCGTCAGTAATCACCAGACTCCCCCACCACACCTACGGTCTAAAAGTAAGAACGCGGGGTCTGACCCCGCGTTCTTACTTTCAGAGGTCTTGGCCCAAGCGTATTCCTGTCTTCGGGATCGGGCAGAATCTGGGCATGGCTATTCCCAAAACCATGTACGCCGTCTATTTGCTCGGCAACGGCGGCTATGACCAGCTCGAATACCGCTCTGACGTGCCAGTACCGAAGCCAGGCCCATCCGATGTTTTGATTCGGGTTACCGCTGCCGGGATCAACAACACCGACGTGAATACGCGCATTGGTTGGTACTCGAAGAACGTGGTGAGCGGCACGAACGTTGGCAGCGACGGATTCGCCGTTGATGTAAGCGTCGACGGCGGCTGGGACGGCGAAGGATTGAGCTTTCCGAGGATTCAGGGCGCAGATGTGGCTGGAGAGGTCGTGGCCGTTGGTAGCGATGTCGACGCCTCGCGGATTGGTCAGCGGGTGCTAGTTCGCCCCATGCAGAACGCCGGCGTCGAAGATTCAAAAGATTGCCGGACTGTCGGTTCGGAGATCGACGGCGGCTTCGCCCAGTTCTGCTGTACCGATTCCTCCGAAGCTCTTTCGATCACCACCGATCTTGACGATGTCGCGCTCGCATCGTTCCCGTGCGCCTACAGCACGGCCGAGGGCATGCTGCACAAAGCTCAGCTTGCCGAAGGCGAACGGATACTGATCACCGGCGCATCAGGCGGCGTTGGGTCCGCCGCCGTGCAGCTCGCAAAGCGA